>NZ_JAXDPY010000275.1:0-9403 GCF_034668105.1 Paraburkholderia sp. | reverse complement strand
GTTGCAAACATTGCGTGAGAAAATAGCGGCCTCGCCAGCCCACGATCACAAGTAAACGACATGACCTCTTCTTCTCCGATCCGCGCGATCGTCACCGGCCATAATCGCGGCCTCGGTGCATCTCTTGCTGAACAACTGCTGGCCCGTGGCGTCGCGGTGCTGGGTTTGTCCCGCTCGCGTCACGCCACGCTGAAAGACCGTTTCCCGGCCCTGCTCGAAGAAATCGAACTCGAACTTGCCGACCCTACGCGCGTCGCGCAGTGGGTTGCAACCGATGCATTACGTGGCTTCGTCAGCGGTGCGCAGAGCGTCCTGTTGATCAACAACGCGGGCATGGTGCAGCCGATCGGTCCGATCGAAGGCCAGGCCGCCGCGGACATCGCAACCGCCGTCAGCCTGAACGTGACCACACCGCTGATGCTGGCGGCCGCCGTGACCGCCGCCAGCGTCGACGCAACCGACCGGCGCATCGTGCATATTTCCAGCGGCGCGGCGCGCAATGCCTATCCCGGCTGGAGCATCTACTGCGCAACCAAAGCCGCGCTCGATCATCACGCACGCGCCGTGGCACTCGACGCGAATCGCGCGCTGCGTATTTGCAGCCTCGCGCCAGGCGTGATCGATACGAACATGCAGGCGGAAATTCGCGGCAGCGGCATCGAGCAGTTTCCGATGCGCGAAAGATTCGAAGACCTCAAACGTAACGGCCAGTTGTCGACGCCCGAACAATGCGCGACCCAACTGCTCGACTACGCGTTCAGCGACGCATTCGGGCAAACGCCGGTGGCCGATATTCGCGAGGTCGCGAAGCAGGGCTGATGCGGCAAGCTTCAGGCTCCCGTAAAACCTCACCTTTCGGCTGATATGCCGATCGTCATACGCCGGGCGCGATAACCATTGCGTCGCGCCCGGCCTCTGATCTCATCGTGCGGCACGCAAATACGCTCCGCCAATAGCGCGGCTCAGGAAGATCGATGTCGATCAAGCGGCGTAGAGGCGCAACGCTTTCAATATGGAACGTGGTATCGGACGATTCGCACAGTCGCTGTACGATGCGCGCGTCTGGTCCCGAAAAGTCTCACCTTTAACGCGGAGCGGTCGGGACCAGGCGCGCAGCGCACATCCGGCGACTCCCGAAAACGCTCACCTTCAGCGTTTGGGGACAGGCCGCGAAGGCATGCTGGGCGTGGCACCGAGGGTGCAGAAAAGGCTACTCCCGCAAACCCTCACCTTTGGATGGGTCCGGGCAATCTGCATACCCAGGTAAGAAGAGGGTGGGCCGGGCGGTGCGAGCGGCCTTCGCGTTTGCCGCTCAGTGCCCGTTGCCCGTTGCTCCTTGCTCCTTGCTCCTTGCTCACCGCTCGTTGCTCGTTGCTCAGTGCCCTCCGCTTACTCACAACTGCATCACTCGCTGATCGAGCAGAACTTGAACGATCTGCGAGATATCTTCATCACCGAGTTCCCGTTCCACGGCTTCCTGCAAAATCCTGCGCACTTCAGCGACAGCGCGCAACGGCGCGTTAGCTTCGCGCGCCAACTCCGCCACAGCGTCGAGATCCTTCAACATCGTTTTGATCGTGCCCGATGGACTCGACGGCGGTGTCAGCATCCGTGGCATCAAGGTTTGCAATAGCACTGAATCGGCCCACCCGCCTTGCAAGGCGGCCGGCATCGACGCCGCGTCGATGCCGGCGCGTTGAGCGAGCACACAGGCTTCAGCAATACCCGCGATCGTCGTCACGACAATCGCCTGGTTCGCGAGCTTGGTCGCTTGTCCGGCGCCCGTGGAGCCCATGCGTGTGACGCGCGAGGCATAGGCGCGCAACAACGGTTCGACTGCGGCAATATCGTTCGTGCTGCCGCCGCACATGATCGCAAGCGTGCCCGCGGCTGCGCCTGCTGTGCCACCGGACACAGGCGCGTCGATCCACGCGCCGCCCGTCAGTTCGTGCCAACGTTGCGCGAAGCGCCGGGTTTCGGCGGGTGCGATCGTCGAATGGTCGATTAGAAAACGCGGTGCGATTGATGCGTGCGCGAGTCCTTGCGCACCGAAGACGACGTCTTCAACCGCCTGAGCGTCGCCGAGACACAGCATCACGGCATCGCTGGCCTCGGCCAACTGCGCGGGCGACGCACTGATAACGGCACCCTGTGTCGTCAATTCCGCCATCTTCCCCGGCGACCGATTCCACACCCTGACTGCATGCCCGGCCGCGATCAGCCGCAATGCCATCGGGCCACCCATCTTGCCGATACCGCAGAATCCCACTCGCGCGACATCCTGCACGACGCCGGCGCTCATGCCTCATCCTCACCGATCGAAGCCTCATACGGCCAGTCCACCGCACCCGAATGCGTCACCGCGCCGAGATTCGCCGGCCGCACCAGCGCTTCGTATTTCTCCAGCACGCCGCCCAGGCGGCCACGCGCGAACGGCACCACCTCCTTGCTGCGCCGCGCGAGTTCCTCATCGCTCAATTCGACGTCGAGCGTGCCTTTGTGCGCGTCGATATGGATCCGGTCACCGTCTCTGAGCAAGCGAATCGGACCGCCGGCCGCCGCTTCCGGTCCAACGTAGCCGATGCACATGCCGCGCGTCGCGCCCGAGAAACGGCCATCGGTCAGCAACGCGACTTTCTCGCCCATTCCCTGACCGTAGATCGCCGCCGTCACGCTGAGCATCTCGCGCATGCCAGGGCCGCCCTTCGGCCCTTCGTTGCGGATCACGAGGACGTCGCCTTCCTGATAGGTGCGCTTCGACACGACCGACATGCACGCCTCTTCGGTTTCGAACACGCGCGCGGTTCCGCTGAATACCAGCGACTTCAGTCCCGCTGTCTTCAGGCACGCGCCGTCCGGCGCGAGGTTGCCGCGCAACACGACCAGCCCGGCGTTGTCGCTGAGCGGCTCATTGTGCGGACGGACCACGCGTCCGTCAGGACCCGCAAACGCCTTCAAGGCGGTTTCGAGCGTTTCGCCGGTTTGCGTCAGCGTATCGCCATGCAGATAACCGCCCGCGAGCAGCGCGTTCAGCACGGCGGGCACGCCGCCGACGTGATACAGATCCAGCGCGAGGTACTTGCCGCCCGGCTGCAAATCGCCAATCAACGGCGTGCGGGCGAGCACCTCGGACACATCGTCCAACGTAAAGCGGATGCCCGCTTCATGCGCGATCGCCGGAATGTGCAGCGCGGCATTGGTCGAGCCGCCAGTCGCGGCCACCGCGGCGCACGCATTCTCCAGGCTCTTGCGCGTGACCAGATCGCGTGGCAGCGGACCACCGTTTTTCAGCGTGTTCATCACCGTTTCGCCGGCACGCCGGGCAATCGCAATACGCTCGCTGTAGACGGCGGGCACCATCGCCGAGCCGAGCGGCGCAAGGCCGAGCGTTTCGGCGACCATCGCCATCGTGTTCGCCGTGAATTGCCCAGGGCACGAACCCGCACCTGGCGTGCAGCGCTTCTCGATGCCGCGCAAAGTTTCGAGCGACATGTCGCCGCGTTGCGCCGCGCCGACTGCTTCGATCGCGGTCAGGATCGTCGCTTGTGTGCCGTCCGGTGCGATGCCCGGCAGCATCGCGCCACCGAACAGAAACACGCCCGGCACGTTCACCCGCACCATGCCCATCAGAATGCCGGGCAACGTCTTGTCGCAGCCCGCCACGCCGACGAACGCGTCGTAGCAATGCGCGCGTACGAACACCTCGACGCTGTCCGCGATGATCTCGCGCGACACGAGGCTAAAGCGCATGCCCGAATGATTCATCGAGGTGCCGTCCGACACCGAAATCGCCGAGCCACGAATCGGCACACCGCCGCCCGCCGCAACGCCGAGGCGCACGTTGTCGGAAACGGCGGCGAGCGACATCGAACACGGCGTGTTCTCGCCGAACGTATCGACAATCGCGACGAAGGGCTTTTCGATCGCGGCGTCGTCCATGCCGGTCGCTCGCAGGAACGCGCGATGCGGCGTGCGCGTGATGCCTTCGGTGACGGTGCGCGAACGATGTTTGTGGAGATTGCTCATGGTTTTTCCTGTACGTGTGCGTCTGCTCGATGCGTTCAGCCGTTCAGCCGTTCAGCCGTTCAGCCGTTCAGCAGCATGCCGTTCTCGGCGGCGATCACCTGGCCGGTCATCGAAGGCGCATGCGCAACGATGAACCACGCGAGGTCGGCGATCTCGCCGGGTTGCGACACGCGCTTGAGCGGCGCGACCGTCGTCATGCTGTCGACGATCTTCGCGTATGCTTCTTCGCCGAGCACGCGACGCGGCAAGCCATCGTCGACCATGCCGGGCGCGAGCGCATTCACGCGAATGCGCGGGGCGAGATTGCGCGCAAGCGAGAGTGTCAACGTATTGACCGCGCCCTTCGAGGCCGCGTAGGCAATCGAAGAACCCGTGCCGTTCAGCGAGGCCAGCGACGAAATATTGATCACCGCCGTGCTGTGCGAAGCAGTCGACGAATCGCGCAGCACGGGCACCGCGGCGCGCGTCATCTGAAACATGCCGATCAGGTTCACGCGATACACGCGCTCGAATTCCATATCGTCGACGGCGGCCAGATCGCCGTGTGCAATGAACCGCGTCGTGCCGGCGCAGTTGACGAGCGCGTCGAGGCGCTGCCACGTCGAGGCCACCGCATCGACCGCTTGCACACACGCGGCGTCGGAACCGACATCGGCATCGAACACCAGCGTCTCGGCGCCGAGTTGCCGGCATTGCGCTTCGACAGCCAGCGCCGCTTCGCGCGTGCTGTCGTCGAAGTTGCCGATCGCCACTGCCCAACCGGCCCTCGCAAAGCGCAATGCGGTGGCCGCGCCGATACCTGTGGCCGCCCCGGTGACCATACAAACCTGCTGCGTCATGCTGCTCTCCTCATGCTGATTTTTTGCGCGCCGCCGGCATGGCCATCACAATCACCGCGGCCAGCACCAACGCGCAGGCGAGCACGATCATGCCGGGCAGCAAGGTGCCGGTCGTGTCTTTCAGGAAGCCGATCACGTACGGGCTCACGAAGCCCGCCAGATTGCCGGTGCAGTTGATCACCGCGATGGCCGCCGCCGCGCCCACGCCGCCCATCAGCGCGGTCGGAATGCCCCAGAACACCGGCGCAATCGAATTGATGCCGATCGCCGCGACCACCAGCGCCGCCATGGAAAGCCATACGTGTTGACCGAGCAGCACCGAGGCCAGCATGCCGGCGGCCCCCAGCACGGCGCACACCGCGACGTGCTTGCGCCGTTCGTCGTGCTTGTCGGCGTGACGTGCGATAAGGATCATCGCGATTGCACTGATCAGCGACGGCACCGCCGACAACAAACCGATATTCGCCACGCTCACCACACCGCTTGCACGGATCATGGTCGGCAGCCAGAAGACGAGTCCGTAGTTGCCCATCGCGATGCAGAAATACAGCAGGCCGAGCAGCCACACCTTGGGATTGGTGAACGCGCCGCGTACCGTTTGATGCGCGCGAGTCTGCGCGTCTGCTTCGAGATCGCGTGCGAGCAACGCCTTTTCTTCTCTGTTCAGCCAGCTCACCGACTCGATGCGATCGTGCAAGACAAAGAACGCCGCAACGCCCACGATCAGCGAGGCGATCCCCTCAATCAGAAACAGCCACTTCCAGCCGGCGAGTCCGTGCACGCCTGCCAGCTGCTGCATGATCCAACCCGACACCGGGCCGCCGATCGCGCCGGACACTGGAATCGCCGCCATGAACAGCGCAATGATCTGCGAGCGCCGGTTCGACGGAAACCACGTCGACAGATACAGCACGATGCCTGGAAAGAAGCCCGCTTCGGCCACGCCGAGCAGAAAACGCAGCACGTAGAACGAGGTCGCGCCGCTCGCGAACATCGTCAGACACGAGACGATCGACCACGTGACCATGATCCGCGCGATCCAGACACGTGCGCCGACGCGATGCAAGATGAGGTTGCTCGGCACCTCGAAGATAAAATAGCCGAGAAAGAAGATGCCGGCGCCCGCGCCGTACACGGTCTCGCTCAACGAGAGATCCGTGAGCATCTGCAGCTTGGCGAAGCTCACATTCACGCGATCGATATACGCGACGATGAAGGCGAGAAACAGAAACGGCACGATGCGCCAGGCGAGCTTTCGATACAACGCCGCGCGTTCAGCGGATTCTGCCGGTTCCGACGGTTCATCAGGCACAGCGGGCCGCTCGGCGCCGCCGTATAGAGGGGTGCTCATACTTGTCTCCTTCCGCGCGCTTGAATGCGCGCTGTGGTCGCGGCGATGCGGCGCATGGAGCGGCTCCGGTTATACCCTGAGTCATGCGATCGCAGCGTAGCTGCTATCCTCGACTCACCCGCTTCACGCTCTACCGTCCTGCCGATATTGAAGATTAGCCGGATTGAGCGCCATACGGCAAATCACCGTTTGGGCGCAGGTCATTACTGTTAAGTTATGTGCATCGAGTATCCACTGATGGCAACCGCCGAAAACGACGCAATCGACCGCTTCTTCCGCAGCGGCCTGAAGCTGCCGCATCTGCGAATCCTGGTGAGTCTTGCGGAGCTTGGCCAGGTGACGCGGGTCGCGGCCGCCTTCCACGTGACACAGCCGGCCATTTCGAAACAGATCGGCGAAATCGAGGAGGCGCTCGGCGTGCCGGTCGCGCGACGGGTCGGCAATGCGGTCGAGTTGACCAGCATCGGTAAAGTGATGGCCGCGCGTGGCCGCGAAATCCTCCGGCACATTGAACTGGCGCGCCGCGACGTTAGTGCGCTGACCACCGGCACAGCCGGTCATGTGCGCCTCGGCGCGGTGGTCACGATTCCGCAGCCGCTGATCGCGCATGCGGTCGAACTGTTCATGCGGCGCGCGCCGTCGGCGACGCTGTCGTTCGTGGAAGCAACGCTCGACAAGCTGATCAAGATGCTCGACGAAGGCGAGCTCGATCTGGCGCTCGGCCGCAACCGCATCACCGGCAACCCGGGCTTGTTGAGCCAGCAGACATTGCATCGCGAGCCGTTCGTGTTCGTCGTGGGGGCGAGCCATCCACTCGGCAAGGTGGATATGCCGGTGAGCTGGAACGATCTGCGCCCGGCGCGCTGGATTACGCCGCTGCGCGGCTCCCCCGCTTTCGCGACGCTCGCGGAGACGTTAGCGGAGCACGGCATTCCGCTCGATCGCGGCGCGGTTGAATCGAGTTCGTTGACATTGAATCTGTCGCTGCTGATCGGCGGCGACTTCGTGTCGATCCTGCCACTGTCGGTCGCGCGGCATCACGTGAGCCGTGGACGCATGCGTGTCTTGCCGCTCGCGCCGCTCGAACCGCTGGGCGAAGTCGTGCTGGTGTGGCGCGCGGATACCGCGGCGCCGGCAGCGGATCTGTTCAGCGAATGCTTGCGGGAGTCGTCGTCGGAATTGCTGGAGGGTGAGGCGGAGTGATGGGGCGCGGCTCACGTATTGCGATGGTGCGCCGCCTCCCGAATGTTCTCACCTTTGTGCTTTTTGAAGGTGTTTGGAAGGCATCAGGAAGACCTTCGGAAGGCCGGTTGCCAGCAAGGTAACCGGCCCGTTCATACAAACAATCAGAACTTGTGACGGATGCCCACCACCGCCAATTCCTGGCTGTTCGTCCCTGAATTCACGCCATAACTGCCGATCGAGGCTTGTGCGCTCACCACCTTGCCGCTCGCGTTCAGCGTATTGCCGCTCGCCTTCTGGTAGCCGGCCAGCGCATACAGTTCGGTGCGCTTGGACAGCGCGTAATCCGCACCCAGGTTGACCTGGTTGTAGTGCGCCGAGCTCGGACCGGTGAGCGACGTGTAGTTGTAACCCACACCGGTGCGCAAGGCTGGGGTGATCTGATAGTTGAAGAACACCGAACCGTTGTTGAACCTGGCCGTGTCGTGGAACGCGGAGAACGCATCGTTTGCGTACTGCGTGTTCGAGTAAGCCGCGCCGATGGTGGCCGCGCCGATCACATACTGTCCGCCGACACGCACGATCTGAATCGACTTCGCGCTTGCAAAGCCCGAGTTGATCACCGTGTTGAACAGCGAATCGGAACTGCTGGTCCACGTGCGCACATTCGCCGCGGTGGTGTTGCCGCCGTTCGCGTAGAAATAGGCTGCGCCGAGCGACAGCGGGCCATTCGCATAGGCCGCGCCGAAGCTGTACGTCTGACCGCTGCCGGTTGCCCCGGCCACGCCGCCCACGCCATACAGTGCTTCGACCTGGAAGCCGGCGAACAGCGGGCTCACGTACTTGACCGAGTTGCTCACACGCAGACTGTTGTCGTAGTTGTCGAGGTCGCCGGGCGAAGCGAACACGCCGCCGAAGTAGTTGTCTTCAGTCAGGCCTTGAACCAGATCGACGACCGGGTCGTATTGACGTCCCAGCGTGACCGCGCCCCACGTACCGCTCGAGAGGCCGACCACCGCCTTGCGCCCGAATTCGCGGCTGCCTTGACCCAACGTACCCGTGCCGACGTTAAAGCCGTTTTCGAGCTGGAATACCGCGGCCAGTCCGCCGCCCAGGTCTTCGGTGCCCTTGAGGCCCCAGCGGCTGCCGGACATGTTGCCGCTATTGAACTTCACGAGCGTCGATTGATTCTGGCCATTCGCGCCTTGCGCGTTGTGCACATAGGCAATACCGGCGTCGACGATGCCGTACAGCGTGACGCTGCTTTGCGCCTGAGCGCCGGTAGCGAGCAGAAGGCCCGCGGGCAAGGCGAGGAGAGAAAGTCGTTTCATTTTCAGATTCCCGTTTCGATGTTGTATTTGTTTAAAACTGGCGAAACGATACGAGACGGGTTTGCGTGGGCAAACCAACTAATTCTTCGATGAATATGAAAGCGACAATCGCGTGATGGCTGCTGGAGCGTGTGAGGCACTTCCGGTCAGACCTGGCGGAATGAAGGAATGCAAGCCATACACGATGGATGCTTCGGACGAGGAATGGAACTTCACGGCTCCGTACCTCACCTGGATGAACGAAGACGCACCGCAGCGCCGATACGAACTGCGCGAAATGTTCAACGCCCTGCGCTAGATGGCGCGAGGCGGTGCATCGTGGCGTATGCTGCCGAACAACTTTCCGCCGTGGGAACTGGTCTACTAGCAAACGCAACGTTGGCTGAGCGCAAGTTGCTTCGAGGCGACGCGACGCTATTTTCCTGCGGCCTGACTGTGTTCGCCCATGTACTTCCACCTGAAGCTGAAAGGGTCGACACCCCTATCGCCTGGCAGATTCGGCAGCGAATCACCTTCCTTCACGAACACTTCGTGATAGCCGCCCAGGCGCTCGATGCTTTCGCCTGTCGCCGACCAGTAGCCGGACGCGGGCGCGTAGTCTCCCGGTCGCGCGTAAGGCATGGCAGGAAGAAGCTGGGTGCGGGCGTCTACTTCTCCAAGGAATTCCATGTGGC
>NZ_JAXDPY010000274.1:0-14063 GCF_034668105.1 Paraburkholderia sp. | reverse complement strand
ACGCTGATTTCCGCGCTGTTCCCGCTCGGCGGCGTCGGCGCCGTGCTGTGCGGCGTGCTGATGGACCGCTTCAACGCGAACCGCATTATCGCGGCGTGCTATGCGCTGACCGCCGTGAGCGTGTATTTCATCGGTCAGGCAGTGGGCAATGTGGGCGCGCTGGTGTTCATCGTCTTCGTTGCGGGCGTGCTGATGAACACCGCGCAATCGTCGTTGCCGGCGCTGGCCGCCGCGTTTTATCCGACGCAGGGTCGCGGCACGGGCGTCGCGTGGATGCTGGGGATCGGCCGCTTTGGCGGAATCGCGGGCTCGTTCCTCGTCGCCGAACTGACGCGGCGCCACTTCACGTTTGGCGGGATCTTCGCGACCGTCGCGGTGGCGGGTCTGATTGCCTGCGTGGCGTTGCTGATCAAACAGGCGGCACGGCCGCATGTGGCGAACCCGGTCGACGCGAAAGCGGAGTCGTGTGGTCATTGAGCGGGTCTTGATGCCGTCTGCCCGGGTGGCGGACGGATAAACAGGATCGTCGGCATAATGGCGCTCTCGCAAGCCAACCAGGGCAACTGGAAATGACCGAGCTTTCAATAATGAAAGGCCATCGCAGTACGCTCCGGAGATTGGCAAGCTTACTGGTATCGGGTGCTATCTTGACTCTCTCTGCTTCTACGCCAGGGTTCGCGCAAAACGGCGGCGACAACGCTTCGATGGCGAAGGTATTCGCGCCGGGCGGCACGTTGCGCGCATCGATCAATCTCGGCAATCCGGTACTCGCCACGCTCGATCCGGCGACGGGTCAACCCGTCGGTGTGTCCGTCGATCTCGCCACTGAATTCGCGAAACGGCTGGGCGTGCCGCTGCAACTGGTCGCGGTCAAGTCGGCGGGTGCTTCGGTTGAAAACGTCAACCAGGACAAGGCGGACATCGGCTTCTTCGCCGTCGATCCGAAGCGCGGAGAAGAGATCGCTTTCACCAGGCCGTATGTGCTGATTGAAGGTTTTTACCTCGTGCGCAATGGCTCGCCGATCACCCGCAACGAGGCCGTCGACCAACCCGGCGTGACGGTCGCGGTCGGCAAGGGCAGCGCCTACGATCTGTTTCTGACGCGCGAACTGCATCGCGCAACGATCGTGCGGATTCCAACTTCTCCGGCGGTGGTGCAAGGCTTTCTGGACCAACATCTCGACGTGGCCGCGGGCGTCAAGCAACAACTCGAAAAAGATGCCGCCAAGGCAGGCGGATTACGGCTACTCGATCAGCGTTTCATGGTGATCCGTCAGGCGATGGGCGTACCCAAAGCTAAAGGCGATGGCGCGGCCGCTTATCTGTCGAGCTTTGTCGAAGACATGAAGGCGTCCGGCTTCGTCGCGGCGTCGCTGGCGCGGCATCACATTGCAGGCGCGGAAGTCGCGAACGCCAACGATTAGCTCTGCGCGTGGGCTCATGGACAACGCGGGCCGACGCAAGGTTCAAGCAGCGCGAGTGCGGGATGCCGTAACGCGTTGCCATAGCAGTATTGCAATTAAAGACCAGAAATCATGAGCAACAGAAACATCAACTCCACCGGCACAGATAACGGCGCGCGCCGTGGAAACCTCGTTACGGGTCTCGTCTATGTGTTCGAGCAGGTCATGCCGGACCCGTTCGTTCTTGCCATTGGCTTGACGCTGGTGGTGGCCTTGCTGGCGGTGGCGTTCGCGCCGCATGCTTCGCTGCCGGTCATCCTCGCATCGTGGTACGGCGGTACGTTCAACATTCTCGGCTTCGCGCTGCAGATGATCTTGATTCTCGCGACCGGCTATGCGATCGCCGACGCGCCGCTCGTCCAGCGCGGCTTGCGGGCGATGGCCGCCGGCGTGCACACGCCGACCCGCGCCGCGCTGCTGGTGTTCCCGATCGTCGCGGTGGCCGCATGGCTCAACTGGGGACTTGGCCTGGTGGTCGGCGCCCTTTTGTCGCGCGAAATCGCCAAACGTGTGAAGGTAGACTTTGCATGGCTCGTCGCCGGCAGCTACTCCGCGTGGTCCGTGTGCAATAGCGGTTTGTCGAGTTCGATCGCGTTGTCGCAGGCCTCGCATGGCAACGCGCTAAACCTCGTGGAGAAAGCCACCGGCCAGGTGATTCCGCTGAGTCAGACCGTGTTCGCCGCGTTCGTTTTCATCCCGACCGTGCTGGTCGTGGTCGTCATGACAGCGATCTTCATCTGGATGCATCCAAAGCAGGAAGATGTGGTCGCTTTCAATGAAACGCAGCCCGAGTTGGCCGCAACTGCCGAGGCCGATCCGCATGCGCGGGACGCGAAAGCTTCGTCCTTCGCGGCCCGCGCGGAACGGTCGATGCTCGGCACCCTGCTGGTGCTCGCACTCGGCGTCGGCTATATCGCGATGACGTGGTACACCAAGGGCTTCGAGCTGGACATCAACACCACGATCCTGATCTTTCTGCTGGTCGGGATGGCGCTGCAGCGCACCCCGATCGCCTATGCCGACGCGATTCGCCGCGCGGCGCGGCAGACCGGCTCGATGCTGCTTCAATATCCGATGTACGGCGGCATCATGGGCATCATGACCGGCACCGGGTTGGCGTCGACGATCGCCAAGACGTTCGTGGCTATTGCAACGCCGGTGACGCTGCCGGTTTTGAGTTACTTCAGTTCGCTTATCATCACGCTGCTCATTCCAAGCGCAGGCGGACACTGGGCCGTTCAAGGGCCGTTCGTTCTGCCCGCCGCGCTCAGTCTGCATGCTTCGGTTCCGCGCACCGCCATGGGTGTCGCCATGGCCGAGAACGTCTCGAACATGCTGCAACCTTTCTGGGCGGTGCCCGTGGTTGCGATCGCGGGCATTCGTATTCAGCGTGTGATGGGCTACACGGCGATTACGTTTGCGGTATCGCTGGTGATTTACGCAGCGGCGCTTTGGCTGATTCCGTGATCCGGATGAAGAAGGTGGTAGGCGAATCAGGTGCGCGCCGGTGACGGCGCGCATATCGACAGGATTGGATCATGAAACGTGTAGTCGTATCAGCAGTACTCGCAGTGTGCCTCGCGCAGCCGGCCGTTCAAGCCGTGGCACAAACCGTCAACGATCAATGTTTTGCGATCGGCGATATCGCCGGCCAGGTGGCCTCCTGGCGCGCGCATAAGAAGACCAGGGCGCAAGCACTGGCTCAAGCGGCCAAGTACTACAAGGGTGAATCCGACCGGCAAGCGGTCGGCGCCGTCATCGAGAAAATCTACAGTCCGAACGCGCCGCACATGACACCCGATCAGGCCAGCATGGCGTTCAGCTCCGACTGTGCGAATCAGCGCAAAGAGCAGACGCCTGCGCAGTAGAGCCGGCTATCCGCATTGGCCGGCCGCGCCCGGACTTCCCTCAATCTGAGCCGACGAGCGTGTCGTCGCTTGCGGCAACGCTCGACACGTCGTACGCGCTTCGTCGAAGCCGCCACCGGCAAGCGCATTCATCTCGTGCCGGGCGCACAGACGAACTGACATCCTCCACCGCTGCCACAGAAAAAAATGCTGTGGCAGCCTCAAAAAAACGCTTCGCGCCCCGCGCGTAGACGATAAGCGGCACCCCCTCCCCCCGCTTCCCTCCTTCGTCATGCACACCATTCATGACGCTCATTTTTGTCCCTAATTTGACCGGGTTTTCTCGCGGCTCTATGGTTCGGCCATGCCTGCCGGACTCGTAGCGCCGCTTCCGCCGATCAGCATGGCTGGGACGCGGAACCCTCAACATCGTGACCTTTCACATGCCATGAACTCTGACGCGACCGCCGCTCTCACTCCCCTGCCCGCTGTTCGGCCAACCAGCAAGGTCCGTCGCGCGGTGACGACCGCGGTGCTCGGCCAGATTCTCGAATGGTATGACTTCTTTCTCTATGGCACCGCCGCCGCGCTGGTGTTCGGCAAGCTGTTCTTTCCCGTCGGCAGCGATCCGCTGACGGGCACGATCGCGGCATTCGGCGGCTTTACGGTGGGCTTCATCGCGCGGCCCATCGGCGGCGTGCTGTGCGGCCATATCGGCGACCGTTACGGCCGCAAGACCGTGATGATGCTGACGCTGCTGGTCATGGGCACCGCTACCGTCTGCATGGGTCTTCTGCCGACCTACCAGCAGATCGGCATCGGAGCGCCCATTCTGCTAGTGCTGCTGCGCATCCTGCAAGGCCTCGCGGCCGGCGGAGAATGGAGCGGCAGCATCCTGCTGATTCACGAGAGCGCGCCCGCCTCGAAGCGCGGTGGGCTGGCGGCGTGGAGCCCGTGCGGCGCGGCGTTCGGCTTCGTGCTGTCGACCGCTGCATTCCTGCTCGTGCAAACGCTCTCGCCTTCCGACTTCCACAGCTGGGGCTGGCGCGTGCCGTTCCTGTGCAGCGCCGTACTCGTCGCGCTCGGCCTGTGGATGCGCCGCTCCGTCGACGAAAGCGCGGAGTTCACCGAAGTGAAGGCCACGCGCCGCGACAGCCGCATGCCGGTCGTCGAGGTGCTGCGTCAGTGTCCGCGTGAAGTGCTGACGGTGTTCGGCCTGCGCTTCGGCGAAGGCGCCGCGTCGTACATCTTCTTCGCGTTCTCGATCGCCTATAGCCAGTTCATCGGGATCAAGTCGAGCTGGGTGTTGGGCGGTCTGACCTTGTCGATGCTGCTGATGATCCCCGTTTCGCTGTTGATGGGCCGCCTCACCGACAAAATCGGCCGCAAGCCGGTCTATCTCGCCGGCGCGATCGCGATGGTGCTGGTCGCGTATCCGTACTTCACGCTGCTCGGTTCCGGCGTGCTGTGGAAAGTCATCGCGGCGCTCGTGCTCGCCAACAGCATCACGCTCGGCATTCTCGAAGGCGCCCAACCCGCGTTCATCAGCGAATTGCTGCCTGTCCATCTGCGCTTCTCGGGCCTGGGCATTGGCCGCGAGATTTCGTCGGTACTGGGCGGCGGCCTCTCGCCGATGGTGGCGACCGCGTTGCTCGCCCATTACCGCAGCGCCGCGCCAGTCGCCATTTATCTCGTGGTGCTTGGCCTGATCACCGTGCTGGCGACGTGTCTCGCGCCGGAGACCTTCCCGAAAGCGCTGCGACTTCAGGCGCAACGCAAAGAGCAGGACAACGGCTGACATCCCGCCGCCGTCGCGTCATCAACCCTCATTCATTTCCCTACGTTGTCACCATGCAAAGCCTTCAAAGCAGCAGTCTTTCGACGTACGCCTACGAACCTCGCGCGAGCGATCACGCGGATTCCTATCCCGAGTACGCAGGCCCGATTACGCTCGACGCGCTGATCGGCGAGATCGAGCGTCGCCGGGACGAATTCGATCAGCTGTCGCATGTGCCGCGCGACATGGTCGCGAAGATGAAACGCGCGGGGATTTTCCGCGCGAGCACGCCGCAGCGTTTCGGCGGCGACGCGCTGCCGCCGCCGCAATTCCTGCGCATCCTCGAGCGCATTGCGATCGCCGACGGCTCGGCCGCCTGGGTCGCCGCGTTCGGCTCGGCGAACACCTATCTCGCCGCGCTGCCGATCGAAACGCAGCAGCACATTTACGCTACCGGCCCGGACCAGGTCTTCTCCGGTGGCCTCTATCCGTTGCAACCGGCCACGAAGGTAGCGGGCGGCTTCACGGTCAGTGGCCAATGGCGCTTTGCCAGTGGCTGCAAGGGCGCGGACTGGATCGGCGTCGGGATCGGCGGCACGCCTGCCAACTCGGGCGACGCAGGCGCCGGCAAGCCGTTCACCGCGGTATTTCCCGCGCATGAAGTCGAGATTGTCGAGAACTGGAATGTCGTCGGTATGCAGGGCACCGGCAGCCACGACTTGCGCTTGCACGACAAATTCGTCGATGCGCAATGGACGTTCGTACGCGGCGGCCAGCCCTTGATCGATGAACCGCTGTACCGCTATCCCGCCGTCGCCTATCAGGCGCAAGTGCACGCCGCCGTCAATATCGGCCTCGCGCGCGCGGCGCTCGATCTGCTGACGGGCATGTCCGGCTCGACCAAAACCACGACCGGCGCGCCGCGTCTCGCGGATCGCGGTTATTACCGCTCGGGCCTCGCGAAAGCCGAGGCCAACTGGCGCAGTGCCCGCGCGTTCTTCTACGAGTCGGCCGAGGCGGCATGGCAAACCCTGATGGCCGGCGATCCCGTCACGCAGGAACAGGCCAATCTGCTGCGCCTGAGCGCGACGCATGCCGCGCAACTCGGTGCCGAGGTCGTCATGCAGGCTTACCAGATGGCCGGCGTGGCAGCGATCTATCGCGAGAACCGGTTGCAGCGTCTGGTGCGGGATTCGATCGTCGTGACCCAGCACGCGTTTCTGGGCGAAGGGACTTACGACGCATCCGGCGCACTGTTCGCGGGCGTGCCGCCCGTCACGCCCTATCCGTGATGCCCTGATGTCGTGATGCGCCTGACACCCCTATGCAACTCGCACTCCACCACCACGAGGCGGACAACGTGACGATCGAAGACACCAGAAAGCGTTTCCGCGATGCCATGGCGTGCCTGCCCGCCGCCGTCAACGTCATCACCACGGACGGCCCTGGCGGGCGCTGCGGCATCACCGCAAGCGCCGTGTGTTCGGTGACCGACGCGCCCCCGACCATGCTCGTCTGTATCAATCAGGCCAGCTACGTCCACGACGTACTGCATCGCAACCGCAACGTGTGCATCAACGTGCTCGCCGCCGGGTACCAGGACCTCGCGCGTGATTTTGCCGGCATGACGGCGAGTTCGATGGACGAGCGCTTCGGACGACATGCATGGGCGAGCGGACAGGCTTCAGTGCCCGTTCTCTCCGACGCGATTGCCAGCCTGGAAGGCGAAATCGTCGACATCAAGACGGTCGGCTCGCACTCCGTCATGTTCGTGCAGATCCAGCACATTGCGCTGCGCTCCGAGGGTGACGGGCTCATCTATTTCGGGCGGCAGTTCCATCGCCTGGCGCGGCCGGCAGCGGCAACGCCGTCCGTTAGCGCGCATCCCGCGAGGTAAACGTGGAGGTCTGCTACTTTCTTCTCGTGCATTGCGACGACACGCACTCTGCCGTCGACCCGACGTTGCTCGAAGCGGCCGCGCGTGACATACAAGGGCCGACACCCGGGCTGACGCGTTTCGTGATCCATCTCCCCGCGGCGCTGCCCGCTAGCGATCCTCTGTCGAAGACCCACGCTTCGGGCCCCTGCTGCGTATTGCAATGGTATTTCGACGATCTCGGTTGGCTCGAAACAGCGCTGCAAGCCAACGGCGCGATGCACAGGATCGTGGATCGCATAACGAACGCCGCCGAAGTCAATCTCACGTTCGCACAGCAAGCCATGGCGGTCAGGCCATTCGCGCCACCGAATCCAGGCGACGCGGCCCCTCGCGCTGAACGTTGCACCTACCTCGTCAGCTACGAAGGCGAAGCGGAAGATTTCAACGCATGGCTCTCGCACTACATCACTCATCATCCGCCGTTGATGGCGCAATTGCCCGGCATTCGGGAGCTGGAGATCTACACGCGCCTCGATTACCGTTCCGGCCTGACGATGCCGCGCGCCACCGCCATGCAGCGTAACAAGGTCGTCTTCGATACGCCCGCGGCACTCGCCGCGGCGCTGGCGTCGCCGATCCGCGCGCACATGAAACAGGATTTCAATACGTTTCCGCCGTACAGCGGACCCACCCCGCATTTCCCTATGCGCAGCATTTACGGTAATCTCGATCCGACATAAACGCCCAAACGCCTCTTATTGCCGCGATCCGAACGTCATGACAAAGTCGCACCCCGGCATTACGGATTTGAATCTGCTGCGCGTGTTTCTGGCCATCTCCGATCTGCGCAGTCTGACCGCCGCGGGTGAGCGCCTCGGACTCACACAACCGGCGGTCAGCCACGCCCTTCGCCGGCTGCGTGCCCTATTCGACGACCCGCTGTTCGTTCGAACCCCCACCGGCATGCTCCCCACCGACGCCGCCTTGCGCTTGCACGCGCCCCTCACGCAGGCGTTCGGGATCATCAACATGGCGGTCCAGCAACTCGCGAAATTCGATCCCGCCACGGCGCAACGCGTGTTCCGCGTGTCCATGTCGGACATGTCGGAGTTCTATTTTCTGCCGCCCCTTCTCGCGATGCTCGACCAGGATGCGCGTGGCATCCACATCGAGATCGCGAACTTCCCGGTCGACTCGGTCAGCACCGCCATGCGCAGCGGCAAGATCGACCTGGCACTCGGCTACGTGCCGGGCCTCGATCCGGGTTGCGTGAGCAAAACCCTCTTTGTCGACGAACATGTCTGCGTGGTGCGGGCAGGCCACCCGCTGCGCAAACAGAAGCCGACCAAGGAGGACCTCGCTGGCTTGCGTTACATCTACGCCAGCACGAATGCAACCGGCCACAGGATGGTCGAGCAATGGCTGGAAGAATTGAATCTGAGCCGGGATATCGTCTTGCGTCTGCCCCATTTCGTGGTGGCGCCCGAGATCGTTCAACATACCGATCTCGCTGTCATTTTCCCGAGGAGCATCGCGCAGCGCTTTAACCGCAACAAGGCCTTCCGCATCCTGCCGTTGCCGTTCTCCCTGCCGCCCATCGAAATTCAGGTCCATTCGCACTCGCAATTCTCGGCGGACCCGGGCATTGCATGGCTCCTCGATGCGATTTACACCATGTTCCATCAGCCGGCGGCCGGCACGGAGACGAAGCGGATATGAACCTCAGGGCGTTACAGTGCTTCGTGATTCTTGCGGAGGAGCTCAATTTCAGCCGCGCCGCCGAGCGCCTGCATATCGCGCAGCCCGCGCTCAGCCAACAGATCCGTTCGCTCGAAGAGCGGCTCGGCACGCAACTGGTCGATCGGACGCGGCGCCCGTTGAGCCTGACCGAAGCCGGCCACTATCTCTGCACGGAGGCGCGTCAGATCCTGGGATCGTTGGAACAGGCAACCCTCGCCGCGCAGGAAATCGGCGTCGGGCGGCGTGGCTGGCTCAGCATCGGCTTTACGCGCTCGGCGATGTACAGCGTGCTGCCGCCCGCGCTGAAGGCGTTTCACAACGCGTTCCCGCAGGTCGAACTCAAACTCTTCGAGATGCTCACCGAGGAACAAACCGATGGCTTGCGCGACATGCGCATTCACATCGGCATCGGGCGGCAGCCGGTGGCGATCGATGGGTGCACGTCCTATCCGCTCCTGCGCGAGCGTGTGATGGTCGCGCTTGAACCGGGCCATCCGCTCGCAGCGCGCAAGACCGTGCGCATTGCCGAGCTCGCCGATACCCCGTTGATTCTCTATCCGAAGCATCAGAACGCCCAGTTCAAACGCTCGGTGCAAACCCTCTATCGCGATGCGGGCGTGACACCGGTCGTCGCTCACCAGGCCTATGAAATCCAGACCGCGATCGCGCTGGTGGCAGCGGGTCTCGGCGTCACGTTCATCGGCGAATCGGTGGCACGGCACGGGCGCACCGACGTCGTGTTCCGCCATCTCGCCGGTCCCGGCTCGTCGTACCGATCGACGCTCGCGGCCACCTTTCGCACCGACGACGCTTCCCCGCATCTGCGCGCCTTCCTCGCCTGCCTCCCGCCGCCGCTTGCTGACGCCGCACTATAAGCAAAAACCTATACAAGCATAAGCAAGCAGTCTTGGACTCGGCGTCCGAGCGTTCTTATCATTGGTTCCATACTTCAGCCCGGCGCTCTGTTTCATTCACATGAGCACATGAGCGCATCGGCGCACGCCAGCACGCGCGCCGACATCTGAAGTCCGGCCGCCCGACGCGCGGCCAATGGGACACTGCCGGCGTTCGATCCGGCAGGCCGATCATAAGCACGCCGCCACGGCTTTGGCCGTTGCAGCAAGGTAGGAGACAGCATGACTGCATTCGACGAAGCCGCCACCATGCGCAAAGTGTATGGGCGATTAATGCCCCTGCTCTTCGCGATGATGTTCTTCAACTATCTGGACCGGATCAATATCGGTTTCGCCGCGCTGGACATGAACAAGCAACTGGGTTTCAGCCCAGCCGTGTTCGGCTTCGCGGGCAGCATCTTCTTTTTCGGCTACATGTTGCTGGAAGTGCCGAGCAACCTGTTGCTGCATCGGGTCGGCGCACGCCGCTGGATCGCACGCATTCTGCTGACGTGGGGCGCGGTCGCGGCGGCCACCGCTTTTGTCTTCAACGATTCGAGCTTCTACGTTTTGCGCTTTCTGCTGGGCGTGATGGAAGCGGGCTTTCTGCCGGGCGTGGCGGTTTATCTGACCAAATGGTTTCCGGTGCGTTACCGGGCTCGCGCGGTGGGCGGCTACATCATCGCGGGATCGTTCTCGGCGGTGCTGGGCGGGCCGATCTCGACCACCTTGATGACCTACGCGAACGGCGTGCTCGGTTTGCAGGGATGGCAATGGATGTTCATCCTCGAAGGCATCCCGGCGATGGCGCTCGGCTTGCTGACGCTGCGCATCATGACCGAACGTCCGGCCGACGCCAATTGGCTTTCCGACGACGAAAAGCGCTGGCTCGAATCGACGCTCGCCGCCGAACGCGAGGCTGTGGGCGGGAGCACCCATTTTCCGCTGCTGCGCGTGGCGAGCGACATCCGCGTATGGAGCCTCGCGTGTCTATTCGGCTGTGCGCTGGTGGGTATTTACGGCCTGTTCCTCTGGCTGCCGCAAATCGTCAAGAGCTTCGGCCATCTCAGCAATATCGAGGTCGGCTTTCTGTCCGCCGCGCCGCCGTTGCTGGGCGTGTTGGGCACCTTCCTGATCAGCCGCAGTTCCGACCGCACCGGCGACCGCAAGAAGCACCTCGCGTTCGTGTACGGCATGAGCGCGCTGGCAATTGCCGGCAGCGCGTATGCGCCGAACCCCGTGATCGCTTACGCGTTGCTGTGTCTGACCGGCTTGTTCATCTATGCGGGCAATCCGCTGTTCTGGAGCCTCGCGTCGTCGTTCAGAACCGGCGCCGCGGGCGCCGCGACCATCGCGCTGATCAACACCATCGCGCAGTTCGGCGGTCTGGTCGGCCCCTGGAGCATCGGCCTCGTGCGCAATGCGACCGGTAGTTTCAAGCTGGCCTTGCTGACGATCGCGGCGTTCCTGGTGGTCGCGACGATCATCGCACTCGCGATGCGCGTCACACCGGCCGAGGACGAAGCCGCCTCGCTCGCAGCCGGCGATGCCGCACCGCGCGCTTGAGCAGCCTGACCCGATGAATAGCGAACGTACCGCGCATGCCATGTCACCGCTCAAGAAGATAAAGCACATCAAGCACGTAAAGCTCGGATAAGCACCCACAAGGACACCAAGGTTCTCACACCATGATCATCGATTGCCACGGTCACTACACCACTTCGCCGCCGCAGCACGAGGCCTGGCGCGCGCAGCAGATCGCCGCACTGAAGGACGGCCGCTCCGCGCCGCCGCGCCCCGTCATTACCGACGAGCAGATTCGCGAGAGCATCGAAACCGGCCAGATTCGCATCCAGCGCGAACGCGGTACCGACCTCACGATTTTCTCGCCGCGCGCCGCCGGCATGGGACATCACCTCGCCACGGCCGACGCCAATGCGGTCTGGTCGAGCGAATCCAACGACCTGATCCACCGCGTGGTGTCGCTGTTTCCGCGCAATTTCGTCGGTGTATGCCAGTTGCCGCAGGCGCCCGGCGTGGCGCCGGCCAACTGCGTCGCCGAATTGCGGCGCTGCGTGGAAGAGCTGGGGTTCATCGGCTGCAATCTGAATCCGGATCCGTCCGGCGGTCACTGGTCGGGCTTGCCGCTCACGGACCGCTCCTGGTACCCGCTCTATGAAGCGATGGTGGAACTCGACGTGCCGGCGATGATCCACGTGTCCTCGTCGTGCAATCCGAATTTCCATGCGACGGGCGCGCACTACATCAACGGCGACACTTCCGCGTTCATGCAATTGCTAGAGGGCGATCTGTTCGCCGACTTCCCGTCCCTGCGCTTCATCATTCCGCACGGCGGCGGCGCCGTGCCCTATCACTGGGGACGCTACCGTGGACTCGCGCAGGACATGAGGAAGCCGCTGCTCAGCGAGTACCTGCTGAAGAACGTGTTCTTCGATACTTGCGTCTATCACCAGCCCGGCGCCGAACTGCTCGCCAAAGTCATTCCCGTCGAGAACATTCTGTTCGCGTCGGAAACCATCGGCGCGGTTCAGGGTATCGATCCGGAAACCGGCCACTACTACGACGATACGCGGCGCTACATCGACGCGATCGAATGGCTCAGTGCCGCCGACCGTCAGCGTATTTACGAAGACAACGCCCGCGTTGTGTACCCGCGGCTGACCTATCAACTCGAACAGCAATTCGCCACTTTGGGGGCAACGCTATGAATTCCGCTTCTAATCCCGCTGTTAATCCCGCTGCTAATCCTGCTTCAAATCCGATCGGCTGGCGTGAACACCAGTCCGCGCCTCAGGCCAACCCCGCCACGCTCGGCATCTTGCGTGAACTGGCGGTTTCGCTGCTCAGCGACAACATGGCGCGCGCAAGCGGCATGGTCGGCTTGCGCCCGTACCATCAGCCCAAGCCGATGGCCGGCACCGCGGTCACGGTGCATACCCGTCCCGGCGACAACCTCGCGATTCATCGCGCGTTCGACTTTTGCCGCCCGGGCGATGTGCTCGTGATCGACGGCGCCGGCGACCTGACGCAAGCGCTGATGGGCGACATCATGGCCAGCTATGCCGAAAGCCTCGGCGTGCAGGGCCTCGTAATCGACGGCGCGATCCGCGATGTCGGCACGCTGCGTCAGCGCGATTTTCCGGTGTATGCGCGTGGCGTGACGCACCGTGGGCCTTATAAAAACGGACCGGGCGAGATCAACGTGCCGGTCACGGTCGGCGGGATGGTGGTTCATCCCGGCGATATCATCGTCGGCGATGAAGACGGCTTGCTCGCGATTTCGCCCGCCGACGTGGCAGCCGTGATCGAAGGCGCGCGGCGCCAGCATGCGAAAGAAACGGCGGCGTTGAAGTCGATCGCCGATGGATGTTTCGACCGTTCGTGGGTCGTGCCCCAGCGCGACCGGATGATGAACAACTGACTTCACGCGCGGCGCTGGAGCGTGCATGATGCGATGGGTCCGCCGCGTACCATGAGTCGCGGCGGCGTCGTCGGCTCAACCCTGCAGGAATCGTGTGCCTCATGGCGGAATATCTGAACGCAGCAACCCTCCTTGAACTCGCGCAACGTGCGGAGCAACGCGCTGCCGCGCCGTGCATGTGTACAAAAACACCACTGGAAGGCTGGCAATCGCAGCCGCTTTCTCTCGACGAAACGCAGTTCGAAGAAGTCGGCACGCTGCTAGCGGAGGACGATCCGGAACCCACGTTCAGCGAATATCTGCCGGGAAAAACAGGTTATTGGTCTGCCGACGCGCCCATCGCGCCGCGCTACTTCCCGTACAACCGCTGCACCGTCTGGCAGTGCGCGTTGTGCAACCGGCTGTATCTGCGCTATACGGAAGGGGGTGGGTATTTCGTCGATCGCAGGATTCGCGCGGTACAGTCGGCACTGATCGAGGACGTGCCGCTTTCTGGGTAATGCCCGCTAACGAGCTCTCTAACAGGGTTCTGCTTTGGCGCCGCATACGTCTGCGGCATCATCCCCTGGATCGGCATGCAAGCCGATTGCTTCACGGGACACCGTGAAGTCCAAAAATCCGCCGCGTAGGATCGACTAGCGTGTTGGACACTTCGGGTCAGACCTGGCTAGGGCTATACGGGCGATATCGCGGCGCACGCTCGATAAAAAATGCAATGTTCTCGGCATTCGCCAATGCGCCGCTGTCAATGCCGACGCGACGCTATTTTCCTGCGGCCGGACTGTGTTCGCCCATGTACTTCCACTTGAAGCTGAAAGGGTCGACACCCCTATCGCCTGGCAGATTCGGCAGCGAATCACCTTCCTTCACGAACACTTCGTGATAGCCGCCCAAACGCTCGATGCTTTCGCCTGTCGCCGACCAGTAGCCGGACGCGGGCGCGTAGTCTCCCGGTCGCGCGTAAGGCATGGCAGGAAGAAGCTGGGTGCGGGCGTCTACTTCTCCAAGGAATTCCATGTGGC
>NZ_JAXDPY010000273.1:0-7549 GCF_034668105.1 Paraburkholderia sp. | reverse complement strand
TGCGGGTCGTGAGTTGATCGAGCAGAACTGCGTGCTCAGCTTCTGTTCATTACCGCATTCGCGGGTCTATTGTTGAGCGCTTGCGCGCAGACCGGCCCCGTCGAGTTTTCCGCGTCGGGTGCCAATGCGCCGATGCTCAATCAGGCGAGCGATATGGACTTCGGTCCGATGGACAGGACGATCGCACAGTGCAAGGTAGTCTCGCAGAACGCGGGTGCGGATCAATGTTCGAAAGTTCGTGCGTATGAGTCGTGTATGAAGAGCAACGGCTACATCACCGTACTCGGGCCGGAGAACCCGAAAGGTTGCGGCGATCCGGAATGGGAGAAAGACGTGAGGAAGTGGCTTCAATGACGGATATGGCGCGGCGATCGTCTGACGCAGTGACCGGCCACACTCCGTCAATGATCAATCCACACGGCGCGCAGGGATTTTATGACTACGCGCATGTCGATGTGCCGGCTTATTTGCATCAGCGTCTTGGCGAGTTTGGGCGACTGCTGGACAGTTCGGGATTGTTTCCCGCGTTTAATGCCGCGGTGAAGGGTTAAACGGGATTCAGCTACTCCCCGCTCCGCAGGGAATCACCGACTCAGTGCAAGGTCGCCTCGACCATGCCCGCCAGCGCACAAAGCACAACGACAGCGAGCGGGGGAGCTTTCCAGCGCGTCAGTAGAAAAAAGCCGATCGCTGCGATGGCAAAGTCGAGCTCTGAGAGAACAGCACTGGTCCAGACCGGTGAGTACAGAGCGCTCGCCAGCAGTCCAACGACCGCTGCATTGACCCCGGCAAGCATTGCAGCCATCGGCGGCCGGGCGCGCAGCGCTTGCCAGTGCGGCAGCGCCGCGAGAACGAGTAGCAGACCCGGGAGGAAAATGCCCGCCGTAGCGAGCAATGCGCCGGTCCAGTGATTCGGCGCTTCGGTCATCATCCAGCCGAGAAATGCGGCGAACGTGAACAAAGGACCAGGCACTGCCTGCGCGGCACCGTAGCCTGCAAGAAAGTCGTTCGGCGAGATCCAGCCGGTCGCGACGGTTTGCTGTTGCAGAAGCGGGAGCACGACGTGCCCACCGCCAAATACCAGGGCACCCGAGCGGTAGAAGGCCTCGAAGACCTTGACCGCCTGTCCCGCGTGGAGTCCGACCAGCGCCGGAAGTCCGAGTAGCAGGACACCGAAGAGGATCAAGGCGAGGGCACCCACTGTGCGGGAAACGCGAATTTCGTGACCGTGCTGTGGTACGCGGCGAGTGTCTGACGATGTCGTCTGCTGGCACAACGCGAGTCCGAGCACAGCGCCCAGGGCGATAACGATGAGCTGCGCATAGACGGTGGTCAGAATGCCAAGTACCGCGATTGCGATAAGCGCGATGGCAGCACGGCGTTGATCCGGGCACAGGCGCCGCGCCATATCCCAAACTGCTTGAGCGACGACAGCGACCGCGACGAGCTTCAGACCATGGACCAAGCCAAGACCAACCGGGCCGCCAAGACCAGGGGCGAGCGCTGCAAAGCCGAGCAACAGCAGCACTGAAGGCAGCGTAAATCCGAACCAGGCAGCGAGGCCCCCAAGCCACCCGGCTCGCAATAGACCAATCGAGAATCCAACCTGGCTGCTCGCCGGTCCTGGCAGGAACTGGCAGAGCCCCACCAGATCGGTGAAGGTTTCGTCATCGAGCCAGCGGCGCCGCTCGACGAACTCCCGGCGGAAGTATCCCAGATGCGCTATCGGGCCGCCAAAGCACGTCAGCCCCAACTTGAGAAACACCGCGAGAACCTCTGGCGCGGCACTGGCCTGAGTCGGGTGCGTTGAGGCGATATCGTTTTCCATAAACTGGCGGTTTTCCAGATTGAGAAGATCAGCGCGCCCGTATGAAGCGGATGGTTAAGCTCATCCGCGCAGCACCTGAAGTCCCAGTGCGCAAAAAAAACACTTCCGGCGCCGAGGCCTTTGCCGCCCGTTCAGCGGGCATAGCCTACGGCTGGGGGTTCGGTTTGGCTGCGCTTAGCCTTTCGAAGTCTTGAGCGGACATGCCACGCCCCTTATAAAGGAACGCCGTTAAGTCCCAGATCGTCTGGTCGTCTTGCGTCTTGCCGAACGCGGGCATCGCGGTCATTTTCACGCCGTTTTTGATCACCCAGAACATCATCCGAGGATTGTTGCGGCGTGTTGCGCTTAGCAATTCCGGCGCTAGCGGAAGGATACCCTGGCCAATCGGGCTTAGCGTTTGTCCCGGCGCGCCGTGACATGCCACGCAGGTGGCCCGGTAGAGACGGGCGCCGGCTTCGACGTTGGCAACGGTCATCAAGTCGGTCGGTACCTGGATAGCGGCCGCATGACGGTGCAGCGACTGAAGGTAAGTCTTGTGCAGCGCCCAGGCGACAAGTGGGTTGTGTCCGGATGCCACCGACACATCGTATAAGCCCGAATACATAAAGCCGAATCCGGCCGCCACGACTGCGACACCGGCTGCAGCGAAAGCGCTCAGTGTGGAATGACGGACAAGAAAAGAGGAGTCTTTCGTTACGCTCATGTTTTGATTACCTGCTGGAAACGATATAACGGTCGGCCTGGATCTGGAATGAGATGTCTGCAAACAGGATGGCCGTCATTTTTCGAACAACGGATAGGTCACCCGTCGTCGCGACAGGCAGGGCGATCGACTCAAGCGACTGCACTTGAACGCACTTTATTAACGTCGAGACCGTCACGTCATTATTGGATCGGGTAGATGACGGCATTCTTGCCCGTTGATTACAGGTTCGTCATTGACCGGTAACGGTCGCCGGTGCCGCAACGGGTGCCGCGAGATTCAATCGGGGCGCCCGAATCCGCCGGTTGAGCCGGCTGACACTACCTGTTCCTAACTGTGCGCCAACGCACATACAGAATCCGCTTGTTCTGGACGCCGTGGAACCATCACCTATTGTCTGATTAGCCGAATCCGCCGAAATGACAGTCGACGCCAGACGACCGTGAGAAGGAGACAGAGCCATGCAAAACAGCATGCTTCAGCAGGGCGATAGCGGCGGCGACGTTGAAACATCGCAACAAGCGCTTACCGGACACGGCTTCAGTCCAGGCGCGATCGACGTATGTATGAGCAGGGAACCGTCGCAGCGGTAATGGCCTTTCAGAAGAGCGACCGGATGGTGCACTGTTCAAGGGCAGGGGGTTTATACAGCTCAAGGGGCGGTCGAACTACGCAACGTACGGGCCCAAGCTCGCGCAGGCCGTCGATCTGATCAGGAATCCGGATCTTGCTGGCGACCCGGCGATCGCCGCGAATCTGCTCGCGCTGTTTCTCCCAGTCGAAAGAATCCATCATAAGCTTCGGAGTTCCAATGGACTTACGAAGGCCCAATGCGTTGGACGAGCGACAACTTGTGGTCGTCTCTCGTCCGCGTGACGGGCCGTTGCTCTTCTTTTTAACTGCTTGCGCAGCTATAGCTGGCTGCCTGATTGATGTTTCCTGAGCCGTTGTAGTGCGGCACCGTCGGATACGGGCAGTCGGGAAGCGTGGCTGTCACGTTGCCGTTCGTGTCGAATTTAGTCATCGTCAATTGACCGGGTGCGACGCCTTGCTCGACCCACGCGATCATGGGACCCACGTAGTCGAACTGATCCGGGCCATTGCCGCCGGTGACGTGACCCACACCGGCCTCGCGGTAGAACCGCGCGTTACTGGCCGCCGATCCTGCGAGTTGCGTCATGGCTAACCAGTTGCGAAGATGCTCGCGCGACGATAGCAGCGGATCAGCACCGCCGTGGAACGAGAGCAGCTTTTTGCCCGCGACCAGATACTGCGCGATGGCCTGCAGGCTGTGATCCGCGCCGGCGCTTTGCAAACCTGCGGCGATGACCGGATAGGCGGTGTCGACATTAAAGGTCGCCTGCAAACTGCCTGGTGCGGTTGCCGGCAAGAGCCAATTGGCATTGCCTGTGGCCAGTCCGGCAAATCCGCCGCCCAGTATCGTATAGCCGCCGACGCCTAACGCACTGCCGAAGTCGGCCCAATTGTAGCCGGAATACAGCAGGGTGCCGCTGCTCGTGTCCAGCGCGCCAATCTCTTGCCGGACGGTCTGCAATTGTGCCGGCGTGAGGCACGTCGCTGCCGGCGCGCCCGCGGTTCCGCATTGCAGCGGCGCGGGATCGTAGGTGCAGGCTTCGGGGTTCAGGATCACTCCGTTTGCGTTCCCGCACTGCTGCACGGCAGCCTGATAGGCGGCCGTCCATTGCGCGGGGCTGGGCATGGCGGGTGTGCCGGCCTTGGCAGCCATGTTCAGCCATGCCATGGTTTGCGTTGCCATGTTCATGGTTTCCGAGCCGGCGATGATGCCGTCGTAATCGCCCGGCCAATCCTGTGCGACGAGGTAAGCGTTCCGGCCACCGTTCGACGCGCCCTGGAAGTAGGTGTACTTGGGTGCCTGACCGTAGAAGGCGGCAATCACCGCTTTGGCAAAATGGACGGTGGTGCCGAGTGCTGCGTAGGAGTAGTCCTGCTTCTGGGTCGCATTGTTAATGAAATCGACAGGATTACCGTCCCGGTTGCCACCGTTTGAAGCGGTGAATGCCATGCCGCGTTGCAACGGTTGGGTGAGAGGAAGTTGCTGGTTGATCGATTCGACCGTCGGAATGGTGCCGTCGAAGCCGCCGCCGCCCGCATGCAATAAGCGGTTCGCGTAGTTGTCCGGAAGGTCGACCTCGATGTCGAGCGTCGTGTTGTGGACGCCGGTCGCGCTCACCTTGCAGTAGGCAGGAAGTCCACCGCTCGCCTCGGTGCGTTTCGTGGCTGTAATCAGGATGCCGCCGACGGGCTCAAGCGATGGTTCGCCGGCAACGTCGCCAGCATGTATTGCCGGTCATTATTTAGCCGGCCTGCCGCGACAGGGACGTGATCCTCGGCGGTATTGGTTATCGGTTCTAGAGGCCGAATCGAATCAGGCCTTCAACGGCAACCAGATTTCGAGCCCACCCATGCCGCTCACCGGCTCGAACTGCTCGCTGTAGCGCTCGAAATTCGGCGCGTCCGCGGGCACGTGTCCCGACGCCGGCAGCCATTGATTCCAGATCGTGTTCAGGGTGCGCCGGATCGTCGAGATATGCTCGCGATGACTGAATACCGCATACCGCTGCGCGGCAATGCGTACGCGGCTCAACCCCACGGGGAGCGCCGAGAAGTCGCTGACTTCAACGCCGCACAGGTAGTCGAAATTGCCTGCGTCGTCGGCGTTGTAGCACACGCCGTAGGCCACGCCGCCCACTTGTCCCGGCACCTTGCCCAAGTAAGCGCCAAAGCGCTGCCATTGCGACGGAATGGCCGTACTGGTGTCGCAGGTATAGCGTTCGCTCAGCCCCGCGACAAGAAACGGTCTGCCGTCTTCAAAGCGCGGCGGTTCCAGATGGGTGAGAAGGGTTTCGTCCATTTTGATCGGTTCCACGATGGCAAGGTTGTCGAGATGGCCTCGCGCGCGCAACGCTTCGGGCGTGAGCCCAAATTGCTCGCGAAAGGCGCGCGTGAATGCTTCATGAGAACCGTAACCGGCGTCGATGGCGACCGTCAGGATGTCAGGTGCACCGTCGGCGAGGCGCCGTGCCGCTTCGCTCAAGCGGCGCGCACGAACGTAGCGCATCACCGGAAGCCCGGTGGCCGTCTCGAACGCACGGGCCAGGTGAAAGCGCGACACGCATCCGCGGTTGGCGATCTCGTCGAGCGTCAACTCCTGGGCAAAATGGCTTTCGATAAACCAGAGCGCTTTTCCAACCGGGTTCATATCGGCTCTCATGTCTGCATGAAGCCAGCATAGCCAGGCGCGCTCCGGCGCATTTGATCGCGCTTGCGGTTTTTGCAGCAGCGCGCGCGGCGTGTCGCGGGCGGCGAGCGGCGAGTGTTCAGGTGGGCGAAACGTCTTCCGCAGGCGAATCGGATTCACCCGTGGGTCAATAGTTTTCCGTTGCTGCCTCGTTGCCGGTGGGGCGAGCGTGATCCGATGCCGATGCGCCGTGACCTTGTGCATCCGCGTGAGCATCGGCACCGCCCGGCTGCCCCGGGCGCAACAGCAAGCCGCCCAAAATGCCTGCCGCCGCCGCGAAGATCGCACCGAACAGGAACGCCACGTGATAGCCGCTATTGAGCGCCGCCACGGCGTTCTCGGTGGCCTGCACCGCGCCGCTGCGCGCGGCGGCGAGACTCGCGAGCACCGCGAGGCCCAGTGCGCCGCCCATCATGAACGATGTGTTGACGATGCCGGAGGCGAGGCCCGAATCGCTCGGATCGACATCGCTCATGGCAGCCAGCAACATGGGATTGAACGCGATGCCCGCGCCGAAGCCGAGCAGAAGCATGCCCGGCAGCACGTCGAGCACGAAGCTGCCGTTGACCGGTGCGCGCGCGAACAGCGCAAGACCACACGCAGCGACCAGCAGTCCGACCGCAAGCGGCACGCGCAGACCGAAGCGCATCACCACGCGCGCCGACAAGCCCAATGAAAAGAACGCCATGATCAGATTGGCAGGCAAGAACGCGAGCCCGACCTGCAAGGGCCGGTAACCGAGCACGCGCTGCAAATACAGCGCGGAGATAAAGAACCACGCGAACATGGCCGCCGCCCACAGCACGCCGACCACATTGGCGGTCGCGACATTGCGCAAGCGGAACAGACCGAGCGGCATCAACGGATGCTGTACGCGTGCTTCGATAACGAGAAACACGGCCAACAGCACGACTGCGGCGAACAGCATGCCGAGCGTTTGCGTCGAGGTCCAGCCGGCTTCGTTACCGTTCACGACCGCGTACACCGCGAGCATCAGCGAAACCGTGACTGTTACCGCGCCGGCCACGTCGAGCCGTTCGCCATGAGCATGACCGCGTGCCGATGGCAACAGCGCGACGCACAGTCCATAGACGGCGATGCCGATAGGCAGGTTGACGAGAAAGATCCAGTGCCAGCTCAACAGGTTGGTCAGCAGACCGCCGAGCAACACGCCGATGCTGCCACCACCCGCGCAGACGAAACCATAGACGCCCATCGCTTTCGCGCGTTCGCCGGTCTCGGTGAACAGATTCATGATCAGCGACAGCGAAACCGCGGAGACGACTGCGCCGCCCAAACCCTGTACGGCACGCGCGCACACCAGCAGCACTTGCGAATTCGCCATGCCGCACGCGAGCGACGCCAGCGTGAACAGCGTGATGCCGCCGAGGAACAGCTTGCGATGGCCGTACAGATCACCGAGCCGGCCGCCCAACAGCAGGCAGCCGCCGAAGGTCAGCATGTACGCATTGACCACCCACACCAGCGAGGTCTCGGTAAAGCCGAGGTCTGCGGCGATTGACGGCAGAGCAACGTTCACGATCGTGGTATCGAGGACGATCATGAGCACGCCGAGGCACAGAACGATCAGCGCCAGCCAGCGTTTGTTGCCGTGGATGGAATGGGTCATGCAGGGAGCTCCTTCGCCGTGGTCAAGCGGATGCAAACGGTGCAAGCGATGTACTGGCGCGATTCAAGCGGATGCCGGACATGCCGCCGCTCAGCGCGAAAATAGCGA
>NZ_JAXDPY010000272.1:0-3473 GCF_034668105.1 Paraburkholderia sp. | reverse complement strand
CTCGCCACCCAGGTGACCTTGCGCAGCGCCCGCTTTCAGGGGCTATTGGAGCGCTACGCCGCCGATTGCCGTTTTCTTTGTCAGCCTGGCCATGGGCTGGTGCAAGCGGTGGAACGTTGCGACGTCGGCTCCGCCGAACTGCGCGCGCTGCTGCGCAATTATCTGCAGCCCATGCTCGATGCCGGCGCCGATACCTTGGTGCTCGGCTGCACTCATTACCCCTTTCTCGATGCGGCGATCCGCGACATCGTCGGCGACCGGCTCATGCTGATCGATACGAGCGTGGCCATTGCGCGCCAACTGGAACGGGTACTCGACCAGCATCGCCTACGCGCCGCCCCGGACAACCCGGACGCGGTTCTGCCCCGCTTTTACTCGACAAGCGACGGCACTCATCAGCAACAGCTCGCCACAACCTTGCTGCAAATCGATGCGGCGGTCGAACAGGTTGTCATCCCATCGCGCCGCACGGCCGCGCCGGATTCCCAAGCCGCATAAAACTCCTCTCGCGCTGTGCTTCGGGGCCTCCGGGGGCCTTTCCGCGCGGCTTGGGGCTGATTTAAGCCCTTTGCGCCGCCGACGCGGGATCCTGTCCCTTAGGCGAAACCCTTCTAAGAGTCTGGTTTTGTTACAAAAAATCATGCAGGACGCTTGCCAAACGGCTCAATCAAAATGATAATAGTTCGCATTAACGTTAGCTATGACGCCTGCCATGATTGTCTGTGTCTGCAAGTCTGTTTCCGACCGAAAGATCCGTGCCTCGATCGCGGAAGGCGTCGATTCGTTCGACGAACTCCAGTTCGAGCTCGGCGTCGCCTCCTGCTGTGGCAAGTGCGCGGATTCCGTGCGCGGTGTCATGATGGAAAGCGGTGTGTGCGCGAGCCGCTGCGGCTTCGAACATCACTCGCAGCCCATGCCGCTGACGTTTTACGAACGCAAGGCCGCCTGAATTTAAGAACGCAAGACCGGTTTTAGAGCTTGGCACACGCCGCGCGCGGCGCTCGTTGCTTCATGCGCTGCGGTTCGCCCTGCTTCACGTGTTATCCCACTGCCGTCAGCAAGCCAGTATCCGTACAAGCCAGCTACCCGCTCATCCTTATAAGGAGTTCGAGATGGAATTGCTGATTGGTTTCGTGACTACTTTGTTCATTTCGCTGCTGATCTTCCGAACATGACAATGTCTTGTCTGACGCGCCGTCTCTGCGACACGTCGCCACGCTAGATATGCAGGCCTCGCATACCGTTTCAGCCGGCGTCGCGCCGGCTTCGTCCGCCCGAATCAATTCCCGTGTCTGGACCGCGACGGCCGCCGTTGCGGCGATTCACGTCGCGTTGCTGGCGGTGATCCTGACCTTGCGTCACGATCCCGTGCAGCCGCCGCTCGAAGCGCGCGTCATGACCGCGCAACTACTGGCACCGGCGCCCGTGGCCGCGCCCGTTACGGTGCAATCGGCCACGCCGCCGCCGCCCAAGCCGACGCCACCGGTTCATACGAAGCCCAGGATCCAGCCAAAGCCGATACTGACGGCCAAGCCGACGCCAACACCATTGCCCGAGGCGGCCCCGCCGGCGCCTACGCCGGTCGCACCGGCTGACCCAACGCCAGCCGCGCCGGCTGCACCGGCTGCACCGGCCGCTCAGGCTGCGCCAGCGGTCGGCCGTCCGACGATGGACATCACAGCGCCCAAGAACGTGTCACACATTGAGTGCAGCATGATCACGCCGGACTACCCCGCGTTGTCGAAGCGCCGCGGCGAGACCGGTACGGCCTATGTGACGTTCGTCATCGGACCGACGGGGAAGGTCGAAAGCATTTCGCTCAAAAAGAGCAGCGGCTTCAGCCGTCTGGACGACGCCGCGATCGCCGCCGCGCATGCGAGTTCGTGCAAGCCCTATCTCGAGAACGGCCAGGCTATTCGGGCCACGGCCACCCAGCCTTACAACTTCAATCTGAATGATTGAAGCAGCTTTCAAAAAAAAAGGAATTGCAATGCAAAACTACGGATTGGCGCACGTGTGGGCGCAAGGGGATTTCGTGACGCGCGGTATCGCGCTCGCGCTGTTGATCATGTCGGTGATGTCGTGGAGCGTGATCGTCATCAAAGGCTGGAACGTGATGCGCCTGAAGCGTCTCACGAAGAACGCCGAACAGCAGTTCTGGCATTCGGACGATCTCGCCGACGGCGTGAAAAAGCTCGGCTCCGCGCAGTCGACGCCGCAGGACAATCCGTTCCTGGCGCTCGCGCTGGCCGGTCAGGAAGCGGCCGATCACCATCATCAGACGCAGCCGCATCTGCACGATCGCATGGACGTATCGGATTGGGTGACGCGCTGCCTGAAGGACACGATGGATGAAAGCGTCGCGCGCATGCAAAGCGGTCTGGCGATTCTTGCCTCGATCGGTAGCACGGCACCGTTCGTCGGCCTGTTCGGCACGGTGTGGGGCATCTATCACGCACTGCTGGCGATCGGCGCGAGCGGCCAGTCGTCGATCGATCAGGTCGCGGGCCCGGTCGGCGAAGCGCTGATCATGACCGCGTTCGGTCTGTTCGTCGCGATTCCGGCCGTGCTCGGCTACAACGCATTGACGCGCGCCAACAAGGCGCTCGTCGCCAAGCTGAGCCGCTTTGCACACGGTCTGCATGCATTCTTCGTGACGGGCGCCCGTCTGTCGTCGTCCAGGCGCGGCGACGGTTTGCGCCTCGCCACGCGCGCCAACTGATCGACGAGGCATTCCGATGGCAATGAGCCCCTTCGCCGGCGACGATGACGACGGCCTGATGAACGAAATCAACATGACGCCGCTCGTCGACGTGATGTTGGTTCTCCTGATCGTCTTCATGGTGACGATTCCGGTAATTCGTCACGCGGTCAAAATCGATCTGCCGCATGCGAGCAGTCAGAAGGAAGACACGAAACCCGCGCAAGTGACGGTCAGCGTCGATGCGGACGGCAACGTGTTGTGGGACGACAGGAAGGTCGATGAAGCCGCACTGCGCGACAAGATCGCACAGGCTGCGCAAGCGAATCCGCAACCGGAACTGCATCTGGACGCGGACCGTAAGGTCCCGTACGAGAAAGTGGCCGAAGTGATGTCGGCGGCGCAAGCTGGCGGCCTCACGAAGATCGGCTTCGTCACGCAGCCTAAAGGCAAGTAAGGCAAACAAGGACAGGCGCTCCGCAGAGCCGCGCGCCGCTGTTAAGCAGCGCTTGCCGAAAACGCAGAAAAGCGCTTGAAACAAGGCCGAAAAGTAAAAGGCCTTCATCGTCAGATGAAGGCCTATTTTTGTGCGCACCTGGCGCCTTCGGGCGGCGGGATTATTTGCCATCGGTCGAAGAAGATTGATAGCTCGAATCACCGCATGCGACAGCCGTGATCGACACGGACAGCGCGGTCAGCCCTATCAGGCCGGCTATCATAGCGGCCATGAGTTTTCGCATAAGAGACTCCTTAGCGAAGGGATTTCAATATA
>NZ_JAXDPY010000271.1:0-3715 GCF_034668105.1 Paraburkholderia sp. | reverse complement strand
GAGGCCCATGCTCGCGGCTTCGAATGCTAGTTGAATCGTGTCGACGCGCAGACCGTCGTTCAGGTCGATACCGTCGATAGCGACCTCGTCCGGGGCGACCCCTTCGAGCCACGCCTGCCAGTCCTCGCTCGCCGAGTTCACGTGAATGAGCGTCGCGCGACGCAGATCGAGGTTGCCCTGTGCGTCGCGCAGATTCTCGAGGTAAGCAGGGCTGCACACCGGCACCAGGCGTTCGCCGAACAGACGCGTCCAGGCGGTTCCGGCGACCGGTGCGCGGCTCAGGCGAATCGCGAAATCGAAACCGTCGACGGGAAAACCGACCTGACGGTGCGATGTGTCGACGGTGACGTTGGCATCCGGCCAGCGCGTGCGAAAAGCGGCGAGGCGCGGCAGCAGCCAGCGCGAGGCGAGCGTGGGCGCGCAACTCAGCGCGATCGGGCGATTCGCGCGGTGGTTCGGCAGGCGTTGCGTGCCGATCGCGATCAGCGAAAAGGCTTCGGATACGTACGACAGATAATCGGCACCTGTTGCCGTGAGCGAAATTCCACGCGGCTCACGGACGAACAGTTCGACACCGAGTGACTGCTCCAGGCCGACAATGCCATGACTGATCGCACTCGGCGTGACGTTCAGTTCGGCGGCGGCGAGCTTGAAACTCTGATGCCTGCCGGCGGCCTCGAAGAAGCGCAGCGCGGGCAGGGGTGGCAGACGAAGCGGCATGGTGCATCCCCAGAGGCGGCGCGGCGGGCGCCGTGACGGTGTCATCGCGCGCCGATGCGCGCATGCTGTTTCGGGGAAGGATACCTTGCAATGAAGGTTCGATCGGTGTCGGCGTGGCGCCGGCGGTTCGTGCGCGGCTTTTCCGTGGCTCGGCCGCGTGTCGGTCGCGGGACATCCGCATGTCACGCGTGTCGAGCGACGCGCTTGAATGCCGAGGCAGATGGGCACCACAAAAAATCGAGGCGTGTTGTCGATTTACAGCCACGCTGTTCGTCGTGGCTGTATAGGGGCGAAAAAGCGCTCGTGGTTGCGCCACGCCAAGCTGCTACCCGCCCTTATCTTTCCCTCAAAAAGGAGGTGGCTGATGAACGACGTAGACCCATCCGCACAAATGCTGAAACCGGCCCGGCTGCTGGCCGAATCGCCTAGCCGGTTTCCCGGCGAGAGCGCCGCGTATCGGAGCGCGCGCAACGATCTGCTGGCTGAGGAAATCGAATTGCGCCGCCATATCGAACGGGTGGCTGCTCAGCGGCGTGCTCTGCCGCCCGGTGGCCTCGTGCCGCAGGACTATCGCTTCGAGAGCGAAGCGGGCCCGGTGACGCTTTCGGAAATGTTCGGCGCGCACGACACCCTCGTCACGTACAACTGGATGTTCGGCCCGCAGCGCGCGCGGCCCTGTCCGATGTGCACGTCGCTGTTGAGTGCATACGACGGCGAAATGCCCGACATCTTGCAGCGCGTGGCGTTTGCGGTGATCGGCCGCTCGCCGATCGAGAAGCTCGTGGCGTTCAAGAAGGAGCGCGGCTGGCGATATCTGCGGCTGTACTCGTCGGGTGGCAACACCTTCAACCGCGACTACGCCGCCGAAGATCCGGACGGCGACGATTATCCCGCCTTGAACGTGTTCACACGCTCAGGCGGCACGGTGCGGCACTTCTGGGCCGAGGAGATGGGGCCGTCGGCAGCGGACCCAGGCCAGGACCCGCGCGGCGCCCCGGACTTGATGCCGCTCTGGATGGTGCTCGACAAGACACCCGGCGGCCGTGGCACCGACTGGTATCCGAAGCTGGAATACGGAGCCCAACCGGCTCGATCATGCTTAGGATGACGATGGATGGCAGAGCAGGGCGGCGGCTTGCGGGGTGCAGGCGATAGAACGCGCAGCCTGCCAACGCCCGGTATATCGGCAGCGTCGCTGTGACCTTGATGCGATCACAAGAAAAATACGGCGCGCGTCAATGCCGAGCGGTAAATGCGCCCTTTCAGGATTGTCCGTAGGTCATTTATGCCGCGTCGGCGACTTCTAGCTGTCTGACGATCAGACGCGCGGAAGCGCGGTATGGCTTCTTCGGACCGGCCTACGAGAAATCCTCCGGTGGACTCGCCAGCGTCCTTCGAGCGCCCTGCTACAGCGCCGGACACGACAGCACCCTTTGCGGTGCGAGTGTCGTTCCCGGTGCGCCGTTTTGGGCCGGCGTGCCTTGTGGAGGTGCCGACACAAGCCGGACGCTATCCCCGCCGGCATTGGCCAGCACATATTTTTCCGCGCTGTTTTCTCCTTGCCAGTAAACGCGATAGACACCGTCATCGCCGAAAACCAGCAGTTTCCCGTGCACGGTTTTCGCGCCGCTGACGAGGTCGACCGGTTCGCCGTCACGCACCTGGAAGCTCTGCGGCGTGGCCGAATTCGCCGTGCCGACCAGCGTCGCGCAGGGCATGTCGGCCGCCGCGATGGCTGCGCAAGACCAGGCGAAGAGCATGCTGCTTGTTGCAATATGGAGAATTTTCATTATTTTATGTTCCTTGAATTCTTTGATTGCTGAGCGCGGTGCAATGGTGAATTTCGAATTTTCCGATCCCCCATAAGATAGTAAAAAAGCCTGACTGCTGCCGGTTTGCCGCCGCTAACACACTGAAATTGCAACGGATTGTGATACGCCGCGAAGCGCCGTCATACGAGAGAAACGCGTAAGCGCGCGCTTCTGATGGCACTTTGGCACAAAAAATCGTCAAATTGCCGCTGGGCGGGTGATACAAGGCTTACACCCAAGGTTTGCGTGAATACGCGCCTATGCGTTAGTGTGTCGGTCCCGGCGCAACAGATGTGGCGCCGGTTCCATGATTACCATACGGGATGTGCTATGAACAAACAGGAACTGATTGATGCAGTCGCCGCAGCGACGGGCGAAAGCAAAGCGGCCACCGGCCAAACGATCGACGCGATTGTCGAAGCGGTGACTAAAGCCGTGGTGGGTGGTGATACGGTGCAACTGGTCGGTTTCGGTTCTTTCTCGACCGGCGCGCGCGCAGCTCGCGTGGGCCGCAATCCGTCGACCGGTGCCGAGATCCAGATCGCGGCTGCCAAGACGGTGAAGTTCACCGCAGGCAAGGCGTTCAAGGAAGCCGTCAACGCGTCGTAATGCAACGCGCCTCGCGCCGGAGCATCCACGCGCGCTGCTGTAGCGCGCGGCGCCCGATGCATCGGGTGTGAGGAATCACGCGCTGCCCAACCCTGGTAAAGGTGTTTGATCGGTGGTTGGTGCGGCGCGTGTGGCGTGCGTAGATGCACGTTGGCGTTTATGCGGTCGTCGTCTGCTTCAGCTTCAGCTTCTGCGTCATGCACGCTCGCCTGCCGGCCGTTGATTTCGGTTGTTGGTTGCGCGAGTTCGTGCAGGCCGCGTTGGCAACCCACCGTTCGCGAGTTCAGCCCGCGCGCCGTTTCCGGGTCGCTTCGGCGAGTGTTTCAAGCACCGGTTCGGTTTGCGCCCAACTCACGCAGGCGTCCGTAATCGATACGCCGTAACGCAACGGCACTCCGGCCTTCAGATCCTGACGGCCTTCTTCCAGATGACTTTCCAGCATGACGCCGATAATACGGCGCTCGCGCTGCGAGAGTTGCTGCGCCAGGTCCTGGACCACCTCCAGTTGACGCGAGTGCGATTTGCCAGAGTTCGCATGTGAACAGTCGATCATGACCTGCTCTCGCAGTCCGGCC
>NZ_JAXDPY010000270.1:0-10939 GCF_034668105.1 Paraburkholderia sp. | reverse complement strand
CCGGCATGTCGCGCTCGGGGTCGACGATCATCGGCGGGATGCTGTTTGGCCTCGAGCGGCGTGTCGCCACGGAGTTTTCTTTCTTCCTCGCGATTCCGATCATCTTCGGCGCGACGGCTTACGAACTCTATAAAGACTGGCATCTGCTGTCCGCCGACGCGCTCGGCAGCTTCGCGCTCGGCTTCGTGGCGGCCTTCATCAGCGCGTTCGCGTGCGTGCGCTGGCTGTTGCGCTACATCGCCGCGCACGATTTCACAGTGTTCGCGTGGTACCGGATCGGCTTCGGATTGTTGATTCTGCTGGTGGGCTATAGCGGTGCATTGAGCTGGGCGGAGTGAGTTTCCGCCTGGCCTTTAGCCATGCAAAAAGGTCCGCGTTTGCGGACCTTTTTGTTTGCTTTGCTTGCTGCTGGTGAGTCGAGAATCCGAAGCGGCTTTACGCTGCGCCGCGTTTTCTAAACACCAGATCCCATACGCCATGTCCGAGTCGCAACCCGCGGCGCTCGAACTTCGTCACCGGACGATAGTCGGGACGCGGCGCGTAGCCATCGGCCGTATTTTCCAGCGCGGGGTCGGCGCCCAGCACCTCGAGCATCTGCTCGGCGTAGTTTTGCCAGTCGGTTGCGCAATGCAAATAAGCGCCCGGCTTCAGACGTGAGACCAGCAACGCGACGAACTTCGGCTGAATGAGCCGGCGCTTGTGATGGCGTGCCTTGTGCCACGGGTCCGGAAAGAAGATATGCACGCCGTCGAGGCTGTCTGGTGCGATCATCTGTTCAAGTACCTCGACCGCATCGTGTTGAATGATGCGGATGTTCGACACCCCTTGTTCGCCCATCAGCTTCAGCAGCGCACCCACGCCTGGCTCGTGCACTTCCACGCCGAGGAAATCGTCGTCGGGACGGTGCGAGGCGATCTCCGCGGTAGACGCGCCCATCCCGAAGCCAATTTCCAGCACGCGCGGCGCTGCACGGCCAAACACGCTGGTCCAGTCGGGTTGCTGCGGCGCGAAGGGCACGACGAAACGCGGGCCGAGTTCGTCCATCGCGCGGCGCTGGCCCGTCGATACGCGGCCCGCACGCGTGACGAAGCTGCGGATGCGGCGTCGATGCAAGCCTTCTTCTTGGGGGGTGTCGTTGTCGCCGGCGGTGTTTGTGCTGGTGTCGGCCGGTTGGCCTTCGGGCTCGGTGGAAGTCGGCGGGAGGTCGTCCGGCAAGCCGGCGTCGTTGGGATCGTGGATCATGGTCGATGCTGCTACAAGGGTCGGTGCGTGGCGGCTGGCATGGCGTATTGCGAGGCGCCTTTTGCGCTCGCGCGGCATGAGTCGCGGCTCGCAGGGGCGGTTACTCGAAAACGCCAGGCTGGCCGCTGCCACTACAAAAAAGCCGCCTTCAAGGAGGCGGCTCGTGCTGAATTCTGCTGAAGGCTCAGCAGGAAGATGGAGCGGACGTTGCAAGTGCGCGTAAGGTAGCACACCGGAAAAGGGTCCGTCCAGACGGCGGCCGGGCGAAAGAGCGGCGCCACTCAGCGCCCGCTCGCGGAATGTTTCAATTGCTGCGGTTTCAATATGAATTGAATCCGAATGGCGAGAACTCGTTCGGGAATGCGGTCGAAGAATGCCAGGGTGGCATTCGCTATCTTCTCGGGCGGTATCACACGGCAGCGTCTGCGCGTCTGGCTTGGGAAGCAAAGCGCTGGTGTTGAATTCAGCGACCGCGCCTGACGTGTTTATGCGCGCGTTTGCGCGACTTCTTGGAAAAGACAGGCTGGGAACGTAAAGCTGGCGGGAATTACTGCGGAATCAGATCTTTTCGCGAAGCCGCCTGGACAATCGCCAGGCAGGCTGAAAAGAATCTGGAGCGGGCGATGGGAATCGAACCCACGGCTCTAGCTTGGGAAGCTAGGGTATTACCATTATACGACGCCCGCAGAGCGCATGATTCTACTCGGGAAGGGGCGGGTAGCGCAAATCGCGCTGCCGCCCGCATGCCCCATGCGGCGCACAAAGCGCCATTCAGATCACGAAGTACGTCAACTGAACGGCCGCCCGCGTGACCACCATCAGCAGCACCTGCACGATCACGAACAGCAGAATCGGCGAGAGGTCAATGCCGCCGAGTTGCGGCACGATACGGCGCAGCGGATTCAAAAACGGCGCGGTCAGCTGGTATAGGATCGGCATGGCCGCCGAGCGCGGATTGAGCCATGACAGCAGCGCCATCAGGATCGTCATCCAGATGATCAGATTCAGCGCCCACTTGATGAGCGTCAGCACAGCCACGATCAGCAAGGTCGGTGCGAGCGTGAGTGGATCGGCGCCGGTGAGCACCACCATCAGCACCACGTAAACGATTGCCGCCAGCAGCGCTGCGACGAGGCTGGCCCAGTCGATATTGCGCGTGCTGTGCAGGATGTGCCGCAAGGGCAGCACGATCCAGTTGGTGGCTTGCAGCACCGCGTTCGAAACGGGGTTGTACGGCGGCAGGCGCACGACTTGCAGCCATGCGCGCAGCAGCAACGCGGCGCCGAACAGCGTAAAGACGGTATTGAGCAGAAAACGGGCGATATCGCCAAACATCTCGTGTCCTTATCCTTCGAATGACGGCCGTCGATCAGCCGCAAGGTGCCGGCGCTGACCGATCGGGGCGCCGGCAGGTTCATTTGGATTGCCCGCGCCGTTCCCGCAGGAGGGCGCGTGACGCGTCATAAATGGGGACGCGGTGAATCAATTTCCAGATGTTCGAGTCAGGCTGGCCGGCGAACCGCATGCCGCCAAACCGCACCCACACCCGGCCACGGATATCACACAGAAACCTTGACTTCGCTGATCAGAATCGCGCCGTTGCCACCGTCCGTGTAGTTCGGGATATCGGCGAGCAACTGCTCCGAGGCCGGCTTGAAGACTTTGTAGAAGTCGTCCGTGCTATCGAACAGGAAGTGACCCGCGGCGACGTACGGCGGCGGCGTTCCCGGCGGCCCGGCGTTGATGCCGACGTCGACCGACCAGCCTTTCAGCGACGGCCCGAACAGTTTCGCTGCGAGCGGCATGTGCGTGGCGCAGTAATACTCCACGTCGAAGTGGCCGTTTTCCCGATATGGATAGAGGATGCTGACCTTGATCATTGTGCGTTCTCGTCTGTTGGTCCCGAAGCGCGGCTCTGGCGGATTGCGCGCGGCGCCGGACGTCACATTATCACGCCTTACTTGACGCTTGCACCTGCCGCCGCCTGATTCAGTGAGCGGCCCAGTGATTCTTCCACCGCCTCGGCAATCGCCTCGATGGCCGCGGGCGGTTTGGCGCGGCGTTCGGCCAGTTCAACCGCGCGCCGCGTCAGCAAGCCGTACAACGCGGCATGATCGCCGCCAAGGCTTTCCAGCAACGCTAACTGCTTCTCCACCACGCCCGTATCGCCGCGCGACACGGGGCCGGCGAGCGCATTGGGCAGGCCCTTGTCGCGGGCGGTTTCGATGGTGCCGGACAGCATCGGCAGCAGCGCCCGCAGCGCGTCGTCTTCGGCGAAACCCAGCGTGCGCCACAGGGCAACGCACTCAGCGAGGCTGCACAGCGCGAAACTCGCGGCGTAATGCGCGGCGGCGTGGTACAGCATGCGGCCGCCCGCTGGGATCGACAGCGGATGGCAGCGCAGGGCGACGGCCAGCGCCGTCAAGGCGTTCTTGAGCGTGCCGTCGGCCTCGATGGTCACCGAGCAGCCGGCGATGCGCTCGAGGTCGGCGAGATCGCCGCTGAAGAGGTACAGTGGGTGAAAACCGCCGATCGCTGCGCCTTGGGTGCGCGCCGGCGCCAGCAGTTCGATTGACGAGGCGCCGCTGCAATGCACGAGCGCTTTGCCGTGTGGGCCGCTCGCGGCATCGGCCTTGAAGCGTAGTGTGTGTGCTGTCGTACCGATGCTGTCGTCGGGAACGGCTAAAAAGACGATATCGGCGGCGTCGACGACCTGTTGGGGATCGTCGAATGCCGCGCAGTGCTCGATTTGACTGACGAGCCGGCTGGCCGAGGCTGCCGTGCGGCTCGCCACCGCCGTGACGGGATAACCGGCGCGAGAAAAGCTCAGCGCGAGACAGCGCGCGAGCCGCCCCGCACCGATAAAGCCGAGGCGCGGCAGAGAAGGCTGGGACATGGTTGCGTGCTCCAGACGGGTCATTTGAACGGGAAAGCAGAAGTATCGCGCATCCGTCCCGCTGTGGCGCGTCCGGCGCTGGCATTCCTCTGATCAGTGCGCGTGCCATATGACGCGTCGCGTCAGTCATCGGGTCGCGCGTGCCCCGCGGGTCCGAAAACTGCTCACAATTTCTTCATGAGCCGGTTGGGGGTTGCTGTTCTGGGTTTTTCGTCTCGCAGTCAGATTCCGGAGGTAACGATGAATATTTTTTCTTACCGAAAACACTTGCGGTTCTTGACACATTCGCAGCGCCGTCGCTGGTGGGATCAGAAGAAGCGCTTGACGCCACGCGTGCGCATCAGCGGCGCGTATGTCCCGCCCAACGTCTCCAGAGAATTCGCCTATGTGAAGGTAGGCTGAAAATACCGTTTGCTCACGAGTAATAGATGCCCGACGCGATTGGCCGGGCATTTTTCATTTGAGCCGTCAGGATTGAAGCTAATTTGTAATCAAAGATTACCGGCAAGTGGGCGCCTGAAGCCGCCGGCGCCGCAAGGCAGTGCATTCGCGTCCGCTCGAGCACTGTCAAACCCTTGGTTGTCAGCCCATTACACCGTTTGCATGGAAGGCGCGGCGCGGAGGCAAATTCCGACCTCTTGCGGTCGATTGCAATTTGCAACAAATGCGAACATTCATGCGCAGTCTTTTTCGATACATTGGTTTCGTAGCATGCAAGGCATGCGAAGTTGGCGACCTTGACCGGCCGCGCCAGGAGAACAAAGTGAAAAAGATCGTTCCGTTTGTCGTTGCCGCCGCCCTCGGCGTGGGGTTCGCTACTGCTGCTGAAGCGCACGTTTCCGTGGGTATTGGTATTGGTATTCCGGTCGCGCCGGCCTATCCGGTTTATGCCGCGCCGCCGCCGGTCTATTACGCACCGCCCCCGCCGGTCGTCTATTACGCGCCGCCGCCGGCGGTCGTGGTGGGTGGGTACTACGGTGGCTATGGCCGTCCTTATTATCACCACGGCTATTACCGCGACCGCGGTTATTACGGCCACGGCTACTATCGCCGCTGATCGGAACAGCGCGTGGGAGAAACGGCGCAATGCCGGCGTAATCGCCGGGTTGCGCCGTTTGTGTTTTGACTGCGGCATACCAAAGCATCGGCGAAGCTGGGAGAATGGCTGCTTCCGCCACCGCTCCTGGAGAGTTTTGTCGATGCAAGCGCTTCCCGCTCCCACTTTCGACGACGTACTCGACGCCGCTGCGCGTCTTGAAGGCGTCGCCCACCGCACCCCGGTTCTAACGTCCAGCACGTTCAATGAGCGCACGGGCGCGTCGGTGTTTTTCAAGTGCGAAAACTTTCAGCGCATGGGCGCCTTCAAGTTTCGCGGCGCCTACAACGCGATTTCGCATTTCGACGCGGAGCAGCGCAAAGCAGGCGTGCTGACGTACTCGTCGGGTAATCATGCGCAAGCGATTGCGCTGTCGGCGCGCCTGGCCGGGATTCAGGCGACGATCATCATGCCGCACGACGCGCCCGCCGCGAAAGTCGCCGCGACCAAGGGCTATGGCGGCGAAGTGATCAGCTACGACCGCTACACCGAGAATCGCGAAGAGATTGGCCGGCGGCTCGCCGAAGAGCGCGGCATGACGCTGATTCCGCCGTACGACCATCCGCACGTGATCGCCGGGCAGGGCACGGCCGTGAAGGAATTGATCGAAGAAACCGGCCCGCTCGACATGCTGTTCGTTTGCCTCGGCGGCGGCGGGCTGATTGGCGGCAGCGCATTGTCGGCGGCGGCATTGAGCCCGGCGTGCACGGTGATCGGTGTCGAGCCCGAGGCCGGCAACGACGGCCAGCAATCGCTCGCACGCGGCGAGATCGTGCATATCGACGCACCGCGCACGATTGCCGACGGCGCTGCCTCCACGCATCTCGGCGACTACACGTTCGCGATCATTCAGAAACTGGTCGCGCGGATCGAAACCGTCAGCGACGAACAGTTAATCGAGACTCTGCGTTTCTTCGCTCAGCGCATGAAGATCGTGGTCGAGCCGACGGGTTGCCTGGCCGCGGCTGCCGTGCTCAACGGCATCGCGCCGGTGAAGGGCAAACGCGTGGGTGTGGTGGTGAGCGGCGGCAACGTGGACCTGGCGAAGCTTGCACAATATCTCGCCTGATAGCAGGCATTCAGCTTTCCACCGCGCGCTGCACACGGTGGAATAGACGGAAGACGGCTTGCCAGAAGCGAGCCGTTTTTTATTAGCTTGCCACCTGTGCGGTCTGCACGATCAGATCGCGATATCCGTTCACGATCACGCTGTACGAGAAGTATGCGAACAGCAGCGCCGACAACACATGGCAGGCGCGCAGCAAACCGGTGCCGGCGCGCTTGCGACCGTGGCTGCCGAGTCCGCAGATAAAGATCGTCCAGCACAGGCCGCCCAGGAAGAAGCCGCCGAGGAACACCGGCGCGGTCGTCACGCTGGTGGCGCCGGCTTTCGCGATCAACGCGCCGCCGACCGCGGCGAACCAGAGAATCGCCGAAGGCGACGACATCGCCAGCAACACGCCGCGCAAGAATCCGCGCCACGGGGAAAGATGCGGCGCGCTGGCATCCGCTTCGCCGGCAACGTCAGGCGCGGACGCCGGAAACAGCGCTTCACGCGCCATCTTCCATGTGAGAAACAGCAGGATCGCCGCGCCACCGATCCACACCACCCAGCGCACCGATTCGAACTGCAGCAGCGCAGCCATTCCCGCAAGCGCGAGCGCCGCGTAAACCAGATCGCCGAAACAGGAACCGAGGCCCAACCAGAAGCCCGGTTTGAAGCCGTGCGACAGCGTCAGCGAAATCATTGCGACGTTGACGAGACCGATATCGAGGCATAGCGACAACGACAGAAAAAATCCATCCGACATCATTGAAAAGGCATGCATCCGCGCCACTGCTCCATCAGTTTTGTTATTCAGACTTGTTCGAGCGCGAGCGATCCGGCGGGTGGCTGGATCGCTTCGATGCCAACAGAATCATGAAATCAATGGCGTGATTCGAGGCTTTTTTTACAGCCCCAATTCATTCCATAAGGTGTCGATGCGCTGTTTGACCGCCGCATCCATCTCGATCGGGCGGCCCCATTCGCGATCGGTTTCGCCGGGCCATTTGTTGGTCGCGTCCAGTCCCATCTTCGAGCCGAGGCCGGCTACCGGCGAGGCGAAATCCAGATAGTCGATCGGCGTGCGATCGACCAGCACGGTGTCGCGCGCCGGGTCGATACGCGTGGTAATGGCCCAGATCACTTCTTTCCAGTCGCGGATATTCACGTCCTCGTCGACCACGACGATGAACTTCGTATACATGAATTGCCGCAGGAAGCTCCACACGCCGAACATCACGCGCTTCGCGTGGCCAGGGTAGCTCTTCTTCATTTGCACGATCGCCATCCGGTAACTGCATCCTTCGGGCGGCAGATAGAAATCGGTGATCTCGGAGAACTGCTTCTGCAACAGCGGCACGAACACTTCGTTGAGCGCGACGCCAAGCACGGCGGGTTCGTCCGGCGGTTTGCCGGTGTAGGTGGAGTGATAGATCGCGTCGCGCCGCATCGTGATGCGCTCGACCGTGAAGACCGGAAACCACTCCTGCTCGTTGTAGTAGCCGGTATGGTCGCCATAGGGCCCTTCCAGCGCGTGTTCGTAAGCGGCCGAAGCGCCCTTGACCGGACGCGGCGGCGCACCCGCGGGAGCGGGCGGCGGCGTGCCTTCCTGCGGATAGATGAAGCCTTCCAGCACGATCTCCGCGCGCGCCGGCACCTGCAAGCCGTCGACGCCCGGCGTAATGCACTTTGCCAGCTCGGTGCGGCCGCCGCGCAGCAGCCCGGCGAATTGATATTCGGAGAGGGTGTCGGGCACCGGCGTGACCGCGCCGAGGATGGTTGCCGGATCGGCGCCCAACACCACGGCCACCGGATACGGCTTGCCCGGATTCTGCAGCGCGAACTCGCGGAAATCGAGTGCGCCGCCGCGATGAGCGAGCCATCGCATGATCAGTTTGTTACGCCCGATCAGTTGCTGGCGATATATGCCTAAATTTTGTCGGCTCTTATTCGGGCCTTTTGTGACGGTCAGTCCCCATGTGATCAACGGGCCTGCGTCGCCCGGCCAGCAGGTCTGAATCGGCAGCTTGCCGAGGTCGACATCCTGGCCTTCCCAGACGATTTCCTGGCAGGGCGGTGCGCTCACTGTGCGAGGCGCCATGTCCCAAACCGCCTTCGCAAGCGTGAACAGTTTTCCGGCGTCCTTGAGCCCCTTGGGCGGCTCGGGTTCCTTCAAGGCGGAGAGCAGGCGGCCGACGTCTCGCAACGACTCCAACGCGGCGCCGTCGCCTGCGCCCGCTTGCGCGTCGATACCCATGCCGAGCGCGACGCGGCGCGGCGTGCCGAACAGATTGCCGAGGACCGGAAACGCGCGCTGCTGCTGGCTCTCGAACAATAACGCCGGACCACCGGCGCGCAGCACGCGGTCGCACACTTCGGTCATTTCCAGGATCGGCGAGACGTTTTGCGAGATACGGCGCAACTCACCGATCGTTTCGAGACGGCCGACGAAATCGCGCAGGTCTTTGTATTTCATCTGGTGCGGTAAATAGCCGCGCAAGCGGCGAAAAGGGCGGGCGCAACAGAGCTTTGCAGCGCCAAAATGATTGTCGATTTTACCTGTGTTGGCTCGCCCACGTAGATCGGCCAAATGGCTTACCGCTCAAGGAGGAATTGAGACAGCTCAAGAAGCGCGCGCCGCGCGGTTTCGAACGGACTGAACAGTGTTCATTATTACATTTAGTTATACATTTGCTCATCTATAGTGTTGACGATCTATAAAACCCTGCATAGAATCCGTCCACATTGGTTGCAGGGCGTGAACCTTTTTACCACTGCCCCCGGTCCCATCAGACGCAACGCGTCACCGTTTGCCGATCCCCTGCACGGTATATGACGGTCTTATAGAAGTTCTCGCCAGCGCCAACTGACGCTGGTTTTTCGCGTGGGAGCTACCGCCTGCATGCTTTTTTGGCATGCCGCGGGCCTCTTTTCAAGATGGCGCCCCACAAACGGTATTTGCCGTTTTCCCGACGTCGCAGCTGCCCTAACCAGACAGAGCGCGCGATGTCTTGACTCTGCGAACGTGTGTTGCCGCCTGTTCACCTGGCGGAGTTCGCGGATCATGCAACATGGGAGATCTGAATGAACGCCTGGTTATCGTGGCGTCCCGATGAGCGTATCGCGCAAGTTGTGCGTGGTGCGTTGCGTCGCGGGACGCGAATGAGTCATCACCTGTTCAGCATTGTCGGCGGAATCGCTGTCGTGCTGGCACTTACGCTGTGGCTGATGCCGGCCTGGCGCGGCCCTCTTGCCGCCAAGCTGATGCCGGTCATCTCCGCCGCTGTGCAAGCCGGTCCTGCCCGCCTGCTGCAGGGAAATCCCTTGCCGGCCTTCGGACCGCCCCGCGCGTCCACTGACGACACGCTGTCCGCGAATTCGACCAGCAACGACGTCGCTAACGGCGCGAACAACGGTGTCAGCAGCAACAGCGGGGTCACTACCAGCAACACCAGCTATGACGGTGCGTTCGACGGCACCGGCCCGTCCGGTATGGGCGTGGCGGCGCTGAACGGGCTCGACCCGCGCACCATGCAGAGCGTCGCCGCGCTGGCCCGGCTGATTCCGGCGCAACGCGTCACCGCCGACGCACGCGACGATCGCGTGCTGGTCTCGACCCGCGAGCAGGATCTGGTCGCGTCGTACCTGGCGCGCCGCTATCGCGTCGCTCAGGAGCCCGTCAGCGAGCTCGTGAAGGCCGCGTTCGACACCGGCCGCGAGGTCGGTCTCGACCCGCTTCTGCTGCTGTCGGTGATGGCGATCGAATCGGGCTTCAACCCGTACGCCGAGAGCGGTGTGGGCGCACAAGGTCTGATGCAGGTGATGTCCAAGGTTCACTCGGACAAATTCCAGTATTTTGGCGGCGAGAGCGCTGCGCTTGAACCGGTTGCGAACATCAAGGTGGGCGCGCTGGTGCTGAAGGATTGCATCGCACGCGGCGGTTCACTGCCGGGCGGTCTGCGTCTGTACGTCGGCTCGACCTCGCAGGACGACGGCGGCTACGGCGCCAAGGTGATGGCCGAACGTGGCCGTTTGCGCGATGTGGCGCGTGGTCGCAAGGTGCCGATCAACGCACCGCAAGCGCCGGTTCTGACCGCGTCGAATACGGCCACGGCCACGGCTGCTGCGGCGTCGGCGACTAGCGGCAAACGGGTGCAGGTGACGCTCGAAAGCAGTCATCCGCTGAGTACGGCATCGCCGGTGAAGGCGCCGGCGTCCGAACAGGACGACGCCAGTTCCAACGCGACCAAGCATGTGGCATCGGCTTCGGAGTTGGGCGCTTGAGCCTGGTATAACGCTGTTCGTCAGGCACGAAGGCAACGGGTATGAAAAAGGACACCAGGTCGGTGTCCTTTTTCTTTTGGGGCGCGGGCTGGGTCGCTGGCGCCGCGCACGGCCTTGAGGTGCTCGTCGGCGTAATGTTGCAACCTACTTCGGCGCGCGCTCCTGAGAGCCTCAAGCCTGCGCCGCGCTCATGCCTTAATTCGGTCAATGCCGCCCAAAGAGCTTCGCCAGCCGCTCGACCGCTTCCTCCAGCTTCGGCAGGGCGGTTGCATACGACAGCCGGATGTAGTCCTTCGGCGCGTGCGTGCCGAAGTCCATACCCGGCACCAGGACCACGCCCGCATCGTGCAGCATCGCTTTGGTTAGCGCCGCACTG
>NZ_JAXDPY010000269.1:0-2860 GCF_034668105.1 Paraburkholderia sp. | reverse complement strand
CTTCGACGACGTTCACCAGCAACGGAACATCGAAGGTTCGCCCGATCGTTTCGAGTTCCTCGATACTTTCCGGCGATTCGATGAACAGCACATCCGCACCAGCCTTCGCATACGCCTCGCCACGACGCAGCGCTTCATCGAGGCCGAGGGATGTGCGTGCATCGGTGCGTGCGACGACCTGGAAATCGCGATCGCTGCGGCTTTCCACGGCGACCTTGATTTTGCGCACCATATCCTCGACCGGGATCACCCGCCGCCCCGGTGTATGGCCACATTTCTTCGGGAATTCCTGATCCTCGAGTTGAATGCCTGCCGCTCCCGCTTGCTCATAACCTCGGACGGTATGCGCGACGTTCAGTAATCCGCCATAACCCGTGTCGCCGTCGCAGATCATTGGCGTGTTCGTGCCGCCGCAGAATGCCGCGACGCGATTGACCATGTCGGTGTACGTCGCGAGGCCAGCATCCGGCAGACCGAGGTACGACGCTACGGTGCCGAAGCCCGTCATATAGAGGCACTCGAAGCCCATTGAGTCGGCCATCTTCGCGGAGATCATGTCGAAGATTCCGGGCGCAGTGACAATCTCCCTGCGCGCGAACCGCGCTTTCAACGTTTGACGCTTGCTTTGCTGTGTGACGCTCATACGTGTCCTGTTTAACGAGTGAAGTGAAGTTTCAACGTTGCGATTCATGTGAAAGCGATGACGCCGGCAGTGCATCGTTCGGGTCGATCGAAGGCGCAATGTCCTCGAGCGAGCGTCGATTCGTCTCGATACCGAACACTGCAAGGACGACCGCCAACACGACCAGCGCGCCGATGATCATCGTCAGCACGTCCTTCACACCGCCCGTCGCGTACATCATGACGACGAGTTGCGGCGCGAAGATGCCCGTGATGCGCCCGGCGCAACCCGCGATGCCACTTGCCCGCATGCGGTTCTCCGTGGCGAAGAGCTCGGGGATGTAGGTCGCAATACCCAGCGCCACCATCAGATACGTGAGCGTGAACAGCAGAAAGCCGAGCAGCGTCGCCATTTCGATGCCGGTGGAATGCCCGTATAGCCAGCCGATCACCGCCGCGAGCGCCGACACCACGATGAGCCCCTTCTTGCGCCCGATCCTGTCGGCGAGAAGTACGCCTAGCAGCGCGCCTGCCGGTCCGCCGAGCGACATTAGCGCCGTATAGCCCAGCGACGACGCCATGCCGATGCCCTGTTTCATCAGGAACGTTGGCACCCAGACGATGAAGCCGTAGATCACCATGTTGATCGCAACCTGCACGACGATAGACACGAACGTGCGGCGGATCTGCGAGGGCCCGAACAGCTCCAGCAACGTGGTTTTCCTGCTGACGGTGTACGGCGCATTGACGACGGGCGGCAACGTCGAATTGCGCGCCGACTCCTCCTCCGCTGCGCGCAGGATCGCTTCGGCTTCGTCGTAACGGCCTTTCGATTCGAGCCAGCGCGGTGACTCGGGCATCTTTTTGCGAAGGACCCACACGATCATCGCGCCGACGCCAACGATTGCGAACATCGCGCGCCAGCCGATCGACGGGATGATCAGATAGCCGAGAAACGTCGAAAAGAACAGCGCCGAATTGGTGATGAGCGACAGATACGCTGACCATTTTCCGCGCACGGCGGGCGGCATGAATTCGCCGACCGATCCGTAACCGACGACGATCTCCGCGCCCAGGCCGAGGCCCATGAAAAAGCGGCACACAATCAGCCACGTCATGTTCGGCGCAAACGCGCCCGCGATCGACGCAAGACCGAGCACTGCGAGATTGAATTGATACGTGAATTTGCGGCCTTTCGCGTCACCCAGCACGCCAGCGCTAAACGCGCCAATCAACATGCCGATGAACGTCGACGAGAGAAACGCCGCGTTCAGGTGCATCGTTGACCAGCCGGTCTTTGCGAGCGCGCCGAGCACGCCGCCCGCAAGGTAAATGTCGAACGAATCCAGGAACATGCCCCCGCCGATCAGCCACAGTACGCGCCTGTGAAAGCGTGAGATCGGCAATCGGTCGAGACGTGCACCGGCGCTTACGGTGCGTACGGTTGTGCTATCGGTGCTCAGCATGTGTCGTCTCCAGTGTTGTTGTCGTTGCGACCATCGAATGACTGCTCGTGATGCTGTTGCTGCCCGAACCATGCTGAATCAGGAGGCGGGATGCTCCCGGTCGCGGTCGAGCACTGCGTTTTCAGCGGCAAGAATGTGACAACGCATGGCTGCTTCCGTCCACGCGGCGTTGCGCTGTTCGAGCGCGCGAACGATTTCGAAATGCTGGCGTGCGCTGCGCAGGCGGTCGTCGTCGCTATACGTGCCGAAAGTCCACTTGATGAGCGGCGTTTCCTTCATCGACTTGAGCGAGCGGTCGAGGCGCGCGTTGTTCCCGGCGGCCGTGATAATTGCGTGGAACTCTCCGTTCGCGCTGAACCACGCTTCGCTGGATTGAGGCGTGGATGGGCGTTGTGTGATCACGAGCATCGCATCAGCCAGCGTCTGGAGACGCCCGATGTCGGAAGCACCGATGGACGAGGCGGCGCGTCCCGCGAGATAGGGCTCGACCAGAAGACGCGCCTCGAAGATCTCGCGTGCATCCTGCAAGGTCCACGCTTTCACGCGCACGCCGTAGTTCGGGCGCGTTTCAACCCACCCGTCGGCATCGAGACGCCGCAAGGCTTCGCGTACCGGCGTGCGACTCACCCCCAGACTCCTGGCAAGCTGTTCCTCGCGCAGATATTCACCTGCGCCGTATTGGCCGCTGGTGACAGCGTCCTTGATCGCGGTATAGACCTCGTCCGCTGAACGCGCCGGTTCACTCTGCATTGTATGCAAAGTCGGAGTATCAA
>NZ_JAXDPY010000268.1:0-3070 GCF_034668105.1 Paraburkholderia sp. | reverse complement strand
CGGTATATCGGCCGGTTGGCGGCGCGGCCCGGCTCAGCAGAACTTGCCACACTGGCGTTATGCTAGCGGCTTCGCCTACCTCGAGGAGCAATTGATGAAACCAACTACGGGATCGATGATCACGTTTAGCCGCCCTGACGGCAAAGATGTTCAGGGTTATCTGGCCAAGCCGAAACAACCGGAGGGCGCGCCTGCCATCGTCGTGATTCAGGAGTGGTGGGGGTTGAACGACCAGATTCGCGGCGTGGCCGATCGGCTGGCGCAGGCCGGTTATCTGGCGCTGGTGCCTGATCTATATCGCGGCAAATCGACGCTGGAAGAAGAAGAGGCGCACCATCTGATGAGCGAGCTGAACTTCGGCGACGCCGCTACTCAGGATGTGCGGGGCGCGGTCCAGTATCTGAAGCAGCATTCGGCGAACGTCGGCGTGACTGGCTATTGCATGGGTGGCGCGCTTACGCTGCTCGCGCTATGCAATATCCCTGAAGTGTCGGCCGGGGTGGTCTGGTACGGCTTCCCGCCGCTCGAGTATATCGACGCCTCGAAAATCAAAGTGCCGGTTCTCGGTCACTGGGCGACGCAAGACGAGTTCTTTCCGGCTGAAACGGTCGACGCCCTGGAAGCCAAGCTTACCGAGGCCAATGTCGACATCGAGTTTCATCGCTATCTTGCGCACCATGCGTTCGCGAACGAAACAGCAGTCGGCCCGGGCCGTATCGCCAAGACCCAGTTCGACCCGGCGTGGTCGCAGCAGGCCTGGGACCGCACGCTGACGTTCTTCGGCCGCACGCTCTGGAAGTAGCAGGAAAGCGCGAGGCTGCGTCATGAGGTGAACGCCAGCGGCGAGCGTGCGCGCCGCTGGCTGAAGACCCGCGAACTGGCGAACATCGACGTGACGGTCTCGGGCGACGATTCACCGGAGCTCGCGGATCCACTCGCACGCGGCAAGCTTGACCTTGCGTTTCTGCGGAGCCTCACATGCCTCTAGCGATGCGAAATGCGGCCCTGATGCTGCTGACATCTTCGGCGTTGGGCGCCAGTGCTGATGTGCAAGCCAGCTCCGGCTCCGGTTGCGATGAGGGCTGCAACACGCGCGGCCAGCTCCTCGATCATCGCGTCACGTTACGGCTCAGTGCCGCCGCACTGTCGAGCTTGCTTGCATCGAACGCAGCCGGCCGGCAACTCGAGCAGATCGCCGGCGCGCCCGCTTGCAGTGTGGAGATCGTGACCTTCCGCTACCGGACCATCGGCGGCGCGGGCGAGCCCACCACCGCGAGCGGCGCCTTGATGATGCCGGGCGGACAGCCGGCCGCGTGTAGCGGCCCGCGTCCGCTGATGCTTTACGCGCATGGCACGAGCGCATACCGCAACTACAACATCGCCGATATCACCCGAACGGAGCCGGGCAACGGCGCCGGCGCCGGCGAAGGCCTCGGCGTTGCCGCCATGTACGCGGCCCAGGGCTATATCGTCGTGGCGACCAACTATGCCGGCTACGCCGGCTCCGATCTCGCGTACCACCCTTATCTGAACGCCGGCCAGCAATCCGCCGATGTGATCGACTCGCTGCGGGCGGCGCGCGCCGTTCTGAATGAAGCGAAGCCGCAAAGCAGGACGCGCGAGAACGGCAAGCTGTTCGTCACCGGCTATTCGCAAGGCGGCTTCGTGGCCCTGGCGACGCATCGTGCTTTGCAAGCGGCCGGCGTCAAGGTCACCGCATCCGCGCCGGGGTCGGGTCCCTATGCGCTCGCCGCTACCGCGGATGCGCTCATCGAAGGCGAAGTGAATCTGGGTTCGACGCTGTTCACGACCTTGATCGTGACGGGCTACCAGCATGCCTATCAGACTATCTATCGCAAGCCGGACGACTTCTATGAAGCGGCCTATGCCCCGGAGATCGAGAATCTTCTGCCCAGCCTGCAGCCGCTCGATACCCTCATCGCGCAGGGGAAATTGCCGTCGACGCATCTCTTCAGCAGCGTTCCTCCCGCGCCGCAATTCGGATCGATGACGCCGCCGGCGTCTCCACCTCTCGCTCCGCCCGCGCTGACACCTTTGTTTGCCGCTGGATTCGGCAACGCCAATCTCGTGCGCAACGCGTATCGCCTGAGTCTTCTGGAAGACGCCGCGGCCAATCCCGACGGCGCATTTCCCAACAGCACGGTTGCCATGACACCGGCGGAGAATCCCATGCATCCGCTGCGTCAGGCGTTCAAGCGCAATGACTTGCGCAACTGGACGCCGCGAGCGCCGGTTCTGCTGTGCGGCGGCGGCTCGGATCCCACCGTGTTTTTCTTCAATGCACGTATCGAGCAGGCCTACTGGCAGAACGCCAAAGTGCCGGCAGGGCTGACATCCGTGCTGGATGTGGACTTGCCGGCCAGTGGCCCCAATGATCCGTACGCGCCCATCAAGCTCGGTTTCGCCAGCGCGAAAGCGACGCTCGCAAATCGGGCCGTGGCCGGCGGTGCAACCGACGGCGGTGCTTCAGCCGTGCTGCGGGCCTATCACGGCGAACTGGTCGCGTCGTTCTGCATGCTCGCCGCGCGGGCTTTCTTCGCTAAATTCTGAGTCGCCGGCGGCGTATCGCTGCTATCGAGCGTGCCGCTCGATCTTCGCGGACCCAAGGCTAGCTGCACGCACGAGCGATCGATAGAATTGCCCAGCGCCAGGCCGTGTAACCTTCTCGATGCAGCATGTCGGCAGACCCGTCGTGCGACATTGGCAAACATCAAAGGAAACCTGAACGTGGTGAAGATCGACCCAGACCGGTTGCTGACCGATCTCAAACAGCTGCGCAGCTTTGGCGCCACGGGACCTGGCGTCGTGCGTCTCGCGCTCTCGCCGGTGGACCTGGCGTCGCGTCGGTGGCTGGCCGGGCGTATGGCGCAGGCGGGACTCGATGCCGTTATCGACGGCGTCGGGACCGTGTTCGGCCGCTCCCGCAAAAGCGGTCCCGCGCTAGTCGTCGGCTCTCATACCGATACGCAGCCCACGGGCGGTTGGCTCGACGGCGCGATGGGCGTGATCTACGGGTTGGAGATCGCTCGCGCGCTGGGCGAGAACGAAG
>NZ_JAXDPY010000267.1:0-7368 GCF_034668105.1 Paraburkholderia sp. | reverse complement strand
CTCGTGCAGTTGAATTACGTGACCTATCGCTCGAATTTTCGGGGTGTCGGCGAAACGCAAGGCGAGCATGACGCCGGCATCGGCGAGCGCGATGATCTGCGTGCCGTGCTCGATCACATGCGCGAGCAACCAGGGCAGGGCGATCTGCCCCTCGTGCTGGCGGGTTTTTCGTTCGGCACGTTCGTGTTGTCGCACGTCGCGGCGAAGCTGCGCGAAGAAGGTCAGGCGATCGAACGGATCGTGTTCGTCGGCACGGCGGCAAGCCGTTGGGAAGTCGCACCCGTGCCGGAAAACACCCTGGTGATTCACGGCGAAACCGATGACACCGTTCCCATTCAGTCGGTTTACGATTGGGCGCGGCCGCAGGAACTGCCGGTTGTGGTGATTCCGGGGGCAGAGCATTTTCTGCATCGCAAGCTGCATGTCCTGAAGCGGATCATCGTCGACGCGTGGCGTTAGCGCGCACATGCGGAGCCCACGCGGAGCACACACGGGACGCACGCGAGGCGCATCGCGCGTGTTTTCCGGGGTACAGGTACGTGCAAACGCAATTAATCGCCCCCCTTTGCTCAAAGATACCAGGATAGCGCGCGTATAATGGGCGCTCTTTTTTGGGCGCAGCATTGCCCACCCGGCAGTTCGCGCGACGCGTAGCTTCTTGCTCGCGCGCAGCGGTGCCGGATGCGAGGCGTGCTGCGCGAACCGATCGCGTGGCCGGAAGTCCAATGGGCGCCGCGCCGTTTTTACGGCCTGACGCTCGCCGACCGGCTCCTCCAAACTATGCGCCCTGCGCGCGATGTATCTTTCCGCACGAATCGACCTTATGCGTTTCTCCACCACCGGCCGCACGTCATTCCCGTCAGTTTCTTCTTTCGTTCCCCCTACGCTGAGCCGTGCCGTGACCCTCGGCATCGTGCTGCCGGCAACACTCGTGGCCAGCACCGCGTTTGCGCAAGTGCCGCCGCCCGCGGTGAACGCGCGCTCGTGGGTGCTTGTCGACGCCACCAGCAATCAGGTGCTTGCGTCGGGCAATGCCGACGAACGCGCCGAACCGGCCTCGCTGACCAAGCTGATGACCGCGTACCTCGTCTTCGAAGCACTGCAGACGAAGAAGATCACGATGGACCAGACGGTGATGCCGAGCGAAGCGGTGCGCCGCGTGCGCAACGACGAATCGCGCATGTTCATCGAGGCGAACAAGCCGGTCACCGTGCACGATCTGGTGTACGGCATGATCGTCCAGTCGGGTAACGACGCGGCGATCGCGCTGGCCGAACTGGTGGGCGGCAGCGAAGCGCAGTTCGTCAACATGATGAACACCGAAGCGCAGCGCCTCGGCATGAAGCACACGCATTTCGCCGACGTGAACGGCATGCCCGACCCGCAGCACTACACCACGGCGGGCGACCTCGCGGTGCTGTCGGCACGTCTGATTCGTGATTTCCCCGATTACTACAACATCTTCTCGGTCAAGGAATTCACGTACAACAAGATCAGGCAGCCGAACCGCAACCGTCTGCTGTGGATCGATCCGACGGTGGACGGACTGAAGACCGGTCACACGCAAGCCGCCGGCTACTGCCTGATCGCCAGCGCGAAACGTCCGCTGCCGGGCACGACCGACGGCTCGCGCCGTCTCGTCGCGGTGATGATGGGCGAGACCAAGGAACACGACCGCGTGCAGGACGGCCTGAAGATGCTGAACTACGGCTACACCGCCTATGACACGGTGCGTCTGTACAAGGCGAATCAGGTGGTGGGCACGCCGCGCGTCTATAAGGGCTCGCAAGACACCGTGCAGATCGGCGTGAAGAGCGATCAGTACATCACCGTGCCGAAGGGCATGGGCGACAAGGTCAAGCCGCAAATCGAGCAGATCGATCCGCTGATCGCACCGATCGCCAACGGTCAGCAGGTCGGCACCGCGAAGCTCGTGGCCGACGGCAAGGTGGTCGCGCAGTTCCCGGTGGTCGCGTTGCAAGCGGTGCCGCAAGCCGGCGTGGTCGGCCGCGTGTGGGATTCGCTGATGCTCATGTTCAACAAGAAAAAGTAAGAGTCCAATTGCGATGACCGCTGTTTCCGATGTTTCGCTCGACCCGATCGTTTATCTGAACGGCGAGCTGGTGGCCTTGTCCGAAGCGCGCGTGCCGGTTCTCGATCGCGGCTTTATTTTCGGCGACGGGATTTATGAGGTCGCGCCGTTGTATGCGCAAGCGGGGGGCGGCCGCACCGCGTTTCGCTTGCGGCATCATCTGGCGCGCCTCGCGCGTTCGCTGGACAAGATCGGCATCGTCAATCCGTTCGACGCCGCCGGCTGGCGCGAGCTGATCGAGCGCGTGGTCGCGGCCAATGAAGCGGACGCCGGGCTGCGCGCCGATCAGGATGCGATTGCCTACGTTCAGATCACGCGGGGCGTCGCGAAGCGCGGCCACGCGTTTCCGGCCGGCATCCAGCCGACCGTGTTCGTGATGGTCACGCCGCTGACCCTGCCGGACGCGGCACAGCGCTCGCAGGGGGTGCGCTGCGTCACCGCTGAAGATCGTCGCTGGCTCAATTGCGACATCAAGTCGGTGTCGCTGCTCGGTAATGTGCTGATGGCGCAATACGCGGCCGAAAACGATGCATTCGAGACGATCCAGTTTCGCGACGGCATGCTGACCGAAGGTTCATCGTCGAATATCTGGATGGCGAAGGACGGCGTGTTGTACGCGCCGCCACGCAGCAACAAGATTCTCGAAGGAATTCGCTACGGTCTGATCGAAGAACTGACGAGCGAATGCGGCATCCGTTTCGAAGCGCGCGAGATCGCCGAAGCCGAACTGCGCGCCGCCGACGAGATTCTGGTCAGTTCCGCCACCAAGGAAGTGCTGCCGGTCACGCAGCTAGATGGCCAGCCGGTTGGAGAGGGCAAGCCGGGCGCGGTGTTTGCGGCGTTGTACGCGGCCTATCAGCGTGCCAAGGCCAGGGAAGCGCAAGAGGCGCAGCAAGGAGTGGACAGTGAATCCCCCGAAAGAATCATTGCTTGAGTTTCCGTGCGACTTTCCCATCAAGATCATGGGCAAGTCGCATCCCGAGTTCGCCGAAACGATTGTCACGGTGGTTCGGCAGTTCGATAACGAAGTCGACCCCGCTCGCGTGGAAACGCGGCCGTCCAGCGGTGGCAATTACACCGGTTTGACGGTCACGGTACGCGCCACCAGCCAGGCGCAGCTCGACGATATCTACCGCGCGCTCACCGGCCATCCGATGGTGAAGGTGGTGCTCTAAGCGCTGTCCTGGCAGGCGCCGGTTTTTACTTCGACCTTGGTGCCCGCACCGCAGGCCATGCGAATGTCGCCTCCTATCAAGGCGTGACGCGCAATGCGTTCGCCGCGAAGCCCGCGCGTGCCGCGGGCCTCGCCTCGCAAGCCCGCTCGAAAAGCTGTTTGAATCGGCCCACTTCCTCAAATACCCAATCGCGGAACGCCTTGACCCGCGCGGTTTCGAGCATCTGCGGCGGGCAAATGAAGTAGTACTGCCACGGGCTCGGCCCATCCACGTCGAATAGCCGCACGAGGCGGCCTGCTGCGATCTCGTGCATCGCCAGCGAACGGCGCGTGAGCGCGATCCCCTGGCCGTCGATGGCCGCCTGCAGCAGATTCGACGAATCCTGGTACAGCACGCCGCGCTTGGGCTCCGGCCAGTCGGCGAGTCCGGCGGCGTCGAACCATGGGCGCCAGAGTTCGTCGTCCGAGCGCAGCAGCGGGGCTTTGGCCAGTTCGGCTGGGGTTTGTGGCAGCTTGCCGCCGTTGAAATCCGGCGCGCAGGCCGGAAAGAAAATCTCATCCAGCAGCAACTCCGCGTGCAACCCCGAATATTTGCCGTAGCCGAAGCGGATCGCCACGTCGACGTCGTCGCGTGCGAAGTCCGTTAGCGCGTTGGTGGACAGCAATTCGAGGTCCCATTGGGGGTGCGCCTCGATAAAGCTGCCAATACGTGGCGTCACCCAACGCGCCGCGAATGATGACAGCATGGACACGACCAGTCGCCGCTCGCGGTCGCCGGCGCGGACTTCGCGCGTGGCATCGGCGAGTGCCATGAGCGCGGTGCGCACGCGCGTGGCATAGCGGCGCCCGGTGTCCGTGAGCCGTACGCGCTTGCCGTCGCGGGCGAACAGCGTGATGCCCAACTCCGCTTCCAGCGCGCGAATCTGATGGCTGACGGCGCCGTGCGTGACGAACAGTTCGTCTGCGGCGCGCGAGAAGCTCTCGTGGCGGGCCGCGGCTTCGAACGCCTTGATCGCATTCAATGGGGGAAGTTGCCGGAGGTCCATCGCAATATTTCTCACATAGAGGTGAAAATAGATCGTTTTGCGTAAACCCTTGCTGCACCTAGGATTGTAGTCATGAAACGAACTTTGGCGAGGGCATCATGCGAGAAATTTCCTCTAGTATCGCTTTTGAAATCCGCAGCGGCGAAACCGTTCCCATGAAGGTGGCACGCAGCACGAAGCTGGTTGTACGCGGCGGCGCGGTGTGGGTCACGCGCAGCGACGACACGGAAGACTACTGGCTGCAGCCCGGCCACACGCTGCGGTTGCGGCGCGGCGAACGCCTGTGGTTGAGCGCGGAAGGCAGCACTCAGGCGAAGGTCGCGTTTTCCGTGCCGACGCGCTGCGACGAACGTGCGCTGAACTGGTTCGCGCGGGTCGGCGAACGGCTGGCGGCCCGGATGCGCGGAGGCTGGCGGACGGTGTGAATGCAGCAGGCGCCGCCGTACCGCGAACGAGCGCAGTTGCAACGCGCAGGAGATGAGAGCGGCGCTCCGGACGGAACAGCGTGGTATTAAAAGCATGTTTGGCGCCAGCCACCCTGCAACAAAGCAATGCTCCGGCTGGAAGCCGTAGCGACGCCGGTGGGCGATGGCGAAGCCAGCTCCGGCGGGGATTCCCAGATTTCGGTAAACTGTCGGGACCATGTGCGCCACCCCGGTTTCCCCGTCTCCCTTGTCCGCCACGGCGCCGCTTACGCTGCGCTGGCTTGGCAGCGAACCCTACGAAGCCAGTTTCGAAGCGATGCGCGCGTTCACCGACGCGCGCGTCGCCGATACACCCGACGAAATCTGGCTGGTCGAACACCCCCCCGTCTTCACGCTTGGCCAGGCCGGCGACCCGGCGCATCTCTTGGCCGCCGATAGCGGCATTCCGCTCGTCAAGGTCGACCGCGGTGGTCAGATTACGTACCACGGGCCTGGGCAGGTGGTTGCCTACCTGCTGCTGGACCTGCGCCGCCGCAAGCTGATGGTGCGCGAGATGGTCACGCGGATCGAGCAGGCCGTGATCGATACCCTCGCGGCGTATAATCTCGCCGGAGAACGCAAGGCGGGCGCCCCTGGCATCTACGTGGCGCCTGGGCCGCACGCCGGGCTGCATGCCGGCGCCAAGATCGCCGCGCTGGGTCTGAAAATCCGCAACGGCTGCAGCTATCACGGCGTGAGCCTGAATGTGAACATGGACTTGCGGCCGTTTCTGGCCATCAACCCATGCGGTTACGCGGGGCTCGAAACAGTCGATATGGCAACGCTGGGCGTTGCGGCCGGCTGGGACGACGTGGCCCGTACCCTTGCAGCACGCCTCACCGCAAACCTCGACGGCAGTCCCGCGGCCGTCGCCCAACCGCAGGCCGGTGCTCTCACCGCCTGACTGGACCGAACGAATGACTGACGTTACCGCGAACCTCGCAGCTTCCTCCGCTCCTGATGCGGTGCCGGCTTCCGGCGCTGCCTACGACGCCACCGCGAAGCAGAAAGCGCAAGCCAAAACCGCCCGCATCCCGATCAAGATCGTCCCGATCGAAAAGCTGAAAAAGCCGGACTGGATCCGCGTCAAAGCGGCCACCGGCAATTCCCGCTTCTACGAAATCAAGCAGATTCTGCGCGAGCACAACCTGCACACCGTGTGCGAGGAAGCGAGCTGCCCGAACATCGGCGAATGCTTCGGCAAGGGCACCGCGACGTTCATGATCATGGGCGACAAGTGCACGCGCCGCTGCCCATTCTGCGACGTCGGCCACGGCCGCCCCGATCCGCTCGACGTGGATGAGCCGGGCAATCTGGCTCGCACCATCGCCGCGCTGAAGTTGAAGTACGTGGTGATCACGAGCGTCGATCGTGACGATTTGCGTGACGGTGGCGCTGCTCACTTCGTGGAATGCATCCGCCAGACGCGCGAGTTGTCGCCGGAAACACGCATCGAAATTCTGACGCCGGACTTCCGCGGCCGGCTGGATCGCGCGATCGGCATTCTGAACGCAGCCCCGCCCGATGTGATGAACCACAACCTCGAAACGGTGCCGCGTTTGTACAAGGAAGCGCGCCCCGGTTCGGACTACGCGCATTCGTTGAAACTGCTGAAAGACTTCAAGGCGCTGCATCCGGACGTCGCGACCAAGTCGGGCCTGATGGTCGCTCTGGGCGAAACCGAGGAAGAAATCCTGCAAGTGATGCGCGATCTGCGCGAGCACGACGTGGACATGCTGACGATCGGCCAGTATCTGCAACCGTCGGAACACCATCTGCCGGTGCGCTCGTATGTGCATCCGGACACGTTCAAGATGTACGAAGAAGAAGCCTACAAGATGGGCTTCACGCACGCAGCGGTGGGCGCAATGGTTCGCTCGAGCTACCACGCGGATCTACAGGCGCATGGAGCTGGGGTGGTCTGAACGCTTTAGTGTGTTGTCAGTTTGAAAATGCAAAGCCCGCAGATGTTGCGGGCTTTGTTTTTTGGGGAGGCGCGGAAGAGAGCGGTCCAGCAATTCCGCCCGGCGAACTGCCTGCGCTGCCTAGCGGTAATGGCGCGCGAGCAGACTGCAAGTAACCGAAATGATTCCGCCGATGATCGTGAACGGATAGAGCAAGAGGATGAAGCGATCGCGGAATGCGTGGTCCCCGATGAGCCGGTCGATCAAATTGGGCATGTTGAATCTCCTTGTGAGACTAGGGGTAAAAAGTATAACGCAGCGCATTCAAATTAGTTAGGTAGACGAATAATGAGATGAAAAAAATGAGACCGCGACGATAGCGGTTATGAGCAGCGAAAACCACATTAACCTTCCGCCAGGTTTTCGTTCTCTTGCATGATTCGCGGAACGAGCCGCTGCGTCGGCCGCACCCAGGCACACCGGTATCGACGCTGCGACGATAAAGAGTACGTGCCAGAGAAGTGCCGCCAACATGAGCGCTAACGTGCGGTGTGTCGGCGCTGCGCTCAAGGCGCAGCCAATCTCGTAGCATGCGCTCGCACACATCGAAATGACGACCCAGAAAAGCTGGCCATCCTCAATGGATCGCCGCGTAATGCTCTGCGCCACATGCCGGTAGTAGCGCGAA
>NZ_JAXDPY010000266.1:0-8126 GCF_034668105.1 Paraburkholderia sp. | reverse complement strand
GCGGCCGGCGCATAGCGCAGCATCCGCTGCACGCGCGCCGGCAACACCGTGCGCTCGCCGCCGATTAGAAACATCGCGCGTGTCAGGGCGGTGACGAAGGTCATGCCGAAAATGGCGAGCCAGATCTGCGTGGACGTCATTGGGAATCTCCGGCGCTGTTACGGATGCGGCGCAAGTCGGCGCGCTCGACCATCAGGTCGGCGGCACTCCCGGCGATGATCGCGGCGATCACCGCCAGCGGCAGCGCGAGCCGGTATGGCAGATCGAACGCCAGCAGCGACACCACGCCGGCGATACTGACGGCAACCAGCGTGGAACGCGTGGCGATCGCCGACACCATGATGGGCAACAAAGCCAGCGTGCCCGCCAGCGCGAGCCCCCAGTTATCCGGAATCAGGCTCGCCAGCAGAATGCCGACGATCGAAGAGACCTGCCACGACAGCCAGCTGCACACGGCCATGCCCCAGAAGTACGCCTCCTTGCCGGGCACGTACCCGGTCTGAAAGCTCTTCTTCTGGAACAGCAGATAGATCACGTCGCCGTTGAAGTAGCCGAGTACGATGCGCCGCCACATCGGCAGATACGAAAAATGCGGCGCGAGGCCCGCGCTGAAGATCACGAAACGCGTATTGACCATGGCGGCTGTCAGCAGCGCGGTCCAGACCGGCAATTTGGCGGCGAGCAATGGCAGCACGGCCAGTTGCGACGAACCGGCATAGCACAGCAACGACATGGTGAGCGACTGCGGCAGCGTGAGCACGGACTTGCTCATCGCAATACCCGTGACCAGACCCCAGGAGAAAATCGCCATCAGCGTCGGCGAATAGTCGCGCATGCCCTCACGGAAGGCACGGTGATCGGTATCTGATAGACGAGCGAGCATGAGGTGAAACGCGGGCGCCAAGGGGCGCCGCACTCAAGGGAGGTCGGCGCCAGGTCGTCAGGCACCCGCTGGCGCATCCGGATTTGAATTATGCGTGCGCAGAAGTATAGCGTCCGCGATGCGGCCAAATGCCCGTTCCTTGTGCAAAAGACGCTAAAATAGCGCTCCTCGACCTCACACCAAAAGAAAACGCCGGACCGCCCCGCGTTTTCCGCCTCGAAGGAAATCCCCTTGGGAGATTTCCCCCTCGGGGGGCCTGACGCGCAGCGACAGGTTTGGGGCACTCACACATTCCCGTTGGAGAATCGTATGTCAATGGCCGACCGCGACGGCAAGATCTGGATGGATGGCAAGCTCATCGACTGGCGCGACGCCAAGATCCACGTGCTCACCCATACGCTGCATTACGGCATGGGCGTTTTCGAAGGCGTACGCGCCTACAAAACGGCAGACGGCGGCACCGCGATTTTCCGCCTCCAGGAGCACACCAAGCGCCTTCTGAACTCGGCCAAGATCTTCCAGATGGACGTGCCGTTCGACCACGAAACGCTAGCCGCCGCACAGTGCGAAGTGGTCCGCGAAAACAAGCTGGAATCCTGCTACCTTCGCCCGATCATCTGGGTCGGCTCGGAAAAGCTCGGCGTGTCGGCCAAGGGCAACACGATTCACGTGGCGATCGCCGCGTGGCCGTGGGGCGCTTACCTCGGTGAAGACGGTATCGCCAAGGGCATTCGCGTGAAGACTTCGTCGTTCACGCGCCATCACGTGAACGTGTCCATGGTCCGCGCCAAGGCGTCGGGCTGGTACGTGAACTCGATCCTCGCAAATCAGGAAGCCATTGCCGACGGCTACGACGAAGCGCTGCTGCTCGACGTCGACGGTTACGTGTCGGAAGGCTCGGGTGAGAACTTCTTCCTCGTGAACAGCGGCAAGCTGTACACGCCGGATCTGTCGTCGTGCCTCGACGGCATCACGCGCGACACGGTCATCACACTGGCGCGCGACGCGGGCATCCAGGTGATCGAAAAGCGCATCACGCGCGACGAGGTCTATACCTGCGACGAAGCGTTCTTCACCGGCACCGCCGCCGAAGTCACGCCGATCCGCGAACTCGACAACCGCACGATCGGCTCGGGCGCGCGCGGCCCGATCACCGAGAAGCTGCAATCGGGCTTCTTCGATATCGTGAACGGCAAGAGCGAGAAGTACGCGCACTGGCTGACCAAGATCTAACGCGCGCCGCGCCGCCACCAGGACCTCGGCCCCTCCTCGGCCATCGACCTTTTGACGGCGCAACGTACGCACCCTGCCTACAACGAGAAAGTCCCCATGAGCGAAATCAAGGAAATGCCGTTGGTCGAACTGTCGGCGAAAGATCTGCCGGCGTACTGTCCGAATCCTGCAATGCCGCGCTGGAGCGCGCATCCGCGCGTCTTTATCGACGTCACCCACGGTGAAGCGAAATGCCCGTATTGCAGCACCCGCTACAAGCTGCGCGACGGCGAAGTGGTCAGGGGTCATTGATCCTGCTGAGCACTGCGCGTTGACCGCTTGCTACGCTTCTTGCCCGCGTGCCCGCTGGCCGGTTCGTTGTGTGACGGATCAGTTCTGGTTTTGCAGCAGAGCGTAGCCAGCCAGGCGCTTCGCAACAAAGCCGCAGCCGCGGCGGGGCCGGCCATGCTGGAACCGCGCCGCCAAGCTCGCGGCTTTTCCCCTTTTAAACAATCGAACGCCACGCGCCTGGTTCGCGCGGCGCTTCGTTTCGACACCGGACACTCACTCTGATGCGTCGCGCGTTGGTTATCGCACCGAACTGGATCGGTGACGCATTGATGGCGCAGCCGCTGTTTGCGCGCCTCGTGAAATTGCATCCGCGCATCGTGATCGATGCGGTCGCGCCTTCGTGGGTTGCGCCCGTGCTCGAACGCATGCCCGAGATTCGCGACGTCTACGCCACGGATCTGGCGCACGGCAAGTTGCAGATGCTGCGCCGCTGGCAGCTGGCGAGTGACTTGCGCGATGTCGGCTACGACGCGGCTTATGTCCTGCCGAATTCGTTCAAGTCGGCGCTGATTCCGTGGATGGCGGGCGTTCCGCTGCGCATCGGCTACACCGGCGAAAGCCGCTACGGCCTGCTGAACGTGCGTCACGCGAACCCGCGCAAGGACGAGCGCCCGCCAATGGTCGGCCAGTATGCGGCCCTCGCCTATGCGCCCGGCGCCAGGATCCCCGGCGACCTGCCGATGCCACGGCTCGACGCGGACCTGAACGAAGCGTCGCGCGTGTCGGCGCGCTTCAATCTGGACACGCGCGTACCGCTGCTGGTGTTCTGCCCGGGCGCCGAGTACGGTCCGGCAAAACGCTGGCCGCCCGAGTATTTCGCGGCGCTCGCGCAGATGGTGGGCCAGTCGTTCCCATACACGCAGATCGTCGCGCTCGGCTCGCCGAAAGACGCGCCGCTCGCGCAGGCAATCGCCGAGAAAGCGCCGAACGTACGCAACCTGTGCGGCCAAACGGCACTGGGCGAGGCTTGTGCGCTGATCTCGCGAGCCAACGCCGTGGTCACCAACGATTCCGGACTGATGCATGTGGCCGCCGCGCTGCGCCGGCCACTGGTAGCCGTGTACGGTTCGACCGATCCGCGCCACACGCCGCCCTTGTCCGAGCTTGCGAAGGTACAATGGCTTCATCTCGAATGTAGCCCCTGTTTTCAGCGCGAGTGTCCGCTCGGCCATCTGAACTGCCTGAAGCAGCTGAGCGCGGAGCAGGTATTCGGCGATTTGCGCGGCATGTTGCTTGCGCAACGTTGAACCCAGCTCATTCGACTGATACTTGCACGCAACACCGCACGCCCTGAGCGCGTCGCGTCATGTTCGCGCCTTGCGGCACGGGCATTCTCGCGCTCGGGTGCGATTGTCCGGTGAGCCGGACTGTCCCGCTGACCGCTGCCCCGCAACCGCGCGCCGCGCACAAGAGACTGACGAGCCATGCCACGTTTTGCCCATATCTTCGAAGCCGCCGCCGATACGCTGAACGCCTATTACCAGGCCGTCGCCGAAGTGAATATCGACAGCTTGATGGGCCTGTGGATCGATGAAGAGTTCGTGAGCTGCATCTGTGCCGACGGCTCCCACCTGCACGGTCTCGACAGCATTCGCGCCGGCTTGCAGCTCCAGCTCGAGGCCGCGCGCGTTTCGATCGAACCGCTCGACATTCGCGTCTACGACAGCCTCGGCACCGTCGTCTATGCCATAGCAGAAGCCCACCGCCCGGCTGATCCGAAGGCGACGCCGGTGATGGTGTTCACCACCTATGTGATGGTCCACGAGCGCGGCGAGTGGAAGATTGCCCATATTCACGCGAGTCCGATGCCCAATGAGGCTGCCAGCCAGTTCGCCACGAAGATGCGGCATGGCCAGGGCTCGCTGCACTGATGCCTGACGGGCGTTTCGTCTGATCAGACCGTTTCACCGGTTTTACTTTTTTGTTTCGACGCTGGCATGAGCACGCCCCGCAGGAAGTCGCCCGCCCCGAACGAGGCCCCGATGCGGGCTTCCTGGGAAACAACGCACGATGAATCCGCTGCTACCGGCACCGCACGCGCCGTGGCAGCTGTCGAGGCGACGGTGGATCTGCTCTACCGCGCACCGCTCTGGCTGCCGAACCGGCATGTGCAGACCATTGTCCCGTCGCTGTTTGGACGCCGGCCGGCCATCACGTTCCGGCGCGAACGCTGGGACACGCCGGACGGCGATTTCATCGATCTCGATTGGGTCGTGCATGACGGCCAACCCGCCTCTGCGCTCGCCCCCGCCTCCCCGCCTCACGTTCCCGCCGACAACGCTCCGCTGTTCGTCCTGTTTCACGGCCTCGAAGGCAGTTCCACGTCGCACTACGCCGCCACGTTGATGGCGGCCGCGCGCGAGTACGGCTGGCACGGCGTCGTACCGCACTTTCGCAGTTGCAGCGGACCGTTGAATCTGTTGCCGCGCTTCTACCATCTCGCCGACAGCAACGACGTCGACTGGATTCTGCGGCGCTTGCGCGCCACGCAGCGCGGGCCGATCGTGGCGGCGGGCGTGTCGCTCGGCGGCAATGTGTTGCTGCGCTGGCTTGGCGAGCGGCGCGAAGATGCGTCGCCGGTGCTCTCGGCCGCCGCGGCGATTTCGACGCCGATCGACGTGCATGCCGGCGGCCGCGCGTTGTCGCAGGGCTTCGGCATGGTCTACACGCGCAGTTTCCTGAAGACGCTGAAGCAGAAGGCCGAGCAGAAGCTGGTGCAGTTTCCCGGGCTGTTCGACCGCGACGCGATGCTCGCGAGCCGCACGATGTACGACTTCGACAACGTGGTGACGGCGCCGCTGCACGGCTTTCGCAATACCGACGACTACTGGAGCAGCGCGACCACGCGGCCTCTGCTGCCCGGCATTGCCGTGCCGACACTCGTGCTGAACGCACGCAACGACCCATTCTTACCGGCCGAAGCGTTGCCGGCGCGGCACGAGGTGTCGGCCGCGGTGGAACTCGATCAACCCAGGCACGGCGGCCACGCCGGCTTTATGACCGGGCCATTTCCCGGGCGCATCGACTGGTTGTCGCGGCGCGTGCTCGGTTATCTGGAGCGCTACATCGATCATGGATGACATCGTCAAGCAGGCCCTGGCCAAATGGCCGAATGTGCCGAGTTGCACCGGCTGGTTGATGCTCGACCGACGCGGCAACTGGCGCATGCGGGACGAAGCCGCTCAGGCCGGCGGTGAGCCAGGCACGCCGATTCGGCATGAGGCGTTGCTCGGGTTTATCAATCGGAATTACGACGCCGACGAGCGCGGGCAGTGGTTTTTCCAGAACGGACCGCAGCGGGTATATGTCGAGTTGGGCTATACGCCGTGGGTGGTCAGATTATCAGCGGATGCCGCTGGCGCGCTTGCTTTGACTGACCAGGCCGGCGGGGCTTTCGAACCTTCGCTTGTGTTCGTCGACGATGAAGGTGGGATTCTGTTTGTCGATAGCTCGGTGCCAGCGAGGGTCGCTGTTTTGCACGATCACGATCTCGAGGTTTTCGCCGATCACGCAGCGTTGGGCGATGACTCGATGAGCGGGGAGTTTCGCTGGAACAACGGGGTTGTTTTGCCTTTGCAGGGCGTGCGGCGAAATGAAGTCGCCGGGCGCTTCGGCTTTGTCGATAGTCCGGCCACTGCGGCGAGTGCTTAGGCCGTTTGGCGACTGATCGCCGGGATTCGCTGCATAGTCCGCGTGCTGCTCAGATCGTGAAGGCGGCCGGGTACTAACTCTTCTCGTCCAGCCGTTCCTCTTTGTATCGGCTCTCCATTTCATGTAGCCGGGCGTCGACGGTGGCGAGATCGTAGTAACCGATCGCCTTCAGATCACGTGCCTCCTTCAGTTGCCGGATAGCCGACGGCCAGGCGCCATCGAGGGCGAATTTTTCGGCGAGCGCCCGATGCTGCGTCAGCGCATCGCCACTGCCCGCGCTCGCTTGCGCCAGATACAACCACCAGGCAGGCTGATCGGGCTGCGCACGCGTCTCTTTCAACGCCAAAGCCTGCGCATCGGCAAATCGCTTCAACGTCAGCAAGGTCTGGATATGCATGTCGATCGCGGCGTTCGACTGCGGCCAGCGCTTCTGTGCGAAGTCGGCCAGGCGAGCCGCCTCGTCATTACGCCCGGCACGGCGCGCAATGTCGGCGGCCAGCACGTCGAGGCTTGGCGAACTGCGCATGGGCTCGCCTTCACTGCGCTCGCCGGTTGCGAACGCGGCACGCGACACCGCCAGCGACGCCGCTGCATCGTCGTATCGCTCGAGCAGCATCTGCCCGTATGCAATCCCGTACCAGTTCGCAGCGATGTTCACGGCGGTACGGTCCTCGATTTCGGAGCGCAGGCGCGAAATCTCATCCGCGTATTCACTGCGCGAGCGGTCCTGCAGCAAGCGCGCCCGCGCTCGCACAAAACCGTATTCGGACGTCTGATGCGGTTGCCGGTAAGCCGCGCGGCGCGCACGGTCCTCCATGTCGGCGATCCGCTCGCCAGTCAGCGGATGAGTGCGCGCATAGGCCGGTATGCCCGTGTCGCTCATCGCCGCGCGATCGAGGCGGCCGAAAAACGTCGTCATCGCGTAGGGATCGTAGCCGGCGCCGGCCAGCAGCAGAAAGCCGACGCGGTCCGCTTCCTGCTCGGCGGAGCGCGAGAAACGCAGCTGGTTGTCGACCGCATAAGCCTGGCCGCCAATCGCAATCGCGCTGCCGAGATCGCCACTGTGCGCGAGCACGCCAGCGAGAACGCCGAACAACAGGCCGGCGAGCGCGGCATAGGAGCTGCGCTCGCCGGTCGTGATCATGCGCGAAATGTGCCGCTGCAAGACGTGGCCCATCTCGTGACCGAGCACGGAGGCGAGTTCGGACTCGGTTTGCGTCGTCACGATCAAACCGGTGTTCACGCCGATAAAGCCGCCTGGCAGCGAGAAGGCATTGATTTGCGCATCGCGGACTGCGAACAACTCGAAGTCCGGACGATAGCCGCCGATGTATAGCGCGTTCGCCGCCGCGGCGAGTTTCGCGGCGATCGACTTCAGATAATCACGCACCAGCCAGTCGTCGAGATAGTCCGGGTCGCGGCGTACTTCGCGCATCACGCGCTCGCCGAGCCTGCGCTCGGCTTGCGGCGTCAGCGAGCCGGAGCCGCCGTTGCCCAGGTCGGGTAATTGCTGCGTGACGATCGGGGCGCGCCAGTTGGTCGACACGCCCGTGTTGCCGGAGAAGCGGCTTTGGGCGCCACCATAGACGCCGAAGACGCCTTGGGCGATGTCGGGTGGAACGATGGGGTCGGCGGACGTGTCGGCTGAGCCGCTTTCCAACGGCGGTTCCGCGGACTGCATGTTGAGGGCGAGGCTTGTGCCTGTATTCGTGCTCGTGCTGCTCGTGTTCGTTACGCCGCGCGATTGCGCGTACGCGCCCGGTGGAATCGCGAGCGCGCAAGACAACACCGCAGCAAGAAAACGATTCGAACGCATCGCGAGGTCGGTTGACGAAGTCGAAAAGCGACGCCCGCCGCTTGGCCTAACGCTCGGACTAAGATAGCGGGCATAGGGCAATTGTAATCATCTTGGCCCGCCCGGCCACACTGCTATGATAAGCGCCCTCTGAAGGAGCCCAACCATGCCCGAACTCACTCATTTCGACGCCGCCGGCCAGGCGCATATGGTGGACGTCGGCAGCAAGCAGGA
>NZ_JAXDPY010000265.1:0-16970 GCF_034668105.1 Paraburkholderia sp. | reverse complement strand
AGCAGACGCGCGACCGAGTCCGCCAGCGCGGCCATCGTATACGGACCGGGTTCGCCCGCCGACGCGCCGAAGCCTGGCAAATCAGGTACGAGACACGGAACGCCGGCGGCGGCGAGCCGATCGGCAGTGGGCTCCCAGTAGGCCGACGACTGACAGAACCCGTGCAGGAAAACGGCGGGCGTACCGGCTCCGTCGCGCTCGAGGGTGAAATTGCTCATTAACTCGCCTCTTTCTTCAGTTGTTGCGCTTTTTGCGCCGACGCGGTCAAGGCCGCGATCGGCGTGATCTGCCGCATTAACACAGCCTGAATCTGCTGCTGCGTAAAGCGGTCCCATTCGCTGTACCAGGTCGTGCCGATGTTCTCGCGAATGCGCGCATTCGCCATTTGCTGCTGGATGATCGCCGGCTCGTAGCCCAACTGTTTCTGCGAAGCCTCGATCTGTGGATCATTGTCGAGCGGTTTGAACGGATACCCTACCCCGTACTTGAGATACCACGTCTGGGCGGATGAGTACTGGCCCCTGGCATCCTTGCCGCCAAGGAAATACATCAGGCGCCAGGCCGCGTCGCGCGCTTTGGTCTGGGAGCTCATGCCATACAGGCGCGCCCATCCCATCGGTCCTTTGCCGACATCCGTCACGCCTGGAAAGCGGGTCATGCGAATGTTGCCGGCGCGCTTGCTGTACTGCGGATTGTTGGAGCGAGGAAACACGTTGCCGACGTTGGACGTGAAAATGCCCTGGCCGCTCAGATAAGCGTCGCGAACCTGGGTGTCGTCGAGTTCGAGGCCGCGCGGGTCGAGGATCTGCCAGCTATGCATTGCATCGACCATCCATTGCAGGACCGTCAGTGCCGTCTTGTCTTCATTGGGAAACACGGGGTCCATCGCGGGATTGAACAGATGGCCGCCGGAGGCGAGCACCATGGACCAGAATTCGCTCAGCCCGTCCACGTTCGTTTTGTAGCCCTTCAGGATGGGGTACTGGGCGATGCCTGCTTTCTTGACCTCCAGGGCCGCGTTCTTGAGCTGGTCGAGCGTGACCGGCGCCGCTTTCACGCCGGCCTTGGCGAGCGCGGCGCGGTCGTAGATGTAGACGTAGATGTCGCCGTAGTACGGTGTGCCGTATTGTTTGCCCTTGTAGAAGAGCGCCTGGCGGTCGAACGGAAAGATGTCGTGGTTCAATTCATTGAGCTTCGGCAAGCCGTCGATCGGCTGCAACCAGCCCGCGTCGGCCCACGCGCCCAGGTCTATGTCGCGTACATAGAACGCGTCCGGCTGGGAGCCGGCATTGAACAGGGCGATCATCTTCTCGCTGTATAACTGCATGTCGAGCGGCGTGTAGTTCACCTTGATGTCGGGGTTCTCGGCCATGAACTGCTGCAGCCGCTGTTCGACCACCTGCGGCTCGAAGGCCCAGCCGGCGAATCGCACGGTAGCTTCAGCGGCGCGCGCCGGGGACATCAGCCCGAGGCCGCCGAGCGCCGCACCGGTGCCGGCGAGCGCGGACATCGTGAGAAATCGACGGCGGGATAACGCAGGATAGGAATCTTCACTGGACGACATCGTGGTCCTCCTTGAGGCCATGAGATTGCATTGAATGGATTGCCATAGTCAGTCCTTGACGGCACCGCTTGTCAGTCCCTGGACGATCAGCCGCTGGAACAGGAATGCCAGGGCCAGAGGCGGGATGATGGCCAGTACGCCGCCCGTTGCCATCAGCGTGCGCTGCGTCGTCACGTCGGTGGCGAAACCCGCGACGACCACCGGCAATGTCTTCGACGCCGTCGTGCTCGTCAGGATCACGGCAAACAGGTAGTCGTTCCACGCGGTCATGAAGGCGAACATGGCCGACGAGACAAGGCCGGGCATGGCGACGGGCAGCAGCACCTTGACGAGCATCTGAAACCAGCTGCACCCGTCCATCAACGCGGCTTCTTCGAGCGAGCGCGGGATAGTCTGAAAGTAGTTCTTCAGCAGCCAGATCGTGAACGGCAGCGTGAAGGTCACATACGTGATGATCAGCGCGGACAGGTGGTCCAGCATCCCGAGATTCTTGAGCGTCAGATAGAGCGGCACGATCAGCGCGATACCCGGAACCATGCGCGAGCCGAGATAGACACCGAGCAGTGCGCCCTGCCCGCGAAAACGCAAACGAGCGAGGCTGTAGCCGGCGAGCGTGCCGAGCACCAGGTTGACCGCGGCCGTACCGAGCGCGGCGATCAGCGAGTTCAGCATGCCCGGAAGCATCTCTTCGGCAGCACGTCCGCCAACGATCGCGCTCGTTCCCGATGGATGAAAGAACATCTTGTAGTGCTCGAGCGTCGGATGCTTCGGAATCCACTGCGTCGGCACGGTCAGCGCGTCACGCTCGTGCATGAAACTCGTCAGCAGCAACCAGCAGAACGGCGCGAGGATGTAGATCGCGACGGCGATACCCGCCACGACCAGCAACACCGTGCGCCGCGATTGGCGGCCGGCAGGGGTGAACAACGGGTGTAGAAGAGTGCTCATGCTTCAAAGTCCCCACGTCCGTACAGCACTCGGAAATAGGCCAGGGCGAGCCCCAGCGTAATCAGGCTGACCAGCCAGGCATAGGCGTTGCCGTGGCCGAAATCGAGGTTATCGAAAGTGGTGAGGTAGGTCTGCCACGTGAGCGTGGTGGTGGCCGTGCCGGGGCCGCCCGCGGTCAGCACATAGATGATGTCGAACGCCCGGAGCGCGGACATCGTCTGCAGGATCAATACGACGAGCAGAGACTGCGAAAGCCAGGGCAAGGTGATGTACCGGAACAGCTGGAACCGGCTGGCGCCATCCATGCCGGCCGCCTCGTAAAGCTCCGCGGGAATGCGCTGCAGCGCGGAGAGCAACAGGATCACGGCGAGCGGCAACAGGCTCCAGACTTCCGAGAACACGAGCGCGAGCAAAGCCGAGGTGGGCGTCGACAGCCAGCCGCGATACTGATCGATCAAGCCGAGGCTGACGAGCAGGCCATTGAGCGCGCCCACCTTGGCGTCATAGATCCATTGCCACATCAGGCCATTCACCACGGGCGGAATCGCCCACGGCAGCAGGACCAGCGTGCGCACCAGCGCGCGGCCGGGAAACTCGCGGTTGAGCAGAAGCGCGATCAGGATGCCGAACACCACCACCAGCAGAACCACCAGCACCGTGTACACGGCGGTGATCCGCAGAGCGGTCCAGAATTCGGACGACTGCAGTATGTCGCTGTAGTTCGACAGGCCGACGAACTTGAAAGCCCGTGGACGCTGAAGGTTGTACCGATGCAGGCTGATCCACGCCGAGTAGGCGATCGGGAACGCGGAAAGCAGGACGATCGCGAGGAGCGCCGGTGTATTGAGCAGCCAGGCGAACGCGCGGCGATCGTAGCCGATATGTTTGCTGCGAAGGCGCGGGTTGCCGGACGATACCGATAGTGACAGTCTCATGAGCGGGTCCCCAGACGCAGGAACCTGCCGGCTCGAATGCCGGTAGGACCTTGTGCGTCGTAAGTCATCGAGCCGCTCACCATGACGCTGTCGATGCCGGCGGCCGGCGTGGTCGGCTGCGCGTAGGTGGCGCGGTCAATCACCAACTCCGGATCGAACACGACCAGATCCGCGTGCTTGCCAACCGCGATCTCGCCGCGATCCAGCAGGTTGAAACGGCGTGCGGACAGGCCGGTCATGCGATGCACGGCCTCCTCCAGCGTGAACAGACCCAGTTCACGCGCGTAATGCCCCAACACGCGCGGAAAGGTTCCCCACAGGCGAGGGTGCGGATGACGATCGTGCGGCAGCCCGTCTGAGCCGATCATCGTCGCCTCGTATTGCAGGACGCGGCGCACGTCGTCCTCGCGCATCTGGAAATAACTCGCGCCGCCCGGCTGGAGACGCTCGCAAGCTTCTTTCTGGCTGCATTGCCACTCGTGCGCGATGTCGGCCAGTGAGCGCCCGCTCATCGCGGGGTAAGGCTCGGACCACGTCACCATGATGTCGATGATGCCGTCCACCAGGTCCGGTCGCAAAATGGTCGAACCGGCGATGTACGGGTACGCGTCGAGGCCGATCGGCTGCGTACGCCGCGCGGCGTCGATGTGGGCGAGCGTTTCGACGGACCGTCCCCAGTTGGTCGGCCCCGCGCACTTATGATGGGAGATCACCACGGGCAGAGCGGCATCTCGCCCCGCCGTGAACGCTTCGTCCAGCGACGCGATCACGTCCTCGGCTTCGTTGCGGATATGCGTGGTGTAAATGCCGCCGGCTTCGGCGGCGATACGCGCCAGCAGCGTGACCTCGGCAACGTCCGCTGCCGCGTTGGTGTCGTAGAAGAGACCCGTGCTGAGGCCCGTCGCGCCCGCCGCCATCGCTTCGCGCATCAGGTCCGTCATCTTCGTCCGTTCCGCGTCTGTCGCGGGGCGGTAAGGGTCGTCCATTGTCGCGACGCGCAATGTCGAGTGGCCGACGAGGGCCGCGACATTGACCGCCGGACGTGCGGCATCGACGGCTTGCGCATAGGCCTTCATCGTTGGAAAGACGTGCTTGCCGGGACCGCCCAGCAAGGTCAGCGGCGGCGGCACGTTCGGGTGCACGAGCGGCGCGAGACTGATCCCGCAGTTGCCCACCACCACGGTAGTCACGCCCTGGCTTATCTTCGACAGCATCTGCGGCGCCGACAGGACGCTTTCGTCGTCGTGGGTGTGCACATCGATAAAGCCGGGCGCGACGACGCGCCCGGACGCGTCGATGCACGTCGCCCCACGCGGCCCGAGATCCGCGCCGATCTCACTGATGCGGCCGTTTTCGACGCGCACGTCGGCGCGAACACGCGACGCTCCGCTACCGTCGATCACGAAGCCGCCCTGAAACAGCCAATGCGTGGAGCCGTGTGCTCCCGGTGTTCCGTTCATAGGTCCAATGTCGCCAAGGCAAATGATGCTGTGGATGAGATGTAAGTAAATTTCACATTCAGGGCCCGGTATCGTCGCTATGCGCCGCCAACAAAGAACCACATCCGCTCGGCCGACCGCCCGGCATTTCAACAGACCCAGCACAAAACACGCTGTAATTCCCTGCTTACGACAGAAAATTAATTTGTATTCCTATTGAAATAGAACAGACCTGCATTGGTCTGCCGTCACCCATTCCCACATTGCGATGTGGCTTTGGTGTAACTAAATTTCATGGCCAAGGGTAAAGCTTTGGTCCTTTGATGTCAAAAAGGAAAAAAATAAATTTGTGGAGGTGCCTGGCCAATCATGGCGGGAGCGCCGCGTGGAGCCATTCCGCCGGGGTAGACGACCTTATTTGCCGCGGAGCGCGTCGCGCTCCGCTTCTGACCAGGCGCGCTGCAACGCAGGGTGCACGTCGCTATCGACGCCCCTCTCGCGCAGCACAGACCGGACTCGCTTGAGCCGCTCGAGCGCCGACGGGCCGAGTCGCAAGCCAACCCCGACCATCAGAACCTCGATGAGTATCTGGCCGGCCAGATACGCCTCCGTGCCCACACGCGCAGCGGCGTCCTCGGGCACGATCATGCCGATCGGAATCGTGCATTGCTGCGCCAGCGGTGTGTCGGGCCGGGTAATGCCGATGACCGTCGCGCCCTGTTCGCGGGCGAGCGCCACGGCTTCCAGCAAGGTCGGCATGCGTCCGACGTGTGAAATCGCGAGCACGACATCGCGAGGCGACAGCGATGCTGCCGAGATGACCTGCATATGTGGATCGAAATAGGCGTTCGATGTGAGACCGAGGCGCGCGAAGCGCGACTGGGCGTCGTTAGCGAGAAAAGTCGACACACTGCCCACGCTATAGCACTCGATCCGGTTGGCCGCAGCAAGCTTCTCGATGGCATGCCCGATGGTGTCGGCGTCGAGCTGGCTCTCAAGACCAGTCAGCACGGCAGCGGCTCCGTACAGGATCTTGTGGACGATGCTGGCTACATCATCTTTGGCGTTGACCGCTCGATGAAGGTACGGCGTGCCTACCGCCAGGCTCTGCGCAAGTTGCAGCTTGAAGTCGCTCAGCCCTTCGAAGCCCACGGCACGACAGAATCGAACGACGGTCGGTGCACTGACCCCGGCGCGCTGCGCAATCTCCGCGACATTGGCTCGCACCGACCACTCCGGCTCGGCGAGTATCGCCTTTCCCACCTGTTGCTGCGCGTCGGGCAGGGAGTCTGATATCGCCCGGATTCTCGCCAGAGTGTCGGTCGTGGAGTGAGGTACTACTTGTAGGTTATCCATGCTTCAGTTCGCTGATTTTGCGCGCGCGTTTGACGCCCCGCGCGCAGTTTTCCAGGCAACGTTTTTACCCTACTCAGTGTAAACAAATTTCACGCGCGCCAGAAAGAATACTTGGACGGCGGTTTTGTGAGCGGTTGCGACCGAGAGTTGCGACGTTTGGAGAAACTCGATTACACGCTAGTGGGTATCGCGAGCTTGTCACGCAGGTCGCTAAACGAGCATTCCGGGTGGGGTCTGGCGCAAATCTGAGGCGCGCACTGCCGCTGAAACGAAAGCGGCCGGACTGGTCATGCGTGGAGTCTACGCGTGCTGCGAAGTACGCATGCAGCCGCGCCATTGTTGTCGGAGCCGGTGGGAAGCTGAGCCGTCTGCCCGGTCTCGCGAATCAGCACCCCGTCGTGCGCCGGGCGCTACGATTCCCTGCTCCCGCGTTGACGTGGTGCGTCTTTCGGTAATGCGCCGCGCCGTGCGCCGGCGACCTAGGTCTTGCGAGGACGCGCCGTCGTGCCGCGCACGATCAGGTCGGTCGGCACGATGTACTGCGAACTCACGGCCCGTCCTTCGATCCGTGCGAGCAGGTACTCGGCGCTGCGCGCGCCGATTTCATCAGCGGCGAGCCGCATGGTCGTCAGCGGCGGCGACGTGAAGCTGGAAAATTCGATGTCGTTGATGCCCGCGATCGACAGGTCGCCCGGCACGTCGATACCCGACTCGCGCGCCTCGGCCAGTGCGCCGATTGCAAGCAGGTCGGTGCCGCAGATCACGGCCGTGGGACGCTCGGGGCCGTTCATCAGTGCCTTCATCGCCATCTGGCCTTCAATGATCTTGTGCGGCATCTCGATCAGATGCTCGTGGCGCAACTGCAGTCCGCGCGCCTGCAGCGCCGCGCGCACGCCGATGATACGATCAGCCGCGCGATCGCTATGCTGCGTCATTTGCGTAATCATGCCGAAGCGCGTGTGCCCGAGATCGAGCAGATAGTCGGCGAGGCGACGGCCAACCGCTACGTTGTCAAAGCCGACATACGGATAGTCGCGATCGACCGTCCAGCCATTGACGAGCGGAATCTGTTCCTTTTCGATCAGTTCGTAGAGCGCGGGCGAGTGGCTGCGCCCCACGAGCATCAACCCGGCGATGCCGTCCGCGATAAGGGCGCGCACCTGTTTCAGTTCGTCTTCCTGATCGTAATACGAGCAGCCGAGCAGCAACGTATAGCCGGCTTCGCCGATGCGCTTTTGCAGCGCGAACACGCCGATCGCGAAGTTCTGATTTTCCAGCGATGGGATCACCGCGCCGATCGTTTTCGAGCGCTGCGATGCCAGCGCGCGCGCCGCGGCGTGTGGTGTGTAGCCGAGTGCCTGCGCGATGTCGCGCACGCGGTTCTGCAGTTCGGCCGCAACCTTTGCGTTGCCGTTCAACACGCGCGAAACGGTCGCAGTCGATACGCCTGCCGCGCGCGCAACATCTATCACCGAAATCGCATTCGATTTGCGACGCGGCGCTCTTTTCTTTGCCTCGTTGGTCAACTTCCACCCTGCCCGATGTCGAGGCGCACCATCGCGCCTTCTCTTTGCGGCATACTATAACGCGGCACCTTGAGAAATGGCCACCGCCGGGCATGGACCTTCGCCTCGTCGGTCCGTTCAGGGTCCCGCCGAACTCCGCAAGTCAGCCGGAGGCGCCGGAAGAGCGCCTCTCGCCTACTTTCCCCTTGCCCTCCTGGCCCCTTGGCCATGACCTGCACTGCATACCGTCCGACATCATTCTCGGGTGCATAGCCGAACTGCCACAGGTTTCGTCCCGACAGTCATGCGCACTGCCCAACACACCATAAAACGATCACGAAGTGTTAATCGTTCAGGCACACAAGTTAAGTAATCGTTTTCTTTCGTGTTTTCAAATTCGGGATGGTGTTTGATCAAAACAGGAAAATTTCACGGTATTTTAGGGAGAAACCCGGAGGAACTCAAGAGAAAGCGCTTACTCGTTTGGCCTATACTGTGACTCCGCGCGACGGCAATACCGCGACCGTCGTGGATTATCCTGGCGCCTGCAAAACAGCCCGGCGGCGAGTCACGTGAACCGAATAAGCCGGCCACATCACCATGCCCATAAATTCGCACGAAGGGAACATGATTGACCGACGTGATCGTCCATCTGATCAAGAAGCCAGATCCGGGTTCGGTCAAGATTCGACAAAGTCCGGCCCGTCAAACAGGCACCCGGCGTCAGCACCATAAACAGTTGAAGCGAGACTTCAGTCATGGACTTCACCATCGTACCAATCCGTTGCGGCGATATCGTCAATCATGAGCGCTCGTGCTTTTTGTACCGTAAGAACTGCGGTTCCGCGCGCCTGCATGCGCCGTGCATCGCGTGGTTGCTGCGTAGCGCTCACCATACGATCGTCGTCGATGCCGGACCGGGTTCCCGATCACGCGCGCCGCAGTGTTACACCGAGACAGATGCCGGAATCGACGATCTGTTGCAGTACGGCCTGGCGCGCGAAGGCGTCGACCCGGCTTCCGTCGAACTGGTCGTTCTCACTCATCTGCATAACGATCATGTCGGCGGCGCACGGTTGTTCACGAACGCGCGCTTTCACGTCCAGGAAGCGGAGTTGAAAGAGGCGGTCTGGCCAGTGCCCTTCCAGCGGCCGATCTACGAAACCAACCAACGCGGCCACACGCCACCGTGGGTGGACATTCTCGACCGGATGGACGTGGCGTTCGGTGACGCCGACGTGGTGCCTGGCATCCGCGTGTTGCGCCTACCGGGACATACGGCAGGCTCGCAGGGGGTGCTGGTCGATACGCAGGCAGGACCGTATCTCATCGCGGGCGATCTGATCCCGCTCTACGAGAACTGGCCGGAAGACGGCAGCGAGCCGGTCCCGAACGGCAACCACACGGACCTGCGCGCTTACGATGAAAGCTTCCGCCGCATCGCGGCGCTTGGAGCGAAGGTGCTGCCGGCCCATGAGCCGCGGGTCTTTGAGCGCATGGTGTATCCCCCACCGCCCGGGCTCTGAGCGGCCGGTATTGCCACGGAGACAGGCGATGACGCGCGGAGGGTCCCTTTATCGCGCCTTATGTCGTCGCCTACGTGCATTCGTTGACGAACTCTTTCTCATCAGGACTGCGGGTGATATGCGGGCACGCTCGTCGGAACGAGCGTGCTACTGATGTTGACCAAAGAGGCAAGCAGCACAAAAGCGCTCAGGTGCTCCATTGCGGCCAACATGACGCGAATGCATTCACCGCGTCTTGATCGTTTGGGCATTTAACTGCCTGGACATTGCCTGCTCATCCAACACTGGGCCGCACGAGCCGACGCCTTTAGCAAGCCTGAAGCACATTGATGACGCGGCTCACGAGCAACGGACGAGTATTGCGTCCATATTCGGCCATATGCGCAGAGGCCCCATGTGCCCTCAACGCTTCAGCGCTTTCCCAGCGTTCGACTACTGCAAAGGTGTCTTCGCCGAGCGGTGTCTGAATCGCCCCAAACTCCGGTACGTCGACTACGGCCTCGTAGCTGATGCATCCCTCTTCCGCCAACACCGCCGGACGGTTCTTGTTGAAGAGAGCCAGCACGGCTTCGCGTTGACCGGGCTGCGCAGTGATCGTTGCAATGACATGAATCATCCAGATTTTTTCCTTTCCATTTTCGGCGCCGATCGCCGCACGAAATCATAGCCGCATTTAGACACGTCTGCTGACAGGGCCTTGCCGCAAGGTTCCAGTTGTTCTCCCGACCCGGCTCATCAGTGATTCATCCGCCGCGCGGTGCGCGTACCCTCGATGCCGATGCGAGCCGCCTCACAATCGATAGAGGTCGAAAGAAGCGCTGCGATTGACCGAGGCGCACACACCGAGTACGGCGCCGCCACATTACGGAGAACATGCCGCAACGGTAGCGAGGGCGTGCAATCGTTCAGATGGCGGCAGACGAGCCCGCGGGCACAACAGTTAGCGTTCGCCGCGGAATCGTCGATGATGTGGATGAGCCAAACCTTGCGGGTGTCGTGATCAATGTCACCGGCAACTGCTGCCACGAGGCCACGCGCTGCCAATAGCCCCGCGGAACGTTACGGGTTCCGCGCACGCACACGCGCTGCCTTCCTGATTTCACCGGCGACGTACGAACTGAACGTATTGGCAACGTCTGGCAGATTCAGAATGTTGGCCTCGGTGACGTTTGCCGGCTTGAGCATTTGACGCTCAATAGCGCGGAGTCCCATTGTGCTCGACGCGACAAACTTGCGGACGAGGTCCTCGCGTGTCTTCTTGTCTGCTGTGTCGAAGAATTCACGCGCCAGGCGAATCTCCTCCTGTCGACGCTTGTCGGCTGCCGAGTTAGCTGCCGCGAGGCTGGCCTCGACTGCCTTTTGCCTGTCAGACCTGGCGCCCTGCTCCCCCGCCGTCGCTTCGACAATTTGAGCCTGAATCAACTCGACCTGCCTGTCGGCGTCGGATACGCGGTAATTGTCCGAAAGAGCCCTCATCAAGTAGGCGGATGCTCTTTTTACCTTGGTGCCCTGTCTGATAGTCCATCGCGTGTAGTCGATGGCTTGTTGAATGCGCTCGTCTGTCCAGACGGACCTGTTCTCAGCGATTTTTTCAAACTGTTTTTCAGACAGTCCGAATTCATCTTGAAGCATTTTGAAAAGTACGACCGAGTTCAGCATGGCCGCTTTGGACGCCAACGCCCCTTCCTTGCGTTTGAGCCGGAAGCGTATCTGGTCTTTCTTTCGCGAGCCGGGCGTTCCGGCACGGGTCTCGTACGACAACTCGATGTCGGACAGTTCGTTGATCTGGTTGACGGCTGGCTCGAGATAGTCGCGCTTGAAGTATTTGAATTCAGCGTTGTTTGCCCATGACTTACCTGGCAAGTTTCGAACGAGGTCGAGTGACAGCCAGTCTGTTAGCCCGCCAGGTACGGATGGCAAGACGTGGTCGTAGATGCCTCGAGCATAGATGAGCGTGAATCTCGAGGTCACGAGCAGACTGGTCCAGTACGAGTTCTCAGGGTCCTTGATGAGGCGTTGCAGCTCGATAGGCACCCGGAAGCGAATCCGGCCATTTCTGACGCTCACCCGGCCGATCAGCTCAAGCCAGTCCCCGTCTTCATTCTGGACGATCAGGTCGTCATCGGCATCGTCTTCACCGGCACTCCCCTCCTTGCCCGGTTCGGGCGGCTCCTCCAGCATCCGTCCTTTCGAATCGACGGACACCACCGGCGCGCTCATCACTTCGAGCATGGAAGATTTGACGCTGCGGATGACGCTGGAAAAATGCTTCTTGTTCCTGCTGTCATAGCGCATCAGCCATTTAAAGAAGCTGAGCGTCACGTCATAGGTTTCCTGAATTTCAGGTTCCTGGGCGACGATGAAGTACGCGGCATCCACAAAGCGTCTGGCGGACAGGCCCAAACCGACGATGCGCGCGAAGACCCGGTTCTTTTGATAACCGATATCTTTGTCTGGATTAGCCTCATTGATGGACCTTTGCGCCGGCGCCATCTCAACGAATAGATCCAGTGCAAATTGAAGAGGGGTTACCCGTCGATCGACGCTGCTGGACATGCCCGTTCCCTGGAAATTTCAGCAGACTCTAGGCATACAGAGGTGAGATGTCAATAAAAAAGTCTCACCTTTTATCACTGGGACGAACCATCAGCACAGGATCTCTCACCGTCGGCACACCATCTCTCACCGCCTGAAGAAACGCCGGAACCCGTGGTCCATGACGGCCGGGGGTTTCAGCCGGTTATCCACAGGTGTTGCGAGAAGATCTCTCACCTTCAGCAAAACGCGCTTTTGTCTCTCACCTCGACACACTATAAATCTCCCCTTCTGCTCCCAGAGGTCTCACCCAAGGTGCACATTTTCTATCACCTTTGGCACATTGAGTCTCACCTTTCTGGGGCCAACTGCTTGATAACAAAGGAATCGTGTTTCTCCTGTAGGTTTGTTAGTTCGTTTTTTTATATAAAACAACCAACAAACCGCTTCGCAATTACTCTGCTTGCGGCACTGACAGGCCCGCGGTAGTAAGCCGCCGAGTTCAGCACTTAGCGCCTGACTTCTGCCAGGGCGGGGCTGGCGCTATCAAGGCAGCGAAACAACCTGTCGCCGCTGCGTTTTACGAGCGTGCAGGAAGATGATGACACCGCGCGAATTCAGGAGATGCGAAGCGGTGCTCTCCACAGGCATTTGGGGCGCAGCGTCTGTCTCCTCACAAAGGTGAGAGATTGTGTGCAGGGTCTTTTGCTGACCGCGCGCGCAACGTCCAAGCTGCACACTCTCCATCACAATCAGCGCTGCAGGGACTATCGTCGAATGCACAGGTCTGACCGGGTGATGTCGATGAGTCGTAAGGTGAGGGATTTTGTGCACTGGAATGCGCGGTCGATCTCGGCATCGGCCCCTCTTGCACACTATTTCTCACCTTTGCACTCTGTGCGTGACTAATTGGAATGAAAATGTAATCTGGTCGCCTGTGTCTGTGCGCCCCTTGCGCTATCAACCGTTCTCTAACGCCAGCTTTCTGGCCCATTCCCGACGCGATGTCCTCGGTTCAATTGCCAAAAACTCTCACCTTTTGCCCATGCTTGCTCATGCCTGCGGGGCACGCGCTTCAAAGGTGAGAGATTTTGTGCTGGGGCCTTGTTCCGCTGAATTCGCACAGGCATCCGCGAAGGCTTAAAAAACAGCGGCTTACAGGCGATATTTAAGAAACTGGACGACAATATAAAGCTGTTTTTGCGTTTTTCCTGTATTCTCCGTTTAGCTTCAATTTCCAGGGAAAACTCCGAAATGGCCAATGTCAGCCAACCGATGCCGATAGACCGAACCGTGACACTCGAGGAAATCTCGGATTTCGCGGACGTCGTCACCGATTACGCAACTGAATTAAGAGACCAGATTCTCGCGCCGCGCCCGCGCAAGGAAGCGCCGGTGTTTACGACTGGAGAGGTCGCCGAGCTGTGCGGCTTGACACGTCAGCAGGTGCAGTACCTCGCAACCAAAGGAGATGGTGTGCTGCCGGAAGGGCAGTCCACTGGAACCGGGCGAAGCCGCAGTCGGCTATTTACATTAGCTGAAGCCCGAAACTGGGTGCAGCAGGTGTCGGACATCTATCAGACGCCGCTGGTGGCCGGGCCGAGCGATTTTGAAGGCAAGGTGCTCATCACATCGCAGCTGAAGGGGGGCTCCGCTAAAACCACGACGTCGATGTGTCTTGCTCAAGGGTTGAGCTTGCGCGGGAGAAAGGTTCTTGTTGTCGACCTTGACCCCCAGGCATCGCTTTCTGAGCTATGTGGACTGTATGCCGAAAAAGAGGTCTCTCCGGACGATACCGTGCTGCCTTTTGTCTATGACCAAAAGGTCGAGGGCGGTCTGCTTGCCAGAGTGCAGCCAACGTATTGGGATGGGTTGGATATCATTCCGGCGCATACAGAACTGGTCGGAGCTGAATATCACCTTCCGGCTATGCAGATGAAGCTTGCAGGATTTAAGTTCTGGCAGGTGCTCCGGGATGGACTGGCGCCGTTGCGCAAGCACTATGACTACATCATTCTGGATACCTCGCCCTCCCTGTCCTATCTCAACCTGAACGCACTGATGGCAGCGGACGCCATGGTCATGCCAATGGTCCCGGAGAATCTCGACTTCTTCAGTTCGCTCTCCTTCTGGCGACTTTTCTCGGACGTCGCCAAGTCGTTCATCAAATACGAAGCGAACAAAAAGTACGATTTCGTTTCCGTGTTGCTGACACGTGTGAACTACAACAGCACTTCCTCGGCGCCGGTTGTGCGCACCTGGGCACAAGGTGCTTATCGTCACTGGCTTGACCCGTTCGAGGTTCCTGCCAGTTCCGTAATGAGCTCAGGCGCGCTCGCATTTACGACTGTCTTTGACATCAGCAGCTCTCATAGCCAGGCGAAGTCCTTGGCACGCGTCAAACAGCCGCTCATCGACTATTGCCGATGGGTGGACGACATGTTTGTCAAACAATGGAGGCCAGCACAGTGAGCACCAACAATATCCGTGATCAGCTGTTGGCCAAGACCGCGAATCTTCGGTCAACAGCGGAGAGAACGCCCGATGTCAGCCGCCGCGCGAATCGGACAGAGACAGCACCGGGAATGGCCGGAGCATTGGCGGCAGCACAGCTGAGGGTGCAAGAGCTTGAGTCGACGGGGACGACGTCCCAGTTGCCGTTGACGGACATTGTTCCCAATCCTTGGCAGCCCCGGCGAGTTTTCAATGAAGCGAAGTTGTCAGAGCTGGCAGAGTCGATTCGAGAAGTTGGGCTCATGCAGCCGATTGTGGTTCGCCGGGTTGAATCGGCCTACCAGATCGTGGCGGGAGAGCGGCGCTGGCGAGCGCACAAGATACTCGGGGCGGAGCACATCAAGACGGTAGTCATTGAATGTTCCGACCAGGACATGATCGTGCTAGCGCTCGTCGAGAATATGGACCGGGACGACCTGACCGATTATGAAGTCGCGATTTCCCTTCGTCGATCTGAGAGCGAGTTTCCCAGCCGTAAAAGGCTGGCAGAAGCCGTGGGCCTCTCACGTACCGGGCTGTACCAGTTTCTTGCGTTCGAAAATCTGCCGGACTTCATGAAAAAGGACCTCGATTTGCAGCCCGCTCTACTCGGCTGCAACGCTGCGGAGGAAATTGTCTCAGCGCTCAAGAAGCACGGCAGCGAGGCTGAGTTGGCTGCGCGCGAACTTTGGCCTGATGTGGTCAAAGGCGACATGGCCCAAGGCAAACTTGCACCGGCGATTATCGCGATGGTGACCCGTCGTACGTCTGGGATCACGGCTCGTGAGAGGCTCATTGAGAAATTCTTCGCCGGAAAGGACCAGGCGGGAAGCATCACCAAGGATGTCAATAGTTTTACGCTCAAAATCAAGACGGCGGCTTTGACCGAGGCCCAAGAGGCGCGAATCCGGCAACTTATCAGTGAGTTGTACAAAGGCGAGCCGCGTTGAACGAGCGTCTCTTGCAGCAAAGAAGCCCGCTTCGTGCGGGTTTTTTTGTGCCCGCGCCGGCGGCCGCGTCAGTATTACTGACACTCCGCGGCTGGTCGTGAAATGTGGTTAGTCGGAGAGCTTGAGGGGCTTGATACGTTTGGGCGGGTGGAAGTTAGCGATGGCGCATCAGCAGCATCGCCAAAATGAGTATTTCCTCTTGGAATGAGGGCCGGGGCTTAGGCCTTAGACGGCCGGTATGGCAGCCATGACCCAATGGACGGAGGTTTATGCGGGAGTTTGAACAACCGGAATGGGAATTTGAGGGGGTGGAGACAGGGGCCTTGCAAGGCGCACTGTGTGGAGTGTCAGTATTACTGACACTTGTGTTCAGCGGTGGCTTGTATTCGGCTGCTCGACGCTTCACTCAATTTGCTGTTCCCGTTCTGACGCCACCTTATGCACTGTGTTCAAGTGGCGTTGAGTTGCTTGTCCCGCAACTCTGGACTTCGCGGCGACACGTACCGACCGCTTGGTGTGTCAGTCTTACTGACACGGGTGGGTCTAGGTCTTGGGGTCAATCGGAACTCAAAGGACGAATGACACTGCGCCAAATGCGGGTACGTTAGTCGGCTGTTGTTCGGCTGCGGCTCGGGCATGGGAGCGCCCTCCAATAAAGGCACTTCTGTCCGTATTCCCCAACGATGCCTCAGGAGCTTTCTCTTTCTCGCGGCTGCTTGGCGCGCTCGACCAATAAGCAATTCGTTGTCGTTGGCGGGCAACGTAGCCCAGTACGCGCCGGAGTACGTCGCACGTCGGTGTTCCGCGACTGGTTGGTTGGCGAAGTATGTACAGCGCGGCCGACGCCGACCATCCCCCTCGAGCAACAACTGCTTCTTCTGCTAATAAGGGAAAGTTTCGTGTGCCACGGCGCTGCAGCGTCGGGGGTCACGAATCGACTCAGCGCGCCAGAGCATAATCTTGGTTATCAGCGCGAGGGGTGTCGTGCTGAAGAAGTCGACGCTTCCCGAGTTCAACGACGACTTTCTTTCGGCTTCACGACGCTTTACGGGACCGTGTCAGTATTACTGACACGGCTCACGCCATGTGTTTAGCCCGTCTTCCAGGTCGGGATCACGGGGGGAAAGTAGCGGGACTACCTCGCTTTTTCGCGTCTTCGAAATCATGACTGGGATCAGCCCGCGGGTGCATAACGCTTCGCCGACCAGATGGGAAGAAAGCCCGCGCGACTCCGTGGGCTATAGAATCGGACCTTCCGGAGACATCCATTTGTCTGTCCTGCTGCGGCCCGGCCCAGCAGTCTGTCGATAATGTGGGTAGGATCTTTCCGCTGCATCCTGTTGAAGCACACCACCAGGATGCTCTACACGAAAGCCGGTCTTGCGCGCCCGCCGCACCGGGTACCTTGACTTTCTGTGAAATCCCACACTAGGAGCGGGTGGATTTCGCATCGGCAAGTTGAAGATTGCCGTCGAAGCGAGTGGGCGAGTCTCTGCGCATGCCGGCAAGGCCCCGCCGACGGCGCCCGCCAGCTTTTTCGTCCCTCACCGATCCGTGACGCCCAGTTACAGGTTGCAACCGCTTAACGTTACGAGGACCGTACGCTGTTCCGCGGGCCACAAGTGACTAGCCACCCCGGCATCGCCAAATTTGTCGCCAAGCCGGCGCAGTTGCATGCGGACCACCGTCTTCACTTTGATTTCAGAGGCAACGATTGAT
>NZ_JAXDPY010000264.1:0-9464 GCF_034668105.1 Paraburkholderia sp. | reverse complement strand
GCAGGAACGAAGCCCCGGGTTTTCAGTGGCCCGTTCCGGCGAGCACGCAGTGCGAGGCGGGAAGTATGACGCCCTTGTCACTTACGTCGAACGTGCGAGGGCACAGATTCCAGATGCACCACTACCGCGACTGCGCGGGGGACCCGCTTAAGAATTAGCGGTGTGAGCGGCTTTCTTTGCTTATCTTTCTTTGCCGCGGCAAAGAAAGTAAGTGCCGCCCCGCACAGGGGCGACGCTAATAGACCACTAAGAAAACAAGGAAAGGCCCACACGATAGGCAACCAGCCAAAGCGCCGATCAGGCAAAACCCGCGCTCAACTACCGGCAGAGGTAGCCCCACCGACACCACCAGAAGGACACGCCGGCACGGCAAACCCAGCGCTGGAGCCACTCCTGGGCGGAATCGCCGCCATCCCCCGCACCGCACCGGCAACCTGCACAGCAACCTGCTGCAACGCGGCCCGATGCCCCTCGACAAGCGCGTCATACCCGCCACTAACCGGCTCACTCACCACACTCCGGCACGTCATCACAGCAGTACTACGTACAGCCCTAACACTCCAAACCGCATCGATCAGCGCATGTGACCCCGGCCATGACTCGAACCGCTGCACATTCATGCTGACCCGATACACCGGCGTCGTATCCGGATAAGCAGTGCCATACACGTCGATCGTGCCGAGCTGCTGCGTCAGGCTAGTCGACAAAGCGCGCCGGATCTCGTCGCCCGGCAACGAAGCCCATCGCTCCTGCTCGAGCACCTGAACCTGCGTCGGTCCCGTCTGCACCACAAGCTGATTCTTCGCCACCTGCGGCGGCACATCGATCGGCGCGACTTCGATCAGCCACGCCGGCGCAGCCGCAGTGCGCGCACTGACCGGGGCCGCAGAACCCGCGGCACCGGACCTCGCGCTGTCCGCGCCGAGCGTATAAAACCGGCTCGACGGCGACGAACACGCCGCCATCGCCACCAATCCGGCCAGAGCGCCGACATACACAGCGCCGCGCACAAGCCCGCGCGGCGGGCGGGGGAGCCGGGCAAACATCATGGTTTATCTCCTGATTTACCGCGCAACAGCGATTCCGGATGACGCTCCAGATAATCCGACAGCGCATTCAGCGACTGCAACGTGCGCGTCAATTCCTGCAACGCCTGATGAACATCCGACTGCAACGGCGAATCCTGCTGCAACGTCGCCTCGGCCGACCCGAAGGTCTGCTTCGCCGCAGCCAGGGTGTCGCGCGCCTCCGGCACGACTTCCTTGTCGAGTCGCGTGAACAGCTGGTCAGCGTTCTTCAACGCACTGTTCAGGTTCGACCCGATCTGGTCGAACGGCACCTTGTCGAGCTTCTTCGCAATGTCGGCAACCTGCACCTGCAGCTCGTCGAGCGAGTTCGGAATGGTCGGCAACTCGATCGGATCGCCCGTTACGTCGACGGTGGCCGGCGGCGCCTTCGGGAAAATATCGAGCGCCACGTACAACTGGCTCGTAATCAGATTGCCGGTGCGCAACTGGCCGCGCAACCCATGCTTGACGAGCTGTTGCAGCATGGTTTGACCCGCGAGGCTGCCCGGTACCGGCGCGGTCTCGCGGAAACGCTTGCCGAGACGATCCGGATAGATGTTCATCGTCACCGGCATCGTGAAGCTGCGCGTCTTCGGGTCGTAGTCGATGCCGATGTTGGTCACCTGGCCCAGCACGATGCCGCGGAAATCAACCGTCGCGCCGACCGACAGCCCACGCAGCGACTGGTTGAAGTTCATCACCACGCGCTGCGGCACGCCGTCAGGTTCGCGCATCGCGTCCGCTTCATCCGAACCGAGACGGAACGTCATGTTGTTCGGCGCCTGCGCGCCCACGCCCTGGCCCGGTGGCGACTGGAACGACAGACCGCCGACGATCACCGTCGCGAGCGATTGCGTATTCAGCTTGAAGCCGCTCGAGTCGAGCCGCAGATCGACGCCGCTCGCATGCCACCAGCGCGAATTGGTGCCGACGTACTGGTCGAACGGCGCCGACACGAAGACCTGCATCGTCACGCCGGTGCCGTCCTTGTCGAGCGAGAAGCCGACCACCTGGCCGACCTGCACGCGCCGGTAGAAAATCGGCGAGCCGATGTCGATCGAGCCGAGCGAATCGCCGTGCAGGATGAACTGGTGGCCCTTCTGGTCGCCGGTAATGGGCGGTGGCGTTTCAAGGCCCACGAAGTTCTTCTCGGTGTCCGGCGAGTGCCCGGCGTCCGCGCCGATGTACGCACCCGACAGCAGCGTGGTCAGTCCGGATACGCCGCTCGCGCCCACCCGCGGGCGCACCACCCAGAAGCGCGAATCCTTGACCGCGAAATTTTCGCCTTCCTTGGTGAGCTGCACCTGAACCAGCACATGCGACAGATCCTTCGACAGCGTGATGGTCTTCACCGAGCCGACGTCGACGTCCTTGTACTTGACCTTGGTCTTGCCGGGCTCGAGGCCTTCGGCACTGGTGAACGTGATCGTGATGGTCGGACCTTTTTCGGTCACCGACCTGATCACGAGCGCAAGGCCGATCAGCGCGGCGATCAGCGGAATCACCCAGACCAGCGAGGGCAACCAGCGCCTGCGCGGCTCGATGTCCGGGTCCGGCAGTTCGGGGGGCAGCTTTGGTCCGTTCGAATCGTTGCGCGGCGCGTCGGAGGCGGGCGTCGGTCCTGGCGGGCTAGTCATGGTCGAGGTCCTGAGGTTTTGTAGTACTGCCTTCCACGTTGTCCCAGATGAGCCGTGGATCGAATTGCATGGATGCCATCATCGTCAGAATCACCACTGAGCCGAAGGCGATCGCGCCCGGCCCGGCCGTGATCACAGCAAGCGACTTGAAGCGGACCAGCGCGACGGTCAGCGTGACGACGAACACGTCGAGCATCGACCAGCGCCCGATCCGTTCGACCATCCGGTAGAGCGTGGTGCGCTGTTCGGGTTGCCAGCGCGAGCGCCGCTGGCAGGTGGCGGTGAGCAGCACCAGCACGCTGAGCTTGAGCATCGGCACCATGATGCTGGCGATGAACACGATCACCGCCAACGGCCAGTCGCCCGAGGTCCAGAAGTACACGACGCCGCTCATGATGGTGTCGTCTTCCGAACCGAGCAGCGACGCCGTATGCATCACCGGCAACAGGTTCGCGGGAATATACAGCAAGGCCGCGGCGATCAGCAGCGCCCAGGTGCGCATCAGGCTATCGGGGTTGCGCGAATGGAGGTGGGTGCCGCAGCGTCCGCAATGCTGCGGCGTGACGGAGCGGATACGTGGCTCGACGCGTCCACACGCGTGGCAAGCAACCAGACCCGCGCGTTTCGCGGTCATGTATTTCATCGTGTGCTCATCCCTGATGCGGCGCCGGCGGCAAGGTGGATTGCGCCGCGCTGGATTGCGCCGCGCCATGCACGTCAGGCGGCGCGGGCGGCCCGGCAAGCGAGCCGATAGCCGCCGCCGCACTGTCCGCGGCGGTGCGCGGCAGCGGTCGCTGACCGCGTTCGCCCATGTCGTCGGCGAGATCCCACAGCACGCGCGGATCGAATGTGACGACCACCGCGATCATCAGTGTCAGCACGCCGAACGCGAATAGCGCGGCCTCGGGAATCACGCGCGCGAGACTCACCATCTTCACAATGGTGATCAGCACGCCGAGCATGAACACCTCGATCATGCCCCACGGCCGCACGAATTGAATCGCGCGCAACACGCGGTTGAAGCCAGGCGGCACGTAGCCGGCGCGCAGCGGGATCAGCACGTAGAGCAGCGCGACCAGTTCGGTCAGCGGAAACAGGATGGTCGAACAGAACACCATGACCGCGACGATCTGCATCTCCTCGCCCCACAGCGCGACGAGCGCGCCGAACAGCGTGGTCTGCGAGGTAATGCCGTTGGTCTCGAGTTCGACGATCGGGAAGGCCTGCGCGATGATGAAGGTGATCAGCGCGGCCAGCGTCATCGCACAGATGCTGTCGAGCTTGCGCGAGACGCCGCGATAGAGCGTCGCGCCGCACCGCGAACAGCGCGCGGATGCCCGCCCGACAAGCCGGGGCTTGCGGAACAGCGTATCGCATTCATGGCACGCGATCAGGTTGTCTTGTTCCATACGGCAACGGGCTAACGACGTGAGAGAGGCGTGTAATGCCGGTTTCAGGGCAAGGCTGGAGAAAGCGTGGGGCCAATAGTACCAAACGCGCTTTGACATCAGGCCGCCGTTGCACCTGTTGCCGCCGAGGCCCGGGCGCTGTCGGCGTTTAGACCAGTCTTACACAAAATCGCTGTGGGTCTGACAGCCTCCGTCCCCAATTGTTCAATATCGTTGGGGCGGGGCAACTTTGCGTCTGACACATGTCGGGCGCCAGCTTTTTCCGCTTGCGGTAGCATGGCGGCCTTGGCGTGTGCCGCAGCCGCCATGCTTCCTTTCGAGTCGCACCATGCAGCACGCATGGGCAGTGTGGAATAGCAGGACCGGCTGCGCCGTTAACCTCTCTTAGCTTGCGTTCACCTGTCATGGCACTCAATCCTTCTTTCGGCGGCCGGGAGTCGTACACGCGGACTGCCATCGCCTTTCACTGGCTGATCGCGCTGTTGATCGTATGCGGCTTCTCGCTCGGTTGGGTGATGACCGACATCCCCGGCTTCACGCCTACCAAACTGCGCTACTTCTCCTGGCATAAATGGATCGGCGTGACGGTGTTCGCGCTCGCCGTGCTGCGCATTCTGTGGCGGGCCACTCACGCGGCCCCGCCGCTGCCGCGCCGCATCCCGGCCTGGCAGCGCGGCGCCGCGCATCTCATGCATCTGTTGCTCTACGTGCTGATGATCGTGATTCCCGTCTCCGGCTATCTGTATAGCTCGGCGGCCAATGTGCCGGTGGTGTACCTCGGTCTGATTCCGCTGCCGCGCCTGATCGCACCGGACCCGCAGCTCAAGGAGCTGCTGAAGAACGTGCACGTCACGCTGAATTACACCTTGCTCGTGCTGGTCGCGCTGCATGTCGGGGCGGCGCTCAAGCATCAATGGCTCGACCGCGATGGGCTGCTGTCACGCATGCTCCCTTTCATCAAATAAGGACAACCATGAAAGTTTCGTTTTATCGCTACATGCTCGCCGCGTTCGCGGCGGCTTCGCTGACCGCGGCGGGCAGCGCGCTCGCGCAGGTCGACGTCGCTAAAAGTTCGGTGACGGCAACCTCGAAGCAGATGAACGTACCGGTGGAAGGCAAATTCGGTAAATTCACCGCGCAAGTGAAATTCGATCCGGCAAAACCGGCCGAGGGCAGTGCGCAGTTCAGCATCGACGTCGGCAGCTATGATCTTGGCGACGAAAGCTACAACGACCAGGTACGCGGCAAGGATTGGTTCGACGCGAAGACCTTTCCGACCGCAACCTTCGTATCGAGCGCGATTGCGCCGGCCGGCGGCAATCAGTTCAAGGTCACCGGCAAGCTGACCATCAAGGGTAAATCGCAGACGGTGACGGTGCCGGTCACGGTCGCCCAGCAGGGCGCGACGCAAACGTTCGACGGCTCGTTGCCGATCAAGCGTTCGCAATTCGACATCGGCACGGGCGAATGGAAAGACACCTCGGTGGTGGCCGATGACGTGGTGATCAAATTTCATATCGTCGCAGCACGCAAGTGACGTTCGCGGCGCTCTTCGGGCGCAACCGCAATTCTTCAATTTCCGGAACCACAAGGAGCATGAATTGAAAACATCCCTGTTGATCGCAGTCGGCGCACTGGCTTCTGCTTTCTCGCTCGGCGCGTTTGCTGCTGCGGACACCTATCAGCTCGACCCGACTCACACGTATCCGAGCTTCGAGGCGGATCACTTCGGCGGCCTCTCGGTGTGGCGCGGCAAGTTCACCAAGAGCTCGGGCACGGTCACGCTCGACCGCGCCGCGAAAACCGGCACGGTGGACGTCACGGTCGACCCGGCTTCGATCGATACCGGCAACGGCAAACTCGACGAGCATCTGAAGTCGGACGCATTCTTCGACGTCGCCAAGTATCCGTCGGTGACCTACAAAGGCACCGATATCAAGTTTGACGGCGACAAGCCGGTTGAAGTGATCGGCAACCTGACGATCCGTGGCATAACCAAACCGCTGAATCTGAAGATCGAATCGTTCAAGTGCATGCAACACCCGGTGCTCAAGCGCGAAGTGTGCGGCGTGGAAGCGAGCGCTCATTTCAGCCGCGCTGATTACGGCATGGATTTCGGCGTCAAGTACGGCTTCAGCATGGATACCAAGCTGCACATTCAGTCCGAAGGCATCAAGCAGTAAGAGCTTTAAGGAGCCTCGGCGTATGCGCGTTTAACCGCCGCTTGTGAGCGTGGCGCGTTGCGCCGCAACAAAAATACCGCTTCGTTCGCTTTTGCAACGAAGCGGTTTTTTTATGGCCCACTTGAAACGCCGGCAGCCTTGCGCGGCGGCCGCTGCGTATTTGCCGCTCGCGCCGTTTTAATTTTTCATGTACATAGAGCGCTGGCACCGCATTGGTTGTGCGCGCATCCAGTTCGGGCAATATTCGGGGTAGAACCTACGTAAATAATATTTCACGCGCACTGGAGATCTGTATGAATGCAACGACAGCGGCAAGCCTGGCGGGGAGCCGGCAGAATTCTTGGCGCGCGGTGGTGGCCGCCTCGATCGGCAACGCGCTGGAATGGTTCGATCTGGTGGTGTACGGTTTTTTCGCGGTCGTCATCGCGAAGCTGTTTTTCCCGGCGGGTAATGACACGGTCTCTCTGCTGCTGACACTCGGCACCTTCGGCGTGTCGTTTTTCATGCGGCCGCTGGGGGCGATCGTGATCGGCGCCTACGCCGATCGCGCCGGACGCAAGGCGGCGCTCACGCTGTCGATCCTGCTGATGATGTGCGGCACGCTGATCATCGCCGTGCTGCCGACGTATCAGAGCATCGGCCTCGCCGCGCCCGTGATCCTCGTGCTGGCGCGCCTGATGCAGGGCTTTTCAGCGGGCGGCGAGTTTGGCAGCGCCACGGCTTTTCTCGCGGAGCACGTGCCGGGGCGGCGTGGTTTTTTCGCGAGTTGGCAGGTCGCGAGCCAAGGGCTTACCACGCTGCTCGCAGCCGGCTTTGGCGTGCTGCTGACCGGCAAGCTGTCGCCGGAACAGATGGGCTCGTGGGGCTGGCGCGTGCCGTTCTTCTTCGGCCTGCTGATCGGGCCGGTTGCCTGGTACATCCGCACCAAACTCGACGAAACGCCCGAGTTCCTCGCGGCGGAGCAAACCACCACGCCACTGCGCGATACCTTTACCAGCCAGAAGCTGCGCCTCGTGATTGCGATCGGCGTGGTGGTGCTCGGTACGGTGTCGACCTATCTGGTGCTGTTCATGCCGACGTACGGCGTGAAGCAGTTGGGGCTGGCGCCGTCGGTCGCGTTCGCGGCGATCGCGCTGACGGGTCTGATCCAGATGGTGTTCTCGCCGCTGATCGGCCATCTGTCGGATCGCCACGGGCGCACCACGATCATGCTGCTCTCGGCGCTGCTGCTTCTCGTGCTGATCTACCCGGCCTTCGTGTATCTGGTCGCGCATCCGACCTTCGGCACGCTGATCGCGCTGCAGATCGTGTTCGGCTTTCTGATGACGGGTTACTTCGCGGCGCTGCCGGGTTTGCTCTCGGAGATGTTCCCGGTGCAGACACGCACCACCGGCATGTCGCTCGCCTATAACATCGCCGTGACGATCTTCGGCGGCTTCGGGCCGTTCATCATCGCGTGGCTGATCAGCTTCACGGGTTCGAAGGCTGCGCCGAGCTACTACATGATTTTTGCCGCGGCGATCAGTCTGGTGGCGCTGATGGCGGCGCGCCGTAAGCTTGGGTTCAAATAAAGCCCGGCAGAGGCGGTAAACGTAAAAGGCCGGTTCGAGAGAACCGGCCTTTTCTTTATTGCGTTCGAGTCAGATGACTGCCTGCGGCACGATCAGACTTGCGCGCCTGCGTTTGGATCGTCCGGATCGACGCGTTCCTTCTTGTCCTTGATCAGATCTTCGCGCTTCACGCCGAACCACATCGCGAGCGCCGCGGCGACGAACACCGACGAGTAGATACCGAACAGAATGCCCACTGTCAGCGCCAGGGCGAAATAGTGCAGCGTAGGGCCGCCGAACAGGAACATCGACAGCACCATCATTTGCGTACAGCCGTGGGTGATGATCGTGCGCGACATGGTGCTGGTGATCGCATGGTTGATCACCTCGATCACGGTCATCTTGCGTTCGCGGCGGAAGGTCTCACGAATCCGGTCGAAGATAACGACCGATTCGTTCACCGAGTAGCCGAGCACCGCCAGCACTGCGGCCAGCACCGACAGCGAGAACTCCCACTGAAAGAACGCGAAGAAGCCGAGAATGATGATCACGTCGTGCAAGTTCGCGATCACGCCAGCCACCGCGTACTTCCATTCGAAGCGGAACGACAGGTAGATCACGATGCCGACCACCACGCAGGCCAGCGCGAGCAGGCCGTCGGTAGCGAGTTCCTTGCCGACCTGCGGGCCGACGAACTCGACGCGCTGCAACTGCACCTGGGCGTCTTCGCCCTTCAGCGCGCTCATCACCTGATCGCTCTGTTGCGCCGACGTGTAACCCTGCTTGAGCGGCAGACGGATCAGCACGTCGCGCGAGGTGCCGAAGTTCTGCACCTGCGCGTCGGGATAGCCGAGCTTGTTGAGCGTGCCGCGCACCGGTTCGAGCGGCGCGGCGCCAGGATACTGCACTTCGATAACCGTACCGCCGGTGAATTCCACCGACAGATGCAGTCCGCGATGTACCAGGAAGAACACAGCGGCAAGGAACGTCAGGAGCGAGATTGCGTTGAAAATCAACGCACGCTGCATGAACGGAATGTCTTTGCGAAAACGGAAAAATTCCATGGTCTTGTTCTCCGGGGTTCAGCGGGATGAACCCGGTTTCTGCGGCGTGTTCGACGCATTGGACGCGTCGCGGCGGCGCACGGTCGGCTTGGCGCGCGCCTGGGCCCCGGCTTTCGCCTTGGGCTTGGCGCTTGCCGCGGCGACGGCGCGTGCTGTGTCGGTCGCGGCATCTTCGCTACCGAGGTAGGCGGCGGCGCCGTCGATACCTTCCGGTTGCGGACGCCACACCTGACCGATCGCCAGCGACTTGAGCTTCTTCTTGCCGCCGTACCACAGATTGACGATACCGCGCGAGAAGAACACAGCCGAGAACATCGACGTCAGGATGCCGATACAGTGGACCATGGCGAAGCCGCGCACCGGGCCGGAGCCGAAGGCGAGCAGCGCGAGACCGGCGATCAGCGTGGTGACGTTCGAGTCGAGAATGGTCGCCCATGCATGCGCGTAGCCGTTCTGGATTGCCAGTTGCGGCGGGGCGCCATGGCGCAGTTCTTCGCGCACGCGCTCATTGATCAGCACGTTCGCGTCGATTGCCATACCGAGCGCGAGCGCGA
>NZ_JAXDPY010000263.1:0-8113 GCF_034668105.1 Paraburkholderia sp. | reverse complement strand
GTCATCGAAAGCGCGGTATATGCGGACATGCTGGCCGAACTGGGCGCTTGCGGTGGCGTGATGCTCGACGCCGCGCAGAAGGCGCAATTGCAGGCGGCCCTATGGTCGAACGGCAAGCTCTCGGCGCACTGCACCGCGCGCTCGGCGGCGTCGATTGCACGGGCGGCAGGACTCAACGACATTGCCGCGCGCGGACCCGCCTTTCTGATGGTGGAGGAAAGCGGCTTCGGCGCTGACTACCCGTTCTCGGGCGAAAAGCTCGCACCGGTGCTGACGGTTTATCGCGCGGACAGCTTCACAGCCGCCGCCGATATCGTGCGCGGCATCTACGCCTACATGGGCGCCGGGCACTCGGTCGGCCTGCATTCCTCCGACCCCGAGGCGGCGGTGCAGCTCGGTTCAACGCTGCCGGTGGCGCGCGTGATCGTGAATCAGGCGCATTGCCTCGCGACCGGCGGCAACTTCGATAACGGCTTGCCCTTTTCGCTGTCGATGGGATGTGGAACCTGGGGCCGCAACAATTTCTCGAGCAATCTCAACTTTCACCATTACCTGAACATCACGCGCGTGGCTTATCCGATCGAGGAGCGCGTCCCCGAACTGGATGACGTACTCGGGGATTTCTTCGCGAGGTATGGCAAATGAAAATGCCTCACTCCATCCGCGCGCTGATCGACGCGCGCGCCGCGCAGTATCCCGACAAGCCGTTCCTGCTGACAGCATCTGACAGCGCGGATGACGGCGACGCTGCCGCACAGGCCGGCGTGTTGACCTTTGCGGCGCTGCGTGACGACTGCCGCGCGCTCGAGACGGTCTTTCACGAAGCAGGTTTGCAAGCCGGCGATGTCGTTTCGGTTTTCATGGGCAACGGCATTCATACGGCGAGGCTGCTGCTCGCGGCGATGTACAGCGGGCTCGTCGCCAATCCGCTCAATCTGTTGTGCCAGCCGTCGCAGCTGCGCTACATCGTCGAGCATTCGGACACGCGCATGGTGTTTGTTTCCGGCGATACGCATGCGGCGATGGCGAGCGCGATCGCGGAGCTGCGTGAGCAAGGCATCACGCGCCCCATTGCGCTGATTCGCACCGAGCCCGATGCTGCCGTCGCGCGTCTGCCGGCTTGCGTCGAAACCGCGTTGGTGGAGACGGCAGGGGACGTTGCCACGCATCGGGTGTCTGTGAATGACACGCTCCAGTCGCCTTCTTTACCCGCTTGGGATTCCAAGGTGTCGTCGAGCGCGGAGCCCGACGCAAGCGATGTGGCGCTGCTGATGTATACGTCCGGCACCACCGGCGCCCCGAAGGGCGTCCTGCTGGATCATCGAAACCTGCTGGCCAATGCGCGCAACATCTCGCACGAGCACCGCCTCGGCAGCGGCGACCGTGTCTTTGCCGCCTTGCCGCTTTACCACATCAATGGTCTCGTCGTGACGCTGCTTGCGCCGCTCTTTCATGGCGGATCGGTGGTCATGACACCGCGGTTTGCCGCCCGCACCTACTGGCGCGATGTCGCGCGCCACGGTTGCACATGGATCAACGTGGTGCCGACGATCGTCGCCTATCTGCTCAACAACGACGAACCGTGCTCGTTCGACCTGTCGGCGCTGAGGTTCTGCCGCAGTGCGTCGGCGGCGCTGCCTGCCGATCACCATCGCGCGTTCGAGGCGCGCTTCGGGGTCGGCATCATCGAAACGATGGGCATGACCGAAACCGCCGCGCCGGTGTTCAGCAATCCATACGATCCGGAGCGACGAAGAATCGGCAGCATTGGCTTGCCCTCAGGCGGTGAAGCGAAGGTGATCGACCGTGACGGCCGTGAATGCGCGGCCGACGAGTGCGGCGAACTGGTGCTGCGCGGCGAGCAGGTCATGCGCGGCTATTACAAGCGCGCGGAGGAAACCCATGCGGCCTTCACCGCCGATGGCTGGCTGCGCACCGGCGACCTCGGCTATCGCGACAGCGACGGTTATTTCTACATCAATGGCCGCGCGAAGGAATTGATCATCAAGGGCGGCGAAAACATTGCGCCGCGCGAGATCGATGAAGCGTTGCTCAAACACCCCGGAGTACTGGATGCCGCGGTGGTGGGTGTGCCGGATAGCGCCTACGGGCAGGAGATTGTCGCCTTCATCGTGCCACGGACTGGAGAGGGGCAAGGCGCGCTCGACATCGCGGATCTGCGTGCGTACTGCCTGCGCGAACTGGGCCGCTACAAGACGCCGAAGGAATTCCGCTTCGTCACGGAATTGCCTCGCGGACCTTCGGGGAAGGTGCAGCGCCTCAAGCTCGTGCCCACTTGACGGCATGCCCGTCGGCGTGCGCGGATCGCGTGGCAGGCGCAGGAGGAAGGCGCGCCGCGCTCGTAATTGCGCCGCAGTACTGACGTACGGACTGAACGACCACAGACGCCATCGGCGTCACATAAAAGACACGGAGACAGCATGAAAACGCACAAGCGGCGTGTGAAGACGCGCCATATCATCCTGGCGGTCATGTGCCTGATGTATTTCATCTCGTACATCGATCGAGTGAATATCGCTGTGGCGGGTCCGATCATCCGGCATGAAATGGGGCTGACAACTGTTCAGCTCGGCCTCGTGTTCTCGGCCTTTGCTTATCCATATGCATTCATGCAGGTCCTCGGCGGCTGGCTGTCGGACAAGTACGGGCCGAAGCTGGTGTTGACGGTGTTGTCGCTGATCTGGGGCGCGGCGACGCTCGCCACCGGTTTCGCGGGCAGCGTGGCCATGCTCGTCCTGCTGCGGTTCGCGTTGGGCATCGGCGAGGGCGGCGCCTTCCCGACCGCGACGCGTGCCTTTACTTACTGGATGCCGGTGGCCGAGCGCGGTTTCGCGCAAGGCATCACCCACAGCTTCGCCCGGCTCGGCGGGGCGGTCACACCACCGCTTGTGCTGGCGGTGGTGGTGGCGGGCGGCTGGCGCGACGCGTTCATTCTGCTTGGCGTGGCGAGTCTTGCGTGGACGGCGCTGTACCTCTGCGTGTTTACGAACTCGCCGGAGCAGAACCGCCGCGTGACGCCCGAGGAAACCGCTGAGATCGGCTATCGCGCCGGCGACTGCGAACGCGCCAAGCGTGCGGCCACGCCGTGGCGCAAACTGGTCCGGCGGATGTGGCTCGTTACGTTCGTCGACTTCTGTTATGGCTGGCTGCTGTGGGTCTATCTGACCTGGCTGCCTTCTTATCTGAAGGAGGCGCGCGGCTTCGATCTCAAGCAACTGGCGCTGTTCACGGCGCTGCCGCTGCTCGCGGGCGTGATCGGCGATACCCTCGGCGGCGTCGTCTCGGACCGGCTCTACAAGCGCACCGGCCGGCTGCGTTTTGCGCGCTGCGCGGTGCTGGTGGTGGGCATGGGCGGCTCGCTCGTATTCCTGCTGCCGATGGTGTCCGCAACCAATCCGCTGATGGCGGTGGTGTTCCTGTCGGCGTCGTTCTTCTTTCTCGAGATCACCAATCCTGTGTTGTGGACCTTGCCGCTCGACATCGGCGGGCGTTATGCGGGCACGGCGGGCGGCATGATGAATACGGGCTTCGGCGTGGCCGGCATGATCTCGCCGGTGGTGTTCGGCTATCTGATCGAAACCACGGGCAGCTACAACGTGCCGTTCACGATTTCCGCCGGTCTGCTGGCGGTGGGGATCGTCGGCGCGCTGTTCATCGATCCGAACCGCACGGTCGAAGCCGACGAGGAGCGCGAACGGCTCGAAGGCCGGCAACTGGACGACGGCATCCCCGCGTTTCTCCAGGCGGGTGCCGCGGTGCGGCTGGAGCGGCACCACCTGCGCCGTCCGCTGCGCTGGCGGAGATAGGTGGCGGTTGCTGGGTGAATTGAGCGCGGGCACCGCTGATGGAGTCGATAATTCCGTCCGGGTGAATTGCGTCTGCGCCGTCACTCCTCTCACCGAGGCAGCCGCGCGCCCATACGTCCTCAACAGCTGCACTGCCTATAACGGGTTATATGGCACGCGTAGCGCTACCTCACCAGTTTGTCTTGCTGCTGAGATGCCAGACGTTCGCTGGCGGCGCATTCAACCACACTGTTTTGATGCGGTGCCAACACAAGCCTATAGGGGCGACGAACGGGACACGCGGTTGATACGTGAACTGCACAAGACGTCGAGCCCGGTCGGCGTAAAGGAGCTGGGCGAAGGCCGCAACAGTCGGTTCGACGACACCCGACGAAAGCGAACGGAACGGCAGTCCGGAGACAATGATCGTCTTCGCCGGCAAGTCTTGCAGGACCGCAACGTTCTTATGAAACGCACCGCCGACCACTTGCGCGTGAGGAAACCGCTCTCTCAGTTCGGTGGCCAATTGATCTCCGAGCTCGAATACGATCAGCCGCGCTGATGGGTGCCGGCGCACGAGAGATTCCGTCACGACGCCGGTGCCGGCGCCCACCTCGACGATTGCCTCGAACGACTCGACACCGTCCGCCATGGCGTCGGCAAGACCGCGCGATGAAGGCGCCACTGCACCTACAGTTGCAGGGGCTTTTAACCACTGTTTGAAGAAACTCAGGCTCATGCGGGGAAACACGACGCTGGTCGGTCTATGGATCTATCCGTGTCGTGAAGTAATTGCGGAGACCGCATCGAGGATATCTGGCAGTAGTTAACACGAAACGGTCAAGGACATGACAAATTTGCCATGCGGCATTCCGGCGATCCCGGACGCCTGATCGAAACACAGCCTGACGGCAGCACGCGCGACCAGCGCGGCAATGCTGGGGCCGGGCGTGCCGGCGGCGACGGTCAGCGCCAGCGCGAAGACGAGCAAAGCAGATAGCGACATAACGATCTCCACGAAATGCGGTGTGCGCGCGACGGATGGTTTACGGAGCGCGCAGGCTTCGGTTCAGTGCGTACGCAACCCCCTTTCAGTGAGCCCGCCACCTCCGGCTGGCGAAGCGCCACACGGCGCTCACCAGCAGCGATCCGACACCGAGCGCGACACCCAGCAGCACAATCGAACTCATATGATCGCGCACCAGCGGCACGTTGCCGAACAGATAGCCGGCCGCCACCAGCGACACGATCCACAGCGCCGCCCCGGCCGTGACGAACGACACGAAACGCGCGAACGTCATGCGCGAAACGCCGGCGACGAACGGCGCGAAAGTGCGCACGACGGCAATGAACGGCGACAGCAGAAAGGTCAGGCCGCCGCGTGCTTCGTAAAACGCATGTGCTTTACGCAGCGCCTGCTTGTCGAGCCAGCGATAGTTGGCCGTGTAGACTTTTTCGCCGATCGCGCGGCCGATTGCATAGTCGACGATGCTGCCCGCCACGGTCGCGGCGAACAGCACCGGGATCACGAGCCAGACGTTCAGCGCGCCGGTCCCGGCAAGACCGCCGCAGATGAAGATCAGTGGATCGCCAGGCAAAAAGAATAGCGGCAGAAAGCCGATTTCCACGAACACGACGAGAAACAGCATCGCGTAGACGGCGGTGCCGTATTGCACGATCAGGCCGCTCAGGTGCTGGTCGAAGTGCAGGGCGACCTGCAGCACATGCATGAGATCCATCTTGGTTCGAAAGGGATTGCGATGTTCGGGAGTTTAGTCCCGTGGTGGCGCGGGCACTTGTTTATTTCGTCGCGTTGATGTCAACATCGCGGTGTGTCTTCCAAAATTCGCGCTTGAATAGAACGCGACGAAACGCCTATGCAACATGCTTCCAGATTCACGTTCCGCGTTGCCGCGCCGCACGATGCTATCGCTATCCGTGCAATCGAATTCGAGGCCGGCCAGCGCTTTGTCAGCGTCGGCATGACCGGTATCGCCGACGCGCCTCCGATGGAGCTGGAACTCGTCAAGCGCAAGATCGACGCGCGGGAGATTGTCGTCGCCGTGGATGCCGATGGGGCCTGCGTGGGGTTCGTGATGTTCGAGCCGCAGCCCGCGCGTTTTTATGTGCAGGAGCTCGATGTACTCACGTCGCATGCCGGGCAACGTATCGGCGCGGCACTGATCGAGCAGGTGGCGCAACGCGCGCGTGCGCAACAGGTCATGCAACTTGTCTTGTCGACGTTTCGCGAGGTGCCGTGGAACGCGCCGTACTATCGGCGGCTCGGCTTTCACGATATCGACGAGGCCGATCTCGATGCCGCGCTGATTGCCCGGCGCCATGCGCATATCGCGCGAGGGCTCGACGAATCCAGGCGCGTGTTCATGCGGCGTGATCTGGCATGAGGGCAGACGCGAGACGTGATCGCCTCGATCGCTCGTAGCGCGGGCAGTGCGCGCCCTACGTAACGGCCAACGCATGAAAAAACGCGGCGAACGTGACGGACATCGTTCCGGTCCCACCCGCCGCGTACTACGATTCACCAGCCGCTTTAACGCAGCGGCTTAAACCCGAGAAGCTGACTTCACCTGCTTATTCCACCGTTTCCAGCGTGGGATAGTCCACGTAACCCACTTCGCCGCGTGCATAGTACGTGGCCGGATTCGGCTTGTTCAACGGCGCATTCGTCTCGAAGCGGCGCACCAGATCCGGATTCGCGATGAACAGCTGACCCCACGCCACCGCGTCCGCTTCACCCGCGTCCAGTACTTGCTGCGCGGTTTCCCTGGTGAATTTTTCGTTCGCGATGTACGGGCCGCCGAATGCTTTCTTCAGTTGCGGGCCGAGGCGGTCGTCGCCGAGCGCTTCGCGAGCGGCGATGAACGCGATCTTGCGCTTGCCGAGTTCGCGCGCCACATAACCAAACGTACCCGCCGGATCCGAATCGCCCATGGCGTGCGCGTCGCGGCGCGGTGCGAGGTGAACGCCGACACGGTTCGCGCCCCAGACGTCGATACATGCGTCGGTGATTTCGAGCAGCAGGCGGGCGCGGTTTTCGATCGGGCCGCCGTAAGCGTCGGTACGCGTGTTGGTGCTGTCCTGCAGGAACTGGTCGAGCAGATAACCGTTCGCGCCGTGCACTTCCACGCCGTCAAAACCTGCTGCCTTTGCGTTTTCGGCGCCTTTGCGGAATGCGTCGACCACACCGGCGATTTCATCGAGTTCCAGTGCACGCGGTGTCACGTACGGGCGCTCCGGACGCACCAGGCTCACGTGGCCTTGTGCCGCGATGGCGCTCGGCGCGACCGGCAGTTCGCCGTTCAGGAACAGCGGGTCCGAAATACGGCCGACGTGCCACAGTTGCAGGAAGATCTTGCCGCCGGCTGCGTGCACGGCGTTCGTGACGAGCTTCCAGCCTTCAACCTGTTCTTGCGACCAGATGCCCGGCGTGTCGGCGTAACCGACGCCTTGCGGCGTGACCGAAGTGGCTTCGCTGATGATCAGGCCCGCGGTGGCGCGTTCGGCGTAGTACTTGGCCATCAGCGCGTTCGGCACGCGGATTTCCTCGGCGCGTTGACGCGTGAGCGGCGCCATGATGATGCGGTTCGACAACGTGATGTCGCCAATCTGGAGCGGATCAAAAAGAGTCGGCATATGAGTTCACCTCAGGTAGCGGGCGCGTGGCCCGAGCCTTTAAAAAACTGCGCAATAAAATAAACGAAATAAGCGAAAGAACGCGGCGATGCGGATGACGCGCTCAGAGCCCGGTATTCATGTGCTCGAGAAAGGCCTGAATGACGGCCTCGTTGCGTTTGAAAAACACCCATTGACCGACCCGCTTCGACGTGACGAGCCCGGCGCGCTGCAAGGCGGCGAGGTGCGCCGACACGGTGGACTGCGACAGGCCGCAGCGCGCGTCGATCTTGCCGGCACACACGCCGTGATCGAGCGGCAGATCCTGGTCGGAGAAATGCGCGTACGGCTCGCGCAACCAGCCGAGAATCTCCCTGCGCACAGGGTTGGCAAGCGCTTTGTGAATCGCGTCGATATCGAGCGTCATGTGGATCGGTTTTCGGGGCTTCAACTCAAAACAACAGGCACGCTTGCCACCGGGTAACGGCCGGGCAGGGCACCCACCTGCATCGCTACAAGACGAATCATATATCGTAATTTAACGATATGTGTGATGGCACTACTGACGGTGGGGTCGGCAGGTGTCGACGCCCAAAAAGCCTGTCCTTTCTGTTGGCGCGGTACCGACAAGATATTTCAGTTTGCTTTCGGATTGTCGAGGGCGTGTTGTGGGC
>NZ_JAXDPY010000262.1:0-3413 GCF_034668105.1 Paraburkholderia sp. | reverse complement strand
TCGGTCTCGGTCTCGATCTCGGTCTCGATCTCGGTCTCGGTCTCGGACTCGGTCTCGGACTCGGTCTCGCGATCGCGATTGTGATTGGGATTGGGATCGAGTTCTCTCACGGTTGTTGGGGGGGCATTTGGGCGAGGTCGGCCGAAGGGTTGCAAATGCGTTCAAACGAAGCGCAATGTTTCTGATGAGCCGTTCCGGCGAACACGCAGTGCGAGGCGGGAAGTATGAGCGCCTTGTCACTCACGTCGAATGTGCGGGGACACGGATTCCAGATGGACCACTACCGTAACTGTGCGGGGGACCCGCTTATGAGCTAGCGGGGTGAGCGGCTTTCTTTGCTTATCTTTCTTTGCCGCGGCAAAGAAAGTAAGTGCCGCCCCGCACAGGGGCAACGCTAATAGACCAATATCAATTCAAAGAAAGGCCAACACCGTAGGCAATCAGACGAAACAAGCGCCGAACGGGCAAACAAAATCCAGCGAACTGCAACGCAGTAGGCAAAAACACCTCCAAAAAGTCAAATCTACATACAAGAGAAAACCCCCTCCCGCCCGGCAAGGCAGTGAAACCAAACCAACCCCGCGCCAACCCCCACCGCCAGCGGCAAAAAAAAACCAACCCACAGGCACACCCCTTGCTGAAACCTCGCGCTAGCGAACTCCAACCGCACTGTCCAAGTGCAAAAAAAAACCGATCCCTTGGGGGCCATCTTGTCGCTCAACGTTCTTCTTGTCGCTTCCGAAGCCTTGCCCCTCGCGAAATCTGGCGGCCTCGGCGACATGGTCAGTGCCTACGCCGCCGCCCTGCGCGAAGCCGGCGTCGACGTATCGATCCTGATGCCCGCGTACCCTGCCGCCCTCGAACGCGCCGTCGGCGTCACGCCCGTGGCCCGCATGACCGGCCTCCCCGGCGGCGACGCCAAACTGCTCCGAGCCCAGATGCCCGACACCGGCATTCCCGTGCTGCTGCTGCAGATGGACCACCTGTTCGCGCGCGAAGGCCTCTACCGCGATCCACAAGGACGCGACTACCTCGACAATCTCACGCGCTTCGCATCGCTCGCGGCAGCAGCCACCCGCATCGCGCGCGGCGTGCGCGGCGTGAAGCGCCCCGACATCGTGCACGCGCACGATTGGCATGCAGGACTCACGCCGCTGTATATGCGCCTCGCGGGCGTCGCCGCAGCAAGCGTCTTCACGATTCACAACCTGGCATTTCAAGGCAACCACCCGCTCGCGATGGGCGGCTGGATCGGCGTGCCGCCCGAGTTGCTGGCGCCGGCACTATCCGATGAACGCAGTATCGAGTTCTACGGCTCGCTCAGCATGATGAAAGCCGGCATCGTGCACGCCGATCGCGTCACCACCGTCAGCCAGCGCTACGCACGCGAGATTCTGACGCCGTGCTTCGGCCACGGCATGGAAGGCGTTCTGCAAGCGCAAGCCGGCAAGCTCTCGGGCATCGTCAACGGCATCGACACAACAAGCTGGAATCCGGCATCCGATCCGCTCATCGCACGCCCCTATTCCGTCGACGACACCGCGGGCAAGCAGGCCTGCAAGCGCGAACTCCAGCAGGCCTTCAGCCTGACGCGCGATCCGTTCGCGCCGCTGGTCGCCATCGGCAGCCGTCTGACCGAGCAGAAACTCGCGGATGTCGTGGTGCGCGCGCTGCCCGGGCTGCTCGAACGGCATCCGCGTCTGCAATTTGCGATTCTCGGTCAAGGCGAGCACGAACTCGAACAGGCACTCGTGGCACTCGCGGCCGCGTCGCCCGGACGGGTGGGCGTGCAGATCGGCTACGACGAGCGACGCGCGCACATGTTGCATGCGGGTGCGGACATTCTGTTGCACGGTAGCCGCTTCGAGCCGTGCGGACTCACGCAACTCTATGCAATGCGCTACGGCACGATTCCGGTGGCGTCGCGCGTGGGCGGCCTCGCCGATACGATCATCGACTATGCGCCGCACGAACGCCGGGGCATCGATCTCGCGACCGGTTTCCTGTTCGACGGCGAGAGCGCGGATGACGTCATCTACGCGATCGGACGCGCATTGGACACGTTCATGCAACCGTCGTCATGGCATGCGTTGCAACGTAACGCCATGAGCCGTGACTTCGGCTGGGCAGCATCGACGTCGAACTATCTCGCGCTCTACGCGGATCTGGTCGACGCGCGGCCGGTCCTGCACGATGCTCGCGTTCGCAAGACGCCGTCCCGGGCACGCCCGGCAGTTTCCGCCGCAACGCGCAGAGTACGTCCGGATGAAAGCTTTAACGCAGGCGTGGGGGAGATCGCGCGAAGTGCCTAGTGTTCTTTCTGGCAGCTTCATTTGGGCATCGACCGTGACGAGGCCGCGCGCATCCGGCAACCGTTCTTTGCGTGGATCGCGGACCCGCCAACGGCTGCACGACCGATCGATCCGCTAACGCGGTTGACCGCACGCGAATGGTTGCCATGCTGCCCCCTCTTCATGCGGGTCATATGCCGTCCGTGGAATCGCCGATGCAGTCATCCCCGTTCTCCGAGTCGCTCATCTGGTTAGCCTGGGTCAACGCGTTCGAAGATCGCAACAGCGATTGGATCATTTTGCAGAACGCTGCGTGGGTGTGAAAAACTTCCAGCCTCAAGTTGAAGGTCTGCGGCGTGATTCGACCGTCAGCGCTTTTTACTCTCGTGAAGCCATCGGCGCTCCACAGTTCCGAGCTCACGCCGTGATGGACGAAGAACAAGCCATCGGAATCGTATTGACGCTTCACGGCCGCCAGCCGCGCATGGTTGCTGCCCCAGTTCGCATGCTGCCAGTCACCTTCGAAGAAATTGCTCTCCGATAAGTACGTCCCCGCATTGGGAACGACGGCACGCAAGGCCTGTGTCGCCTGGGCGATTCTTTCGGCGTACCGGTCCCCCTTTGCCTGGTCCGGTTCGTGGCCCGTCATGCCGGGAAAAGCCGGCGCGCCCTCGCCGGCAATGATGGCGAGCGCGAAAGCGTCGAGTACCGCCGGGTTCATCGGCGTGTCGCTGGTCGCGCTCAGTGCCTCGGCGGGAGCGCCAGCCAGCCCTTTGTTGCCGCATCTCGCGCGCTATATTCGCGGGTTGCGCGCGCGGCCCTCGTTCATCGAACTGAACGCGCGAGAGGGACTCACCGAATGGCGTAACGAGGACGATTGATGCGCGCTCAACCAATCCGCCGCCAACGCCGGTAAGCGAGACCACCACGCCCTGAAAGCCGTCAGTCAGTCAGTTCGCTCGCGTGCCGACGACCACAATGCCGCGTGACAGTCCGCTCACGTTGTCGACCGCCTGGGCCGCTGCGTACAGTTGCGTGAGCGGCACCCACACCGCCGGATACTTGTAGCGCGCCACATCGAGAAGCAGCGCGCTATCGCTTGCGGCATCGTAGGCGGCAAGC
>NZ_JAXDPY010000261.1:0-22015 GCF_034668105.1 Paraburkholderia sp. | reverse complement strand
CGGCTCGGGGAGAGAACGAGGTCGGTTACGGGTGGTACGCCGTTTCGCCGTGCGAAGAGATGTCGAGGCCTTCGCGCTCCTCTTCTTCCGTCACGCGCAGGCCCATCACCATGTCGATGATCTTCAACAGGATGTAGCTCACCACGCCGCTGTAGATCAGGGTGGTCAGCACGCCCTTGGCTTGCAGGACCACGCTGCCGTCTGCGCCGCCGATGTCCTTGACCGCGAACACACCGGTCAGCAGCGCACCCACGATCCCGCCGATGCAGTGCACGCCGAACGCGTCGAGCGAGTCGTCGTAACCGAGCTTGTGCTTGAGCCACGTTGCCGACCAGAAGCAGATCACGCCTGCCGCAATGCCGATCACCAGCGAGCCCGTCATACCGACGAAGCCCGAAGCCGGCGTAATCGCCACCAGACCCGCCACGGCGCCCGACACGATACCCAGTACCGACGGCTTACCCTTGGTTGCCCATTCGGCGAACATCCATGCGAGTGCTGCTGCCGCGGTTGCCACTTGCGTTGCGAACATCGCGAAACCGGCACGGCCGTCTGCCGCCACCGCCGAACCCGCGTTGAAGCCGAACCAGCCCACCCACAGCATGGCGCCACCGATCAGCGTGAGCGTCAGGTTGTGCGGCGCCATCGCTTCCTTGCCGTAGCCGACACGCTTGCCGAGCACCAGCGCGCAGACCAGCGCCGCAATACCGGCATTGATGTGCACCACCGTACCGCCCGCGAAGTCGAGGATGCCCGCGCTAGCCAGCCAGCCGGTCGGTTCCCAGACCATGTGCGCGATCGGCGAGTAGACGATGATCGACCACAGCGTCATGAACACCAGCATCGCCGAGAACTTCATACGGTCGGCAAACGCGCCCGTGATGAGTGCCGGGGTAATGATCGCGAACGTCATCTGATAGACGACGTAGACCGTTTCCGGGATCGTCGGCGCGAGGTGGCTGACGGTCAGCGTCGTGGCCTTGTCGCCCTTGATGTAGTTCATGCCCGCCATGAAGAAGCGCGAGAAGCCACCGATGAACGAGTTGCCCGGCGTGAAGGCGAGGCTGTAGCCCACCACCACCCAGACAATCGACACCAGACAGGTGATCGCGAAGCTTTGCATCAGGATCGCGAGCACGCTCTTCTTGCGGACCATGCCGCCGTAGAACAGTGCCAGGCCCGGGATCGTCATGAACAGCACGAGCGCGGTGGAGGTCAGCATCCAGGCCGTGTCGCCCGAATTGATCTTCGACGAATCGACCGAGAACGGCGCGGTCGGAGCTGCCGGTGCGGCAGCAGCGGATGCGGCCGATGCATCAGGTGCGGCTGCGGCGCTGGCAGCCGGTGCGGCGGACGCGTCAGCGGCCGGTGCCGAGGCCGCGGCGGCAGCAGGGGCTGCCGAGGCGTCCGGCGCCGGCGCGCTCGCCGTCGTACCGGAAGCAGCGGCCGAGGCGGCCGCGGGGGCGGAAGCGTCGTCCGCGAGGGCGGCGCCGATACCGCCCGCGAGCAGCGAACCGGCCATCAGCATGGACATCAATAATTTGCGCATCTTCGTTTCCTCTTGTCGCTATCTGTGTCGCTATCTTTTGGTATTACAGGGCGTCCGCGCCGGTCTCCCCGGTGCGAATCCGAACCACTTGCTCGATCGGGGTGACAAAAATCTTGCCGTCGCCGATCTTGCCGGTGCGCGCCGCGCGTTCAAGCGCCTCGATCGCCTGGTCGACGATGTCGTCCGAGACCGCGGCCTCGATCTTCACTTTCGGCAGGAAATCGACGACGTATTCAGCGCCCCGATACAACTCCGTATGGCCCTTCTGACGACCGAAGCCTTTGACTTCGGTCACCGTGATGCCTGAGACGCCGATGGCCGACAAGGCTTCGCGCGCCTCATCGAGCTTGAACGGCTTGATGATTGCGGTAATGAGTTTCATGAAATCCCTCGCTAAGTTGCGTAACCCGTTGCGTAAGCGTTGCTAACCCTGTTTGCGTACCTGTAGCCCGTTCGCGTGGTCTCGTTACGCTGCCGGCAAAAACCACCCGGCAGTGCGCGCGGGGCAGTAACAGCAACTCGCATGCCATGTTGTGTCAGACTTCGTTCCCTGCACGCTGCAGAAGGGGCGCAAGCCGCCCTGGCCGGACGGCCAGCGTTGGCGGAGGACGGTGGCGCGGCGTAGGGATCGTTGCTAGAGTGTTCGAAGGCTTTTACCGTTTCGAGCGCGCACCAAACGGGCTCATGCGGCAGCGGCGGTCCACACGCCATGCACCAAGACGGCCCATCAGCCGTGACGAAGCACAGGCGTAACGAAACATGCACACTTTTTGTGCACAAGGGGAACACCATGAAACAACCGAACGATGTCTTTAACGATTTTCAGGCCCGCATGAGCGAGCTGTTCAAGAACTCGCCGGCCAAAGACGTCGAACGCAACGTGAAGGCCATGCTGTCGCAAGGCTTTTCCAAGCTCGACCTCGTCACGCGCGAGGAATTCGATACGCAAACCCAGGTGCTGGTGCGCACCCGTGCGCGCCTCGAGGAACTGGAGCGCCGCGTCGCCGAGCTCGAGCAGAAGCTGCCGGTCACCACGCAAACGCCCTGAAGCTTTGCTCGCAGCGCTTTAGCTGCGCAGTGCTGCACATCACTGGCAAGCGAGCCGTGACGTCATCAGCGTTTTAGGGGACTCGCGCACGCCCAGCGCGCCGTCCGACGGGAGAAAACATGTCGCTTGCCGTGGTGCGCAGTCGCGCGCCGGCCTCTGGCCGCGCGCCCGAAGTAACCGTCGAGGTTCACCTCGCGAACGGATTACCCTCTTTTTCGATCGTCGGCCTTCCCGATCTGGAAGTGCGCGAAAGCCGCGAGCGCGTGCGCGCGGCGCTGCAGAACTGCAGCTTCGATTTCCCCGTGCGGCGCATCACCGTCAATCTCGCTCCCGCAGATTTGCCGAAAGAATCCGGCCGTTTCGATCTGCCGATCGCTTTGGGCATTCTCGCGGCGAGCGGGCAGATTCCGCCCGAGTCCCTGCTGAATCGGGAATTCGCGGGCGAACTGTCACTGACCGGGGCGTTGCGGCCCATGCGCGGGGCCTTCGCGATGGCTTGCGGGACGGCCCGCAGCGGCACTTCTCATGACGCGGTGAGCGGTGCCCCGGTTGATGCTTCCACTTTTTTGGCATCCGGCGAGCAGGGCGCACCCGCGGCGGATAGTCAGCGCACCCCGCAGCTCTATCTGCCTGCGGCCAGCGCGGCCGAGGCGGCGCTCGTGCCGGGCGTCGATGTCTATGGCGCGACCGATCTGCCTTCATTGTGCGGGCATCTGGCCGGAGCGCCCGAGGCCCGGCTTCACCCTGTTGCGGCCCCCGACCTCAGCGAGACCGCACCTGCCGCGATTCCCGACATGGCCGATGTAATCGGCCAGCGCGGCGCGCGCCGCGCACTGGAAGTCGCCGCGGCCGGCGGACATCACGTTTTGCTGGTCGGGCCGCCTGGCGCGGGCAAATCGATGCTCGCCGCCCGCCTGCCTGGCCTCCTCCCGCCCATGACCGACGACGAAGCGCTCAGCTCGGCCGCGTTGCTGTCCGCCAGCCGGGCCGGCTTTACGCCGTCGCAATGGCGGCAACGGCCATTCCGCGCGCCGCATCATTCGTCGAGCGCACCGGCGCTGGTCGGCGGCCGCAATCCGCCGCAACCCGGTGAAATCACCCTCGCACATCTGGGTGTGCTGTTTCTGGATGAGCTGCCGGAGTTCGAACGTCATGTTTTGGAAACCCTACGCGAACCACTCGAGGCCGGTCGCATCACGATCTCCCGGGCCGCCCTGCAAGCGGACTTTCCGGCAGCCTGCCAACTGATCGCCGCGATGAACCCTTGTCCATGCGGTTGGCGCGGCGACCCCAACGGCCGCTGCCGCTGCACCGCGGAGATCGCGGCGCGCTATCTGCGCAAACTCTCGGGGCCGCTGCTGGACCGGATCGACATTCAGATCGAGATTCCCGCGCTTACGCCGGCGGAGTTGTCGGCACGCTCCACCGTTACCGGTGAATCGAGCGCATCGATCGCACTGCGAGTCAATGCCGCTCGCGAGCGGCAACTCGCGCGCCAAGGCAAAACCAATCGGGAGCTGGGCGGCCGGGAAGTGGACGAGGTCTGCCGTCCGGACGCCGCCGGTGAAGCGCTATTGCGTCAGGCCGGCGAGCGCTTCGGCTGGTCGGCGCGTGCTTACTACAGAGTCCTGAAGGTGGCGCGAACCATCGCCGACCTCGCCGGCACCGCCATGCCGAGCGCCGCGCAGATCGGTGAAGCCATTCAATATCGCCGGGCTTTCGGGTCGCTATAAGGCGAAAAAACTACTGTCAAGACTTGACTTATGCACATGCGGCCGTTCCAGACAAATTTTGAAACATCTGAAAGGCCTACGGAAGCATGAGGGGAAACGACATTGATTTAATTGAGATTTTTTGGCCACCGCGAACTGCCCGGCTCTGACAGAGTGCCCACGGGATGGGCATCTACGGCAAAAAACGCGGAGTTCTCAACAGAGTTATCCACAGGCGCTGCGCGTAAGCAAAAAACCTCAACGTAAACCGGGAATTAGCGCGCGATGCTACGAAGGAACTTTCACTATGCGCTACGATCCACGGCGCGCCGAATCGGCCAAAACTACCGTTCTCAATACAGTTGGAACGACGAAAAAAACTGGTCGACCTGCTCCTGCTGCAGCGGCTTGGAAGCAATGATCGCAGCCTGATACACATGCCGTCCACGCGCGACCAGCCGTGCATAGACGGTACGCGTTTCGTGCTGGGAACCGGCCTCGCCGCTCAGCTTCATTTCCAGACCCAACACCTGGCCGCCGGCGGCGAGCTGAATTTGCACTGCGTGCGCATCAGGCGCGGCGCCGATGTTGCGGGCGAGGCCCGTGCGCAAAAATTCGAGGGCGGCACGCTGCGTCGCTTCGTCGTCGTCAGGCAGCATGACGGTGCCGACGGCGAACACGGCGTCGCCGGCTTCGGCGGTCTGCATCGCCATCTGCATCGGCTTGCCGTCGATCCGGACCGCGCGCTGGTCATTGCCCGGCTTGGCCGGCAGATCGACCGTGTAGCCGTTGTCGTTATTCATGATGGTCCGCCAGTCGAAGGTCGGCGAACAGGCTGCCAATGCGCCGCCTAGTACGAGCGCACCAACCGTCGCGCCAAGTACCGCACGCGCCCGCTGCGAGCGAGTCAAGCCAGAAGTGGCACTGCCCGCGCGACGGTCGGCCATGGAAAAACTCGCGGAACGGCTAACTGAGCGGCCCAACGGGGTGATCGGGGTGATCGGGGTGATCGGGGTGATCGGGGTGATCGGGATGCGCGGGATGCGCAAGGCTACGGAAATTCGGGCGAGGAAGCGAAAAGCGGTTCGGAGCATGGAGACAGAAGATCGGACTGACAGGAACGCAAAACCTCATTATCCCCTCCCTGGCTGCGCTCTGCCGCACGGCTGGAATAGAGCTACAATGACGACGCTTGGCAGCACCCGGATCTAACAGTCCAAACGCAATCCAGACCAACGCACTGTCCCGCGCGTTCCGCGCGACTCTCGAGGTTCCGTTCATGAGCTCCACTCCGTCCACCGCCGCACGGCGCGCGAATCCGCTTCGCATCATCATCATCGCCGTGGTGGCCGTCGCGATTGCGATTGCCGGCTATTTCGCGTTTGCGGGCCAACAACGCGTGCCGGATGCTACTTTCACTTTGCTGTCGGGCCAGAAGGTTTCGACCGCCGACCTGAAAGGCAAGGTCTATCTGGTCAACTTCTGGGCGACCAGCTGCGACACCTGCATGAAGGAAATGCCGCAGATGGTCCAGACCTATAACCGCTTCAAGGGCAAAGGGCTCGAATTCGTCGCCGTCGCGATGAACTACGATGCGCCGATGTACGTAGCCAATTACTCGCAAACCCGCCAGTTGCCATTCAAGGTGGCGATGGACGACGGCTCGGCCGCCAGGCAGTTCGGCAACGTCCAACTCACGCCGACCACGTTCCTGGTCGACAAGGACGGCAAGATTCTGAAGCGCTACGTCGGCGAACCGCAATTCGCGGAACTCGACCAGTTGCTGGAAAAAGCGTTGAACGCGGCTTGAGTACTGGCCTGAGTGCTGGTCTGACTGCCGCTTGATCGCACGCTAGGCCTGAAGCAAAGCACCCTGACTCAAACACGCCGGCGCCGAGGTCATACCTCCCCGCCGCCGGCGCTTCAAACCCTCACCGCTCCCCTTCCCCTTTGGCCGCCAGGCCATATCGCTTGATCTTCTCGTAGAGCGTCGCCTTGCCAAGCTGCAGCTTGTCTGCCGCGACTGCGACGACACCGCCGGCCTGCTCCAACGCCTCCGCGATCACCGCCCGCTCGAACTGCTCGACACGTTCCTTCAACGGTTGCGCTGCGACGCCCTCGTCGGTAAAAGACATCACCGGATCCTCGGCGACGCCGAGCACGAAGCGGTCGGCGGCATTGCGCAGTTCGCGCACATTCCCCGGCCATTCGCGTTGCATCAGGCTCGCACGCTGCCGGTCCGTGAGAATCGGCGCAGGGCGTTGGTAACGCACCGCCGCATCCAGCAGGAAGTGCTCGAACAACGGCACGATGTCCTCGCGACGCTCGCCGAGAGGCGGCAGCGCAATCGTCACCACGTTCAACCGGTACAACAGGTCGCGACGGAACGAGCCGTCTGCGACATGCTCGGCCATGTCGCCCTTCGCGGCGGCCACCACGCGGCAATTCACGCGGATCGGCTGATTCGAGCCGAGCCGTTCCAGCACGCCGTCCTGCAACACGCGCAGCAGCTTGACCTGCAACGCGAGCGGCATGCTCTCGATTTCGTCGAGGAATAGCGTGCCGCCTGAAGCATGTTCAAGCTTGCCGATCCGGCGTTTGGCCGCGCCGGTGAATGCACCGGGTTCGTAGCCGAACATCTCCGACTCGAACATCGGCTCCGGCAGCGCGCCGCAATTCACCGCGATAAACGGCTTGTCACGTCGCGGCGACAGTTCATGCAAACTGCGCGCGATCAGCTCCTTGCCCGCGCCGGTATCGCCGTTGATCAGCACCGACGCGTCGGTCGGCGCGATATTCGCGATCAGCCGCCGCACCTGCTCGATCGCCGGACTACGGCCGATGATGCGCGGCGCCACCGAGTTCTGCCCGGCCAGTTCACGCCGCAGCGCGAGATTCTCCAGCACCAGCTTGCGGCGCTCCAGTGCGCGCCGCACGGTTTCGATCAGACGCTCGGAGGCAAACGGCTTTTCGATGAAGTCATAGGCGCCGTCACGCATGGCCTGCACGGCCATCGAAATATCGCCATGACCGGTGACGAGAATCACCGGCACGTCGGGCGCGCGCTCATGGCACTGGGCGAGCAGTTCGAGACCGCTCGCGCCAGGCAAGCGAATATCGCTGACCACCACCCCGGAGAAATCCGCGCTGATCACCTTCGCCGCGGATTCCGCCGACGCATGGCCGATCACGTCGAAGCCCGCCAGTTGCAAACTCTGCACGCCGGCGCGCCGCACCAGTTCGTCGTCTTCGATGTACAGCACTTGCAAGCCGTGGTTCAGCATGTCGTTCTCGTCTGATTCAGGAATCCGTGGTGAGCGGATCCGATGTAGGGCTCGTCTGCACGCGCGCGCGGCGCAGCGTCAACACGAATAATGCACCGCCGTTCTGCGCGTTGCGCGCCACCAGCGAGCCGCCGCAATCGCGTGCAATCGACGACGAAATCGCGAGACCGAGCCCCAGCCCCTGACCCATTTCCTTCGTCGTGAAGAACGGTTCGAACAGGCGCGGCAACACGTCGTCGGGAATGCCCGGGCCGTTGTCGCGCACCGCGAACGACAAGCTCGTCTCAGCCGCTTCAATCTCGATCGAAATGCGCGGCGGCGTCATTCCCGCCGTTGCGTCGAGCGCGTTGCCGAGCAGGTTGATCAGCACCTGTTCGAGCCGCAGATCGTCGCAATGGGCGATCAGCTCGGGATGATCGTCCGCGAGATTCAGCGGCGTGCGCACGCCAGTGTCGGCATCGAGCCAAGCGAACTCGACTTCGACGCCTTGCAAGCGCTTTTGCAGCAACGCGATCACGTTGCGCAACGCCCGCATGATCGGCGCACGCGCACTGCGCGGCCGCGCGCGGCCGACGAACAGCTTCAGCTGATTGGTGATCTTGCCCATGCGCTCGGTGAGCGCCGCGATCGCTTCAAGATTCTCGCGCGCCGCCGCCTGGTCGCCGCGTTCGAGCAGCACGCGCGTGTTGTCCGAGAAACCGCGCAGCGCCGCGAGCGGCTGATTCAATTCATGCGTGATGCCCGCCGCCATCTGACCTAGCGCGGCAAGCTTGCTGGCCTGGATCAGTTCGTCGTGAGCCGCGCGCAGTTCGTGTTCGGCGCGCGTACGCTCGGCGACTTCCTTCTGCAATTGCTCGTTTGCCTGCGAGAGATCCACGGTGCGCTCGGCCACGCGTCGGTTCAATTCAGCGTAGGCCTTCTGCAGCAGGGAGCGGCTGCGCATCACCTCACGTACCCGCGCGCGGCGCATTCTCCAGTAGAACGCGAGCAACACCAGCGACACGTAACCAAAGCCGGTGACGATGGTGGCATTGCGCGCGTCGGCATCGACCGTATTCACGGGCGACATCGTAATCAGATGCCAGTCCGGCTCGCCCATGCCGCGCCGCGACGCGAGATAACGCGGTGCGTAGCGGCCACCGCCGATGCGCACGATCTGCGCGTTGTCTTCGAGCGTGCGCTCGATCGTCACCGGCAGCGGCGCGATCGGTTGCTGCGCGTATTGGCGCGCCTGATAGATCGAATCGGCGACCGGCCCCGACAACGGCCGGATCGTGTGATATTTCCATGCCGGCATCGACGACAGAAAGATCACACCATGATCGTCGGCGACAACCAGAGGCTCGGACGCGTCCACACCCTGGAACCATTCGAGGTCGAGTTTGACGACCGCCACGCCGACGATCTTGCCTTCGCGCCGGACCGGCTGCGAGATGTAGTAACCCGGCGCCTGCGAAATCGTGCCGATACCGAAGAAGCGACCCACGCCGCCCTTCACCGCATCGAGAAAGTACGGCCGGAACTGATAGCCCGCGCCGATGAAGCTGCCCGGCCCGTGCCAGTTGCTCGCGGCGACACAGTAGCCGTCGAGCGGAATGATGTAGGTGACCGTTGCCCGCGCATGACGGTTGAGGTCTTCGAGATAGAGATTGGCGCGTTCGACGTTGGCGGGACTGGGGTTGACCAGCACGTCTTGCACAATGGGATGTTCGGCCAGCAGATAAGGCAGCGACTCATAACGCTCGAGCGTGCTTTTCAGCGCGCTGGTGGTGCGATCGACCCGCACCGCCGCGTTGTGCCGCAAATTGTCGATGCCGCGCTGCCACGCGATGCTGTACGTGAGCCCGCACGCCGCCAGGAGCCCAGCCATGAGCGCGAAGAGGATCAGCAGGCGGCGCGTCACGTTGGCAAGATCCGATCGGTGAGGATCGGATATTGTGGCATAAGGCGACGCGCCGTCGGCGCGAGCCTGGTCGGCCGACGGCGTGGGGTCCCGATGCGCGGCCGCCGCTTTCATCGGTGAGCGCGCGCGGCGGTGATCGGGAGGATGGCGGAAGTCGCGGCCGGTGCGCGGCTTAAACGCCAGCCGGCTCTTTAACCGCAACGTCACCCCGCAATGCGGCGTTCAGCTTGTTGCGGTCCAGTTCCTTTTCCCATGCCGACACCACCACCGTCGCCACACCGTTGCCGACGATGTTCGTCAGCGCGCGGCATTCGCTCATGAAGCGGTCGATACCGAGAATCAGCACCATGCCCGACAGCGGAATGGTCGGCACCACAGCGAGCGTGGCGGCCAGCGTAATGAAGCCTGCGCCCGTCACACCGCTCGCGCCCTTCGAGGTCAGCATCGTCACCGCCAGCAGGGTGAGCTGCTGCGTCCACGTCAGGTCGGTGTTGGTGGCTTGCGCGATGAACAGCACGGCCATCGTCATGTAGATGTTGGTGCCGTCGAGGTTGAACGAATAACCGGTCGGTACCACAAGACCCACCACTGAGCGCGAGCAGCCGAGCTTCTCGAGCTTCAGCATCAGTTGCGGCAGCGCAGCTTCGGACGAGCTCGTGCCGAGCACGATCAACATCTCTTCCTTGATGTAGCCGACAAAGCGCAAGATGTTGAAGCCAACCGCACGCGCGATGATGCCGAGCACGACCACCACGAACACGATCGAAGTCAGATAGAACGTGCCGATCAGCTTGAGCATTGGCAGCAGTGAGCCGATACCGTACTTGCCGATGGTAAAGGCCATCGCGCCGAACGCACCGATCGGCGCGAGTTTCGTGATGATGCGCACGATGCCGAACAGCACATGCGAGAGGCCGTCGATAAAGTTCGTCACGACCTTGCCCTTCTCACCGGCCGTGGCCAGCACCGCGCCGAACAGCAACGCGATCAGCAGGATCTGCAGGATCTCACCCTGTGCGAATGCCGACACGAGCGTGTCCGGAATGATGTGCATCAGGAAGTCGACCGTGGTCTGGCCGTGCGCCTTGGCGGCGTACGAAGCGACCGCCTTGCCGTCGAGCGTGGCCGGGTCGATGTTGAAGCCGACACCGGGCTTCAGCACGTGGGTGGCGATCAGACCGAGCACCAGCGCGAAGCTCGACACCACTTCGAAGTACAGCAGCGCCTTGCCGCCGACGCGCCCGACCTTCTTCATGTCTTCCATACCGGCGATACCCGTCACCACCGTACAGAAGATGATTGGCCCGATCACCATCTTGATCAGCTTGATGAAGCCATCGCCGAGCGGCTTCATGTCGACGGCGAAGTCCGGCGAATAATGGCCGAGCGCAATGCCGATGATGATCGCCACGATCACCTGGACGTACAGCACTTTGTGGATAGGTTTCTTCACGATGTTTCCTGCGATATGGGTGAGCTCAAGGCCTGCCACGCTGCGCATCATGCGAACGACGAGTCGTCACGCCTGTGCACGGCATAAGGCCGCGACAAGACGACGAATTCAGAAATACCGGGGAGGGAAATCAGACATCGTTGTCTCCTTGCTTTAGTTGTCGGACCGTTGCGGCCGCGTCTTCTAATTCGCAAGCTCGATGCCAGCTTGATGAAACGCCAATCGCCTTGATTTTTATAGGCTTTTTAGTGCGTTTCGGCGTGCGCCGTCCGGGATTCCGGAAATCCGGACGAGAGGTGTCGGGGAATCCGGAATCCTTTGGCCACAGACTGCGGGAAAACCCGAAGAGCCTTTTGCGTCGCGGGTTTCGCGGATTCCGGACGTTAAGGTTCGACCTCCATGCGTGGCCTTCGCACGCTTCAGAGGCCGTTGTTCGGCTTCTTATGCGCCGCCTTCTTCCAGCACCAGCAGATTCTCGTGCGAGAAGCCGAGCGACACCGGTTGCCCACGCTCGGGCAAGCCGCGGTTCGGATCGTTGAACACATCGAGTGAAATGACCGCATCCTTCACGCGCGTCCGGATGCGCACCACCGCGCCGAGGAAATTCACTTCTTCGACGGTTGCGTTCAGCGTATTGCGGCCCGGCACGGCCGGCTCCAGCACGATTGCCTCGGGCCGTAGCGCGAGCATGCGTTTCTTGCCGGCGTCGTCGGCCGGCAGTTCTTGCGTAGTGGTCAGCTCCTGACCGTCGACGGCCATCTTGCCGGTTTTCGGATCGATCACATGCCCCGCCAGAATATTGAGCGTTCCGACAAACGACGCGACAAAACGCGTGCGAGGATAGTTGTAGATCTCCAGCGGCGAGCCGATCTGTTCGACACGCCCGTCGTTCATCACGACGATGCGGTCCGAAATCGACAATGCCTCTTCCTGATCGTGCGTCACGAAAATCGACGTGATGCCCAACTCCCGCTGCAACGCCCGAATGTCTTGCCGCAACGAAATGCGAATCTTCGCGTCGAGCGCCGACAGCGGTTCGTCGAGCAACAGCACTTGCGGCTTGCCGGCAAGTGCGCGCGCCAGTGCCACACGCTGCTGCTGACCACCGGACAATTGCCACGGATACCGCTCGCCGAGATCCGGCAGCTTGATCAGTTGCAACATCTCCTCGACGCGCTTGCTGATCTCCGCCTGCGGACGGTGCGTGATCTTCAAGCCAAAGCCGATGTTATCGGCCACCGTCATGTTCGGAAACAGCGCGTACGACTGGAACACCATGCCGACCTTGCGCTGCCGCGTGCGCAGATGCGTCACATCCTTGTCATCGATCCGGATGGTGCCGCGCGTTGGCGTTTCGAAGCCGGCGATCATCCGCAACACCGTGGTCTTGCCGCAGCCGGACGGTCCGAGGAACGTGATGAATTCGCCGCGCTCGATCTTCATGTCGAAGTGATGCAGCGCCGTATTCGCCCCAAAGGCCTTATGCAGATTTTCGATCTCAAGGAATGCCATGATTCGCTGCCTCAGTGGTCACACTCATTGGTCTAGCTTATTGGCCAAACTTGGTTGTCAAACTTTCTGGCCGCTAAGCGCGCGGGCCGAGCCGAATACCTGAATCAAACCCATCGACGCCCACGTAATCACAAACGCGATGATCGCAAGCGCCGACGGTTCATACGCACGGTTCGCCCCGATCAATTGCAGATACGGGCCGAACGCCGGGCGGTCCAGCAGACTCGCCAGCGTGAACTCGCCGATCACCACGGCAAAGGTGAGAAACGCGCCGGACAGAATGCCCGAGCGGATATTCGGGAAGATCACCTTGAACAGGATCGTCGGCCAGCTCGCACCGAGACATTCGGCGGCTTCAGTCAGCGAACGCACGTCGACCGCGCGCAAGCCGGCGTCGACCGCGCGATACATATAGGGCAGCGAGAGTGTCACGTAACCGAACACCAGTAATAGATCCGTCGCGCGCTCGTTGCCGGTGAGCGGCAGAATCGAGCTGCTGTTATAGATGCGCAGATAACCGAATACGATCACGATCGCCGGCACCACCAGCGGCAACAGCGTGATGAATTCGACCACCGGCCGCAGCTTCGGCAAGCGCAACTGCACGTAGTACGCGGTCGGCACCACCAGCAACACGCCGACGATAATCGTCAGCACCGCCATCAGGATCGAATATCCGAACGAGGCCTGAAACCGCGGATCACCCAGCACGACGCTATACGCCTCGAAGCTATAGACGCCGCGCTTCATGCGCAGGCTGAATTCGAACGTGGCGAGCAACGGAATCAGAAAGTACAGCGAACCGACGATCATCGCGGTCCACGCGCCGACCCGCGATTGGCCTTTCATCGACGCCCCCTTTCAGCGCGCGAACGCAACCAGATGTAGCCGCCATTCGACAAGCCCGTCACGAGCACCATGCCGAGGGCGAGCGCATAGCCGAGATTCGGGTTGTGCATCACGTCGCCGCGAATCTGCGCGTACAGCAGGATCGTGACGATGTTCAGCGAACTGCCGGTCAGCGCATAAGCCGTGGCGACCGCGCCGAACGAATTGGCGAACAGCAGCAGCGTCGCGCCGAGCACGCTCGGCCACAACACCGGCAACGCCACGTGGCGCCAGTATTGGAAGGCCGTGCCGCCGAGGCAGTCGCAGGCTTCACGCCATTCGCGCTTCAGTCCGTCGAGTGCGGGCGTGACGATCAGCACCATCAAGGGAATCTGGAAGTACAGGTAGGTCAGCGTCAACCCGGAGAAGCTCAACACGCTGAAGCCTGTGGAGTACAGATTGAAGCCGAGGTACTTCTTCAGCAAGACGGTCACGAGACCGACGCGCCCCAGTGTGCAGATGAAGGCGAACGCGAGCGGCACGCCGGCAAAATTCGAAGCGACGCCGGAGAACGTCATCAACGTAGGGCGAATCCAGCCCGGCAGTTTGCCCTGCACGGCCGCCCACGCGAGCAGCGAGCCGATCAACGCGCCGCCGAGCGCGGAAACGGCGCTCACCTTGAAGCTGATCCAGTAGGCGTCCATCACCGTGGGCTGCAGCAGATCACGGAAATTGGCGAGCGTGAAGTGGCCTTGCGAATCCTGAAATGCACCGACCATCAGAAAGCCGGTCGGCAGAATCAGGAACAACAGCGCGAAGGTAAAAAACGGCACCACCCCGATCCACGCAAGCAACTGCGACGCGCGGCCCGGGCCGTCGATGCGAGGCGTTGGCGTGGGCACAGGCGGAACCAGCAATTCCGGCTGCACCGATCCAGCATCCGATGAAGCACTCATAGCTCACCCTTCGGGGCTTTTCTGGCCCGCTTATGCTCATCAACCGTGGCGGGACGCAGCCGCGAATGGCTCGCCGCAGCAGCCTGCGCTACGAGCCCGATCCGTTCGCGGACATGCGTCACGCCGACTATTTGACGTTCGCGCCGACCGCTTCGTCCCAATGCTTCGTGATCGTGTCCTTGGTGGCGTCCTGTTGGGACAATGTCGGGAACACCACGTTTTTGTAGGACGACGGCGGCGGCAGCTTGTCGAGTAGCGCTTGCGGCACCTTCTTCTGGGCCACCAATTCGTTATAGCGCATCGGATGGCAATAGCCGGTCAGCCAACCGATCTGGCCTTCGTCGGAATACAGGTATTCCATCCAGAGCTTGGCGGCGTTCGGATGCGGCGCATAGGCGCTGATTGCCTGAACGTACACACCGGCGACCACGCCTGTTTTCGGAATCACCACCTGCACCTTCGGATTGCCCTTCAGCGTGTCGCGATCCGCCAGCGCGTTGTAGTCCCAACGCACGACGATCGGCGTAGTGCCCTGCGCGAGCGACGCGGCCTTGCCGATCACCGGCACGAAGTTGCCGCTCTTGTTCAGATCGGCAAAAAACTTCAGGCCTGCCTTGTCCGCCTTACTGACATCGCCCTTGCTTTGCGAGAGGCCCGCGGCAAACACGGCCTGGATCGCCTGGTTGGCCGAACGCGGGTCGCCGGCCAGCGAGACGGCATTTTTATAGTCCGACTTGAGCAGATCGCTCCAGTCGGACGGCGCCTTGTCGATCATGTCGGCGTTCACTTCAAACGCCAGCACGCCGTAGTAATCGCCATACCAATAGCCGTCGGCATCTTTCGACTCTTTCGGAATCGAGTTCCATGAAGCGACCTTGTACGGCTGCAGCAAACCCTCGGCCTTCGCGCTCGGACCGAACGACAAACCCACGTCGATCACGTCAGGCGCTTGCGGACCCTTGTTGCCCTTGTTCGCCTTGATGGCTTCGATTTCGTCGCCCGAACCCGCGTCAGGATTCAGCTCGTTGACCTTGATGCCGTACTTCTTCTGAAAGCCGGCCACCAGTTCGCCGTAGTTGCACCAGTCGTGCGGCAACGCGATCACGCTGAGTTGGCCTTCCTGCTTCGCGGCGGCGACCAGTGCATCGAGCGGCGCGGCCGAAGCGCTGCTCACGCCGGCTGCGGCGACACCCGCAGCGGCCGACATCGAAAGTAAACGGGCTAACACGGTGCGCTTCATAGTCTTCCCCATCCTCTGCCGAAATTGCTACGTTTGGAAAATTTCTGGTTTCTGGCTGTGTGGACACAAGCCTGTGCAAGCTCTCACTCATGCACCCGCGCCATGCGCGGTGCGGGTGCACGGTCGCCTAAACATGGCGTGTGCCCGTCCCGCGCTCTCCGTCGCTCAAAACATCGCGTGTTCCAGTCTATCGATGCGATCCGTACAAATCATGTCGACGCCCCATTGTGCGAGCAGCCGCGCCCGCTCAGGATCGTTCACCGTGTAGGCCAGCATGCGCAACCCGGCCGCCTTGATCTCGGCGACCAGAGGCTCGGTCAAATACCGGTGGCTCGCGTGCAACGACACGCAGTCGAGTTCCCGCACGATGCGCAGCCAGTCAGCCGGCACCTCTTCGAACAGCATGCCGCGTTGCAGCGTGGGCGCCGCATTGCGCGCCGCTGCGAGCGCCTCGAACGAAAACGATGAAAGCAGCGGCGGCGTCTGCCCCTGCCACAAAGTCAGTGCGCCGCTTGCGACGAGGCGCCCGGTGATCTGGTCACGGCCAGGACAGGGTTTGATTTCGATGTTGGCGGCCAGGCCATCTTGTGCGCAACGCCCTGCGGCCTCGGCGAGTGTGGGCAGGTGCGTGCCGGCGAACTGCGGCCCGAACCAGGCGCCGGCATCGAGCGCGGCAAGTTGCTTCCACGTGTGTTCAGCAGCGGCGCCGTGGCCGTTGGTCGTGCGTTCCAGCGTGTCGTCGTGCAGCAGAAAGAGCTGGTTGTCAGCGGAGAGTTTGGCGTCGAATTCGACCATGCGGTAGCCGTAGCGCACGCACGCGTCGAAACCAGCCAGCGTGTTCTCAGGCGCAAGGGTGCCGCCGCAACGATGCGCAATCAGCTTCGGATACGGCCAGTCTGCGGATAAGGTGCGATCAATCCCGTTTCCCACGTCTCGTTACCTTCCAGATAGAGCGGGTTAAATATGCTCTCGACACGTTCCCGGCTGCGACCGCCGCCATGCAACAACCGCACAGTGCAGTGTTTATGCGCCGGTCACGCGCGTGAGCCCCGCACGTAGTATCGCGCCAAGGGCGACGCCGCGATAGCTGGCCGTATGGCCAGGGCCTCGCGCCGCAGCGTGTCGCGACGGTCAGCTACGCGTCCTCTCAGCAACTTATTGTCAGGATCCCGAACCGGGCGGCCTCCAGGCGGCGCGTGTGCTGCGGAAAATGGTTCAAGCGGCAGATCCCCGGATCCATTATGGCGACGGCATCAGTCGATCAAATTGCCCCAGAGTGCCGCGAAATGCTCGAAACTGGACGTTTCAATTCCTTTTCGAACATTTGATGTTCGAAAACGGCATCCAGCCTCAATCAGCGAAGGCTAAAGTCAAATACACAAACTTGCAAGCTTCCAAAAAAATACAACACAATTGGGCTGAGGTAGTAGGCTTGACATCGTCCGGACACAGATCCATGTCCACGATGTCACCATCAAAAACAAGCCGTGTGAGCGCGCGTTCGCATCCAGGGAAAAATGCATGTGGCAGGAAGACCGTCACCAGAGAATTCGCGCGTTGCTGTCCACGCTTCAACGCGTATCGACCGAACGGATCATGGCGGATCTCGGGGTGTCGCGCGAAACCGTGCGGCGCGATCTGCTCGACCTGGAAGCGCTGGGTGAATTGCGGCGCGTGCATGGCGGCGCGATCAAACCCGCTGACGAAGCGCCGATCGCCGAGCGCGCCCACATGCGCGTCAAATCCAAAACGGCGATCGCCAAAGCGGCCACGGGCCTGATCGCGAGCGGGCAGACGCTGTTCATCGACGCCGGCACCACCACGGCGGCACTCGCTGAACAGTTGGCGAAACTGGCGAACCTGACGATCGTCACCAACTCGATCGACGTCGCGCTGAAAATGCGTGGCGCCGTGGACCAGACGGAAGCCGCCAACGAAGTGATCCTGCTGGGCGGTTCGATCAGCGATCGCGCCATGGCGACCACCGGCGCCACGACGGTGCTCGACATCCACCGCTATCGTGCGGACATGGCCTTGCTCTCGCCGGTCGGCGTCGATCACCGGCATGGCGCGACCAACTACGATCACGCCGAAACCGAAGTGGCGCGCGCCATGGTCGCCAATGCGGACCGCGTGGTGATCCTCGCCGACTACAGCAAGATCGGTCAGCGCAGCCGGATCTCGTACTGTCCGGTCGATCGGATCGATGTACTCGTCACCAACAAAAAGGCGGTCGAAGCCGCCGGTTTTGCGTCACTCAAAAAGAAACTGGAAGAGATCGTTCTGGCGTAGGCGTTGCCCTACTCCTTCACATGCATCGTATCGAGCACACGCTTGCGCAGTCGCGTGTCATGCAACGCGCCGGCTGCGTCGAGCACCGGATAGGCCGTTGAACAGAACAGCGAATTGAGCCGCTTCATGTCGCTGATCAGATCGAGATGCAGCGCACTGGTCTCGATGCTGCGCAAGGTTTGCCCCGCAAGCCGGTCCAGATGTTTGTATGAATACGCGCGCTCCAGGTCGCGAAAGCGCTCCTTCTCCGCCAGCAGCCGTTCGGCACACCGCAGATCGTTGTTCAGAAACACCGACAGCCCAAGCTGCAGATTGCTGACCAGCCGTGCCTGCAGGTCGTCCAGTTCGCCCAGCCCTTCCTCCGAAAACGACAGCCGGTGCGCGATCTTCTTTTCCTCGATATCGCGGACGATTCGCTCGATGATGTCGCCCGCATGCTCCAGATTGATCGTCAACGCGATGATGTCGGTCCAGCGGCGGCTGTCAGCTTCGTCGAGTTGCTCGCGGGAGATCAGCGTCAGATAGGTTTTGACCGCGGCGTAGAGTTCGTCCACGTCGTCGTCCATACGCACCGTTTCGCGCGCCTTCTCGATGCTGTTTTGATGAATCAGTTCCGCGACGTTGTCGAGCATGGCGCGCACGATGTCGCCGATGCGCAGCACCTCCCGTGCGGCATGCGCGAGTGCGAGCGTGGGCGTGGAAAGCGCGGCAGCATCAAGATGCAGCGGTCGCAGTTCGCCGTTCGGCAGCGGCCGGTCCGGCAACACCCGAGTGCAGACGCGCGCCACCGGATCGATCAGCGAAAGGCATGCGCAGCAACGCAGCGTGTTGTAGATCACGTGAAAGCCAACCACCGCTTCGCGCGGATTCGCGATCAGCACCGGCAGCCCGCGTGCAAGCAGCGGCGCGAACGGCAGGATCAGCAATGCGCCAGCCAGCTTGAACGCCAGACTGCCCAACGCGAGACGCCGCGCCGCCGCGTTCTGCGCGACCGTGCCCATCAGCGCAAGCAGGCCGCTGCCGAGGTTCGCGCCGATCACGAGACACAACGCCACCTTCAGTGAAATCACGCCGGACGAGGCAAGTGTCGCGGTCAGCAGGACCGCCGCGAGACTCGAATAGGACAGCATCGCAAATGCCGCGCCGACCAGCGCGTCGAGCATGGTGTCGCCGGTCAGCGCACCGAACATCACGCGCACGCCGGCGCCTTGCATCATCGGTTGCGCGGCTTCGACGATCAGATGCAGCGCCAGCAGGATCAAGCCGAGTCCGATCAGCGTGCGGCCGGCCTGGCCGAGACGGGTTTGCTTGCGCGACAGAAAGAGCGGCACGCCGAACAGAATCAGGATCGGTGACAGCCATGACAGATCGAGCGTGAGCAACCGAGCCATGAGCGCGGTGCCGACGTCGGCGCCCAGCATGATCGCGAGGCCGCTGGTGAGCGGCAGCAAACCTTGCGCGGCGAACGACGTGACGATCACCGCCGTTGCATTGCTGCTCTGCACGAGGCTCGTGACGCCGACGCCCGCGAGGAAGGCGCGCCAGCGGCTTCTGGTGCTGCGCCCGAGGACGCTGCGCAGGTCGGCGCCGAGCACGCGCAGGATGCCGGTACGTACAATGTGCGAGCCCCACACGAGGAGCGCCACACCGGCCAGGAGGTTAAGGAGAATCAACATAAGGTACTGCGCATCCGTCCTGCTGCCATAACCCGAACCGCATGCCGCGTGAACCGGCACCCGGGATGTTTATGACAGTAGTGTTGCACATTTTTGTCTTATTGTAATTTTGTGCTTTTAAATATGCGCTCGTGCGACCACTGAACCACCTGGACAGCAACAGCAGCTACACGCGTCCCTTCCACGGCACCAGCCGCCGCTCGAGCGCGCGCATGCCGAGATCGAACAGCCACGCGATCAATCCGATCAGCACGATGCCCATCACCACCACGTCGGTACGCAGAAAGCTCGACGCGTTGAGTACCATCTGACCCAGGCCGGCGGTGGCCGCGACCATCTCGGCGGCAACCAGGGTGGTCCAGCCAAAGCCGATCGCGATCCGCAAGCCGGTCAGGATCTCGGGCAACGCCGCCGGCAGGACCACATAGCGCACGATCTGCGTGAAGCGCCCACCCAGCGAATAAGCCGCATGAATCTGCTCGATGGTCGCGCTACGCACGCCGGCGCGCGCCGCCATCGCAATCGGCGCGAAACACGCAAGGTAGATTACGACGATCTTCGCGGTCTCGTCGATACCGAACCAGATCACCACCAACGGCAGATACGCAAGCGGCGGCAACGGACGGTAGAACTCCAGCGGCGGATCGAGCAAACCGCGCGCAATCCGGCTCACGCCCATCAGAATCCCCACCGGCACTGCCGTGACCGCGGCTAGCGCGAACGCGCCGAACACACGCAGCGCACTCCACGCGAGATGCTCGGAGAGCGGCAAGCCGCCTTGAATGCGTCCGTGCCAGGCGTCCAGGAACGCAGCCCAGACCGCCTCGGGGGTGGGCAGAAATAGCGGCGGCAACCAGTGCAGATGGGTGGCCAGCCACCACAGCGCCGCGAGCGTGGTGACCGAAACCGCGCTTAGCGCGGCGGTCGGGCCTTCGCCCGGCAGGCGCCAGCCGCGCATCGGGCGCGCTTTGCGTCGCGGCGGCTTGCCTGCCTGGGTCAGAGGCACGTTGCCCAAAGAGTCACGCGAAGCCGTCACGACAGCACCTCTTGCTGGTCCCGCGGGTTGCGCTCATTGCGTTCGTGCAGACGGTGCACCAACCGTTCGCGCCACTCGATGAAATCCGGCGACGACTTCACCGCGCGTGCGTCGCGTGCCTCGAGAAAGCGCCGCGCGAATGGCAGGTCGTAGCTCTCGGCGATACGGCCCGGCCCCGCAGTCATCACGACGAGACGTGTCGCCAGAAACAGCGCTTCCTCCACGCTATGCGTGATGAAAAACACCGTCTTGTGCGTGCGGCCCCAGACGTCCAGCACAAGCTCCTGCATCGACTCCCGCGTCATCGCGTCGAGCGCACCCATCGGCTCGTCCATCAGCAGCACTTTGCGGGTCGCTCGCCAACGCGCGGGCAATGCCAACACGCTGCTGCATGCCACCTGACAGCGCGTAGACCCGCGAGCGTGCATGCTGCTCGAGATCAACCAGGTTCAGCATCTGCAACGCGATGTGCTCGCGCCGCGCCTTCGGCACACGCTGAAAGCGCAGGCCGAGCGGGACATTGTCGAGCACGTCGAGCCAGGGCATCAGCGCGTACTTCTGGAAGACGACACCGCGGTCCGCGCCCGGCCCAAGCACAGGTTCACCGTTCAGACGCACCTCGCCTCCGGTGGGCTGAATGAAACCGGCGATGCAGTTCAGCAAGGTCGTCTTGCCGCAACCGGACGCGCCCAGCGCGACGACGAACTCACCGGGTTCGATGCGCAGATCGACATCGGCGAGCGCGATGTGCGGCGCCGCGCCGCGCGCGCCTTCGTAGACGACATGCAGCCGCCGGATCTCAAGACCGCTCATCGCCGTGCCTGATGATGCTGATGGTTGAGCATGCAGGCCTGCTCAAAAGTTATCGCGCCGCACGCTGCACGAACTGCGGATCGACGCCGGTCGAGTAATCGGCCAGCAGGTTCTGAATCGTGCCTTGCGTCTTCAGGAACGCGGCGGTCGCGGCCAGCGATCTGACCGCACCGGATTGCGTACCACCGCCAAGCCACACTTTCGAGGCCTGTTGCGCAGGCGTCGGGAACGCGTACAACGCGAGGCTTGCCGGCACTTCCTGTGCGGTAGCGCCCGACTCCTTCGCAACCGCCTCGACCTGCGGCGACGTCGCGGTCCATGCCGACGTGTGATCGCGGTAGCTTGCATCGGTCGTGGCCAGCACCTTCACGAAGCGCGCAACGAACTCGGCGTTCTGGCTAGCGAACTTGCGATCGACCACAAAACCGTCGAAAGTCGCCTTACCGGTTTGCTGCGCAACCTGACCCGATGTGATCAGCACCTTGCCGTTCTTCTGGATCGGCGCGACTGTTACGGTTCGCACTGGGCGGCTCCAGCGAATGATGACGGCTTGCGGTGTCTCAGCGCTAGCTGGCCGTTCGGCCGATTGTCTCGCTTTCGCGGCCGAGGCATGATCGGCGGCTCACCTTCACTTCGCATTCCTATGGTCGATTTTCTCAGCCGTGTGAGCTGGTTGTTTTTCAATGTCGGCGTCCCAGTCTCTGCGCCAATTG
>NZ_JAXDPY010000260.1:0-4318 GCF_034668105.1 Paraburkholderia sp. | reverse complement strand
ATGCGTCTCGGTTCGCAACGTTGCCCGATCAAGCCCGGCACGATGGCCGAAGAGATCTATGGCAAGGATGTGAACGAACGCCATCGCCACCGTTATGAAGTCAATAACCGCTTCGTGCCCCAACTCGAAGCCGGCGGCCTTATCATCAGCGCCCGTACCCCGAGTGAGGATCTGCCGGAAATGATGGAATTGCCGCGCAGCATGCACCCGTGGTTCGTCGGCGTGCAGTTCCACCCGGAATTCACGTCCACGCCGCGCGATGGGCATCCGCTGTTCAAGTCGTTCGTCGAAGCGGCGCTCGCGCATCAGCTGTCGGGTGTGGCGGCTGAAGTCGGGGAAAAAGCATGAAACTGGGCGATTTCGAAATCGGGCTCGACAAGCCGTTTTTCCTGATCGCGGGCACCTGTGTCGTCGAATCAGAACAGATGACGATCGACGTGGCGGGCCGGCTAAAGGAAATCTGCGCGAAGCTGAACATTCCGTTCATCTACAAATCGTCGTACGACAAGGCCAATCGCAGCAGCGGCAAGTCGTTCCGCGGTCTGGGCATGGACGAAGGTTTGCGCATTCTGTCGGAAGTGAAGCGGCAGCTTGGTCTGCCGGTACTCACGGATGTGCATGCCGAGCACGAGATCGAACAGGTGGCGTCGGTGGTCGACGTGCTGCAAACGCCGGCTTTCCTGTGCCGTCAAACCGATTTCATTCATGCTTGCGCGCGTTCGGGCAAACCGGTCAACATCAAGAAGGGCCAGTTTCTCGCTCCGCACGATATGAAGAACGTGATCGACAAGGCGCGTGATGCGGCGCGTGAGGCGGGTCTTTCCGAAGACCGCTTCATGGCGTGCGAGCGCGGCGTGTCGTTCGGCTATAACAACCTCGTGTCCGACATGCGCTCGCTTGCGATCATGCGCGAAACCAACGCGCCGGTCGTGTTCGACGCCACTCACTCGGTGCAGTTGCCGGGCGGGCAGGGCACCAGTTCGGGCGGCCAGCGCGAATTCGTGCCGGTGCTGGCGCGTGCCGCGGTTGCCGTCGGTGTGTCGGGTCTCTTCATGGAAACCCATCCGAAGCCTTCGGAAGCCAAATCTGACGGCCCGAACGCGGTACCGTTGCATCGCATGGCCGATCTGCTTGAAACGCTTGTTACGCTCGATCAGGCCGTCAAGCGCGCGCCGTTCCTGGAAAGCGATTTCAATTGAATCAGGTGTTCGCGGCGTGTCACGATTGGAACGCTTAATCGGCACGCGGCGAATGCACGCAGTGGTCGTCGAAAGCATCGGGGCGCGTGTCGTGCGCTGGGGAGACCAGCGTTGCCCGGTGAGGCTTCACAGTAAAGAATTCAACGTCATTTCTTGAGGAAACCATGAGTGCTATCGTAGATATCATCGGTCGAGAGATTCTCGATTCGCGAGGCAACCCCACCGTCGAATGCGACGTGCTGCTCGAGTCTGGCACGATGGGCCGCGCTGCGGTGCCGTCCGGTGCGTCGACCGGCTCGCGTGAAGCGATCGAACTGCGCGACGGCGAAGCCGGCCGTTACGGCGGCAAGGGCGTGCTTAAGGCCGTCGAGCACATCAACACCGAAATCTCCGAAGCGATCATGGGCCTCGACGCTTCCGAGCAGGCCTTCCTCGACAAGACCCTGCTGGAACTCGACGGCACGGACAACAAGTCGCGCCTCGGCGCGAACGCGATGCTGGCTGTGTCGATGGCCGTCGCGAAGGCCGCCGCTGAAGAAGCCGGCCTGCCGCTGTACCGCTACTTCGGCGGCTCGGGCGCGATGCAACTGCCGGTGCCGATGATGAACATCGTCAACGGCGGCGCGCACGCGAACAACAGCCTGGACATCCAGGAATTCATGATCGTGCCGGTCAGCCAACCGACCTTCCGCGAAGCACTGCGCTGCGGCGCTGAAGTGTTCCACGCGCTGAAGAAGATCCTGAGCGACCGCGGCATGAGCACGGCGGTGGGCGACGAAGGCGGCTTCGCGCCGAACTTCGGCAGCAACGACGAATGCCTGTCCACCATCCTGCAAGCGATCGAGAAAGCGGGCTACCGCGCCGGTGAAGACGTGCTGCTGGCACTCGACTGCGCAGCGAGCGAGTTCTACCACGATGGCAAATACCAGTTGGCCGGTGAAGGCCTGCAATTGTCGTCCACGGAATTCGCCGATTACCTGGCGAATCTGGCCGACAAGTTCCCGATCGTCTCGATCGAAGACGGCATGCACGAAAGCGACTGGGCGGGCTGGAAGACGCTGACGGACAAGCTCGGCAAGAAGATCCAGCTGGTGGGCGACGACCTGTTCGTCACCAACACGCGCATCCTGAAGGAAGGCATCGAGAAGGGTATCGCCAACTCGATCCTGATCAAGATCAACCAGATCGGTACGCTGACGGAAACCTTCGCCGCGATCGAAATGGCCAAGCGCGCCGGCTACACGGCCGTGATCTCGCACCGCTCGGGCGAAACCGAAGATTCGACGATTGCGGACATCGCAGTCGGCCTGAACGCAGGTCAGATCAAGACGGGTTCGCTGTCGCGCTCGGACCGCATCTCGAAGTACAACCAGTTGCTGCGTATCGAAGAAGATCTCGGTGATATCGCGAGCTACCCGGGCAAGTCGGCGTTCTACAATCTGCGCTAATGGCCTGTTCGAGAGCGCCGACCGATGAGCCGGTTATCCTTCGTTTCTGATTGACCCCGCCGCCCTGCGTATAGCGCAGGGCGGCGTGTATTTATTGTGCTTACTTCATGCGGCTTGTCACTGCTGTCTTGATCGTTCTGCTGGCGCTGATCCAGTACCCGCTCTGGTGGGGGCACGGCGGCTGGTTGCGCGTGCACGAGTTGCAGCAGCAACTGGCGCAGCAACTGCAGAAGAACGCCGATTCGAAGCTGCGCAATGAGCGCATCGAGGGCGAAGTCCAGGATCTGCAGAACGGCACGGCCGCGGTGGAAGAGCGGGCGCGCTACGAAATGGGCATGGTGAAGGACGGCGAAGTATTCGTGCAGTTCGTCTCGCCGAACGCGCCGTTGCCGAACGCGAACACGTCTTCGGCGACCACCTCGACGCGTGGTGAAGTGTCGGCGGCGCCGCTGCATATGGTGCCGAATCCGGAATCGCGTGCGAAGCCGGATCGCAAGCATGGCGGCAAGGCGGCGAAAGACAAGAAGCCTGCGCACTGAGTCTGTTGAGTGTGCTCTGGCGAGTTGAGTTCGCGCACGAATGCAAAAGCCGTCGCGGAAACGAAGAACGCAAGCGCTGTTGAAACGAAAAAGGCACGGTTTTACACCGTGCCTTTTTCTTTGCGCCTGCGATACCTGCATCTCTGCCTTATCGCGGCATCGGTATGTGGATGTAACCGCTCCGGCTCACCACCCCCAGTAGGGCGCATAACCTACGCCCACACTCGTACCCCATCCGTGGCCCCAACCGCCGCCGTAATAGCTGCCGGACACGCTGACGGGCGGCGAGTAATAACGCGAGTAGGCCTGGGCGGCGTTCTCGGCGGCAATGGCCTGATTCTGATCGGATAGCACCTGGCGGTCGATCGCATCGTAGCGCGCGCGTTCTTCAGGCGTGAGCGGCTGGGCGGTACTGGCCATACCCGATTGGTCGGCCGGCAGCCGGCTATAAATCGGCGATGGGCCCGGCGGATCCATCACGCAGCCCGTCAGCACCGCGCTGCCTGCGAGGGCGGTCAGCACGGTGAACGTGCGCATGCAATGCTTCAACGAAGTAGGGATGTCCATTTTTGATCTCCATTGGTCGGAGGCCTGAGCAAAACATGCGCAGCGTGCGCTGCCAACGATCCACCGCAACGTTCAGCGATAAAGCGCCGACCGACTCCTGAAAAAGGCGTCAAGCGGCGCGTTATTTTACTGGCGTAATACGGGCGTAGCGAACGGCCAGCTGAGCGCTTCAGTGCCGCTGCTCAGCAGCGGGTGTCACGCCTTGTGAGAGCGCATTCGCGACAAAAAGTTGCGCCACGTCGACCGGATCGAATTCGTACCGTTGATTACAGAATTCGCAATGAATCTCGACGTGACCGCGTTCTTCGATCACGCCGTCCACTTCCTCGCGGCCCAGCATCTTCAGCATGGCACCGACTTTTTCGCGCGAGCAGCTGCATTCGAAGCGCGCGGTGGCGGGTTCGAAATGCTGAACGTTTTCCTGCCAGAAGAGGCGGCGGAAAATCGTTTCCGGTTCTTCCTTCAGCAACTCGTCTTGCGACATCGTGCTGCCAAGCGTGCAGACGCGCTCCCATGTGTCCGCGTCCAGATCGCCCGGATGCGGGACGATACCGCCGTCGCCCGG
>NZ_JAXDPY010000259.1:0-2611 GCF_034668105.1 Paraburkholderia sp. | reverse complement strand
TCTCATCAGTAACTCCGAAGCCCATATTGCCCGGGCGAATTGCTTGAAGAAGCTTGACCCTAATGAAAGCTACACGGCCGTGCAAGTACAAACGTCAATGGGTGTGGAAAATGTTTAAGCGAAACGGCCGCAAATGCAAATGTGCATTGCAGACATAGCCGTTGATTGTAAATCTGCAACATTTCGGGCGAAAGGCGCCAAAGGGCAGGCAGCCGCACGTCACGAAGCCGACGCAAGGTGATTGCAGAGCGTCCGGTAATTGATCTGAAGAACGCGGCACGCATGCGCCTTGTTGCGGTGCACTTTTTCATATACGAAACGTGCGTAACGCGCCTGCAGTTGCGGCACTGACCAGCGCTCCTGCATCGCCATCGCCATCAGGGAATCGCCGGCAGCTTCGACGAATTCCTCCTGCTCCTCCTGCACAGAGAATCTTTCGCCGTCGTACAGCAGGATGGAGCGTTCCACAGCATTTCTGAGCTCGCGCACGTTGCCCGGCCAGGAGTAAGCCATCATTCGCATGAGCCACTCCGGCTTTAGCGTCGGTGCAGGCAGATTGTGTGCCTCCGAAAGAGTTCGCGCGAAATGCTGAAAGAGCGGAACGATATCCCGTGGGCGGAAACGCAGTGGCGGTATCGCCAATTTGACGACTGCGAGACGGTGATAGAGTTCGGGAAGGAAGGTGCCTGCCTTGATCGCGGCATTGAGGTCGACACTGGTGGTCGCCACGATCCTCCCGGTGAAGGGCCGCACCTGGCGAGAGCTGGTCGGTGAAACACTGCACTGATCGACGGTGCGGAGCAGCCTGGTCTGCACAGCAATGGGCATGTGACTGACCTCGTCCAGCAGCAACGTGCCGCCAGCGAACTCATCAACGCGTCCGACGCGTTCTTCGACCGCGTAAGGTACGTTCGCTTCAATGCCAAACAAATCGCGATACTGGGAAGTCTCTGGTATCGATGCGCAGGAAACGATAGCGAACGGTCTCTGACTATCGCAGGAGGTGGCGTGCAGGTAGCGGGCAAGCACTTCTTTGCCGGTTCCGGTTTCGCCGGTGATGAGCACAGGGATTTGGGTTTGGCGTAGCCTGGAGACAGCATGCAACAGGTTACGCATCGAGGAACTCTCACAAACCAGAGCGGCAGATTCATCCTGCTCGGTTGCACGAAAGCGCTGTAGTGTCTGTTGGGCAAGCTGCTGCCGCGCCTGTTCCCGGCGCAGCGCGAGCGATGCCACCTCAGCAGTCTGCTGCAGGGCCACGGCGCCGCGAGGGCCCAGAGCGCCACTTCTATAGCATGCGGCCTCCATGGTGCCGACCACGTGACCGTCGTACATGAGCGGCACACCGATAAACGAATGAACATTTCGGTTTGCGCCAAGTTCGCGGCCCAGCATCCGAACCCGCGATTCACGTTCTATATCGGGTATCACCAGCGGCTGCTTATGAAGCGCAATCCACCCGGTGTAGCTCATGCCCGGTTCATACCAACGCGCCGTCTCGAAGGAGTCGTCGCCCAGATGGGCCACAACCATATAACGATTCGGCTCCGTCTCGGCACAAACGAAGCCAACATCGAAGGGCACCGCTCGCCGGAAAGATCGCAGAAGCTGGACCAGCATTGCCTCGGCACCACAAGGGGAGACGCCAGCGGTTGCGAGCGTCGCGATGTCGGCAACCGAGGTGAGTTGCTTTGACTGTTGCCCATCTGGAGCGGGCGCTGCCGCCGTCACGCGCTGTCCTTGACCCGTATTGCTGAGCAGCGCCTCCACCCGCACGAGCAGTTCCTGGCCATCCGCGGGTCCCAAAGGACGGAGCATGACGTCATCCGCACCGATGCGCGAGAGAAGCTGGCGTGCCTGCCGGGGCAGAACAGCCGCAGTGACAAGCACGGGTACTGCTTTCCATCGGAGATGCTCGCATAGCGAACGAAGACTGGCCTGATCCTCCTGGTCGAGGAAATGCAAATCGAGGACGACAGCGTCCGGAACTGTACCCGCTCGCAAAAGAGCAGGAGTGAGGCAGGGCCGCCACTCCACGGCATATCCCGCCTGTTTCAGCAGGTGCTGTATGAAACGCGCGGTGCGAACGTTTTCATGAACGAGAAGAACGCGCCCCTTGGTCATTTGGGAGAGACTCCTTTTCCGCAGAATCAGCCGGTCGTGGAGTTTACGTATAACGCAGAGACGCGGCGGAATTCAAAACATTCCTTGCATTTCTGCAATGCGTGACAGGCTTTCGCGTGAAGGCGAGGCCAAATACAAGAACTGGCGCACGCCGGCTGTTTTGCCGAGTTCTGCGAAAGCGAACGTCGAAGCTGGATGCGGCAGCTCAGCTACGTCTGGTTGCGTTTGGTAGTAAGCCAGAGCGAGTTGGCATGAAATGTGACGAGATGGATTGGCATCCCGGGTCTCAGAAGCGAGACTCGGGACGCGTGATCCAGTGGTCAATCGACTTTCGTGAAAACCGTGGAGATTGCATTCGTGTCGAGCACGGCATGGATCTCGGTCCCATGTCTCACAATTACGAAGAAGAGTTTCAGTGGAACGGGGCTATTGGGGGTGTTGACTGTGGCGGATCCTGTGCAGTCGTGGTTGACACTGTAAGTACCGG
>NZ_JAXDPY010000258.1:0-8883 GCF_034668105.1 Paraburkholderia sp. | reverse complement strand
TCATGAAGCGCTTGCCGAGCAGAAAATCGCGATTGCCGTGCATGATGTAGAGCGCGATGCCGCGCTCCGACAACGTATGCAGCAACGCCGCCATCCGCGCCACAAACGGCTCGGCAAGCATGTCGTCGCCGATCCAGTACTCGAATAGATCGCCGAGAATAAAAACCGAATCCGCCTGCTCAGCCGTGACGCGAACGAAGTGCTCGAACGCGGCGACCGTGCGCGGGATCGCCTCGCTCAGATGAATATCGGAGAGGAAAAAAAACGGGCGTGCGGCGTGGGGGCTTTTGCCCACGCCAGGCCCGCCCGCGGCGACGCTTCGCAGCGGCGTTTCTTGCAGCATTGAAGGTGCCTGATGTCAGTTCAAACGGGTCGACGTTGATTGAACACTTAGTCGACGATCACGGCTTTTTCGATCACGACGTCGTCGGCCGGGACGTCCTGATGGAAGCCCTTCGAACCCGTCTTGACCTTCTAGATCTTCTCGACGATGTCCATGCCTTCGACGACCTTGCCGAACACGGCGTAGCCCCAGCCCTGCGGCGTCGGCGACGAGTGGTTCAGGAAGTCGTTGTCGTTCACGTTGATGAAGAATTGCGCGGTTGCCGAATGCGGGTCGTTGGTGCGAGCCATGGCGACCGAGCCGTTGACGTTCTTCAGACCGTTGTTCGCTTCGTTGGTGATCGGCTCAGCGGTCGGCTTCTGCTTCATGCCGGGTTCGAAACCGCCGCCCTGGATCATGAAGCCGTCGATCACGCGATGGAACACCGTGTTGTCGTAGTGACCGGCCTTCACGTAGTTGAGGAAGTTCTCAACCGACTTCGGCGCCTTCTCAGCATCCAGCTCGAGTTTGATGACGCCGTGGTTCGTATGTAGTTCAACCATGATGGAATCCTTTGATGAACGGGGGTGGATAAAAGGCGCGGCCGCTCGTCACTCGAGGTGCGGTGACGACGGGCCGCGCCGGGGGCGTGGATTGACGCGCTTACGTATTGCTGGACAGCTGTTTGCGTGCTGCCTTTGGTGCGCTTTGGTGCTTGCTTTCAGGCACTTACTTGCCGACCACCGTTGCCGATTCGATCACGATCGGTTTTTGCGGCACGTCGCCCATCGGGCCGCGCGTGGTAGTAGGCGTGCCTTCGATCTTCTTCACGACGTCCATGCCGCTCGTGACCTTGCCGAACACCGCGTAGCCATTGCCGTCCGGATTCGGATAGTCGAGGCCGGCGTTGTCCACCGTGTTGATGAAGAACTGCGCCGTGGCCGAATTCGGATCGCTGGTGCGCGCCATGGCGAGCGTGCCCGCGCTGTTCTTCAGACCGTTCCGGCTTTCGAGCGGGATCGGCGCGCGCGTGGGCTTCTCAGCGAAGCTCTGCGTATAACCGCCGCCCTGAATCATGAAGCCGCGAATCACGCGATGAAAGATCGTGCCGCTGTACTGGCCGGACTTCACGTAGTCGAGGAAGTTGGCGACCGTCTTCGGCGCTTTCTCAGGATACAACTCGACGCGGATGTCGCCTTCCGTGGTCTTGAAGAGGACGGACGGATGCGCGGCCTGCGAACCGGACTGGGCAAAGGCCGGGGCGTTTGCGATCAGGGCGGCGCTGCCGAGCGCCAACATCAACCATTTCATGAAGATCCCTTAGGGTTGGAAAAAACGTGTTGCCGAAAACGGTGATGGTGTACCTGGTGTGACCCGGCGTTACTTCGACGGCGCCATGTAGGGCGGCATGGCGAACGAGCCATTCGCGCCGCCATACTGGAAGCTCGGCATTTGCGACATGTCGGCGGAGCTGGCGCGCGCGGCGCTGGCTTCGGTCGGCGCGGCAGCGGCCTTCTTCACCGGCGTGCTGCCCTTGGGCGGCGAGATGACGTTCTGGATGTCGGTGAGGCGCTGCGAGGTCGTGGCGCTTACCTTGCCGAGGCTCTGCGCGCGACGGTACGCTGCGTTGGCCATGCGCAGATACAGATCGCCGAGATTTTCGTACGCGAGACCGTAGCCCGGATTCACCTTGGTTGCCGTTTCGAGCGCGGCGCGGGCTTCGTCATAACGGCCGTGCTTCGCATAGAGCGCCGCGAGGTTGTTATACGGCTCGGGCAGCTCGGGGTACTGTTGCGTGAGTTCGGTGAACGCGGTGATCGCCTCGTCGTCGCGATTCAGATGGACGAGCACCGTGGCGCGCTTGAACCTGGCCTGCGCGTCGCGCGGATTTGAGGCGATGCGCGCGTCGAGTTGGGTGAGCGCGGTTTGCCAATTCTTCTGCGCAATCGACGCATCGATCTCCGGCGTGTTGTCACGCACGGCGGGCCCCTGCGGCAGCGTGGGCGCTTTCTGCGCGTACGCGCCAGCACCCGGCAAGACCGTGAGGGCGACAGCGCAGAATGCCGTCGCGGCGAGGGTCGCGACGCTGCGCGCGCGGCCGCTGGAAGGTTTCATAGGCTCAGGTCTGGATGTTATACTCCGACCCATTCTAACAAAAGGTCTGCGCGTTCCGTCGAACCGCAAACTGTCTTTTCGCCACTCGTGGTCGTCTCCGCCATGATCGCAGCCTGACCGCCGCACCAGGTGCACCGGTTTGCTGCTGTGCAGGTTGCAGTGCAGGTCGCACCCGCTGTCCGTTCGCGGCGCGCCTTATGCACGAAACAGCACGAAGCACATTGCGGATTTCTTTCGACCCACGCACCGTTCTCTATGGAATCACTGCGCATCTACAACACGCTCGCGCGTGACAAGCAAACTTTCGTGCCGCTGCAAGAGGGCGTTGTGCGGATGTACGTCTGCGGGATGACCGTATACGACTATTGTCACATCGGTCATGCGCGCGTGATGGTCGTGTTCGACATCGTGCAGCGGTGGTTGCGCACGCTCGGTTACGACGTGACCTACGTGCAAAATATCACGGACATCGACGACAAGATCATCCGGCGTGCCGTGGAGAACGGCGAAACGATCAAGTCGCTGACCGATCGCTTCATCGCCGCCCTGCATGAAGACGCGGACGCGCTCGGCATCGAGCGGCCCGATCTCGAGCCGCGCGCTACGGATTTCATTCCGCAGATGCTCGGCATGATCGAGGCGCTGGAGGCGAACGGCTACGCGTATCAGGCGGCCGACGGCGACGTGAACTACGCGGTGCGCAAGTTCCAGGGTTACGGCAAGCTGTCGGGCAAGTCGCTGGAAGATCTGCGCGCGGGCGAACGCGTCGCCGCGAACGACGCGAAGCAGGACCCGCTCGACTTCGTGTTGTGGAAGCAGGCGAAGCCGGACGAACCGGCCGACACCGGCTGGGAGTCGAAGTACGGGCGTGGGCGTCCCGGCTGGCATATCGAATGCTCGGCGATGGGCTGCACGTTGCTCGGCGAACATTTCGACATTCATGGCGGCGGACAGGACCTGCAGTTTCCGCACCATGAGAACGAGATTGCACAGAGCGAAGCTGCCACCGGACAAACCTTCGTCAATTACTGGATGCACAACGGCTACGTGCAGATCGACAATGAGAAGATGTCGAAGTCGTTGAACAACTTCTTTACGATCCGCGAAGTGCTGGCGCAGTACGATGCCGAGGTCGTGCGCTTTTTCATCGCGCGCGCGCATTACCGTTCGCCGTTGAATTACAGCGACGTGCATATCGACGACGCCCGCAACGCGCTCGCGCGTTTGTACACGTCGTTGAAGGATGTCACGCCGGACGGCACGGCGCTCGACTGGAACGAAGCGCATGCGCAGCGTTTCCAGGCAGCAATGAACGACGACTTCAACACGCCGCTTGCAGTGTCGGTGTTGTTCGAGTTGGCAACTGAAGTGAACCGCACGCGCGACCCCGCGCTGGCCCGTCAATTGCGGCTGCTCGCGCAAGTGCTCGGGTTGCTTGGCCGCGAGCCGCGTGCATACCTGCAGCAGGCGGCGGGCGCCGCCGCGCAAGGGGCGCTCGAGCCCGCTGCGATCGAAGCGAAGATCGCGGCGCGCGTGGCCGCCAAGCAGGCGAAAGACTATGCCGCAGCAGACCGGATCCGGGCCGAATTGCTCGAGGCCGGCGTTGCACTTGAAGACAAACCGGGCGGGTTGACCGAGTGGCGGCGCGTGTGAGCGCAGCTCGACCATCCCTTTGATCGACTCGCCAGGCAGGAGGCAGGATGGCAACGGCCACGAAGACGCCGGCTAAACGAGCCACGTCTCAAACAAACGCGGCAGCCGCGGCAAAGTCGACACGAACGTCGGCTCGCACGGGCGGCAGCGCGGTAAAAAAAGCATCGTCGAAAACCACCGGGGGGGCGGCGAAGACCGGCGCGCGCACAGCGGCCGGTGTGGCAACGGCGGCTGCCGCGGGTACCACGGGTACGGCGAAGAAGGCCGCGGTCAAGCGCGCGCTGAACGGCGCGTCGGCGCACGCGCCGGTTGCCACGCGCGCGAAACCATCGCGCGCAAAGAGCAATGGCGCGTTGCCTGCCGAACTCGCCGACGACGTGCAGGAACTCGCGCGCGACACGCACGAAGGCGAAGTCGTACGCAAAACGCGTGCGTCGTCGAGTGCGGGTGGCGAAGCTGCGAGTGCGGCTGAACTCGCGGTGCCCATGCAGATCGGCGGCCTCACGCCTGAAGTCACCCGTCCCGCGTATTGGGACAAGGCGTGCGCGGACCTCGTCAAGCGCGATCGTATTCTGAAGAAGCTGATTCCGAAGTTTGGCCCGGTGCATCTGCTGAGCCGTGGCGATCCGTTCGTCACGCTTGCGCGATCGGTGGTCGGGCAGCAGATTTCGGTGGCGTCCGCGCAAGCCGTCTGGGCGAAAGTCGAGGCGGCGTGTCCGAAGCTCGTCCCGCAGCAGTTCATCAAGCTCGGTCAGGACAAGCTGACCGCGTGCGGGCTGTCCAAACGCAAGGCCGAATACGTGCTCGATCTCGCCCAGCACTTCGTGTCGGGCGCGTTGCACGTCGGCAAGTGGACCTCGATGGACGACGAGGCGGTGATCGCCGAACTCACGCAGATCCGCGGCATCGGTCGCTGGACCGCGGAAATGTTCCTGATCTTCAATCTGTCGCGCCCTGACGTGCTGCCGCTCGACGACCTCGGCCTGATCCGTGCAATCAGTGTCAACTACTTTAGCGGCGAGCCGGTCACGCGCAGTGAAGCGCGTGAGGTTGCGGCAAACTGGGAGCCGTGGCGTACTGTCGCGACCTGGTATATGTGGCGTAGTCTCGACCCGTTGCCCGTCGATTACTGAGTGTCTCAAACCGGCGCATCGCATGAGGCCGCTAGAGAGTAATCGCCCAATCGCTCGACGGGACTTCCTTCCGGGCGGGGACTTTCAGCGAGGCGAAACACCGGGGTGTGGCGGCCGGGCGTTGTCGTGAGAAGAACAAGCGGCCATGTTGTTTCAAAAATCTATCGATTACTAGAGGTCGATAGTTGCGACATGGTTTTGACAGCGGCGAGCGCGGTTAGAATACGCGCTGCCGGTAAGTCCAAGGATTACAACCAATGAAGACCACCTTTCTGGATTTCGAACAGCCGATCGCTGAACTCGAAGCGAAGATCGAAGAATTGCGCTTCGTGCAGGACGATTCGGCCGTCGATATTTCGGAAGAGATCGAGCGGCTGTCCAAGAAGAGTCAACAGCTCACCAAAGATCTGTACGCGAACCTGACCCCGTGGCAGGTGTCGCAAATCGCCCGACATCCGCAGCGGCCCTACACGTTCGATTACGTGAGCGAGCTGTTCACCGATTTCCACGAACTGCACGGCGACCGCAACTATGCGGACGACCTGTCGATCGTCGGCGGCCTTGCGCGTTTCAATGGCCAGGCCTGCATGGTGATCGGCCATCAGAAGGGCCGCGACACCAAGGAGCGCGCGCTGCGCAACTTCGGCATGCCGCGTCCGGAAGGCTATCGCAAGGCCGAACGTCTGATGCGTCTCGCTGAGAAGTTCAGCCTGCCGATCTTCACGTTCATCGATACGCCGGGCGCCTACCCGGGCATCGGCGCGGAAGAGCGTGGCCAGTCCGAGGCGATCGGCCGCAATCTGTATGTGATGGCTGAACTCAAGACACCGCTGATCGCCACGATCATCGGCGAAGGCGGGTCGGGCGGCGCGTTGGCGATTGCTGTCGGCGACAGCGTGCTGATGCTGCAATTCTCGACCTATTCGGTGATTTCGCCGGAAGGCTGCGCATCGATCCTGTGGAAGAGCGCCGCGAAGGCGCCGGAAGCAGCAGAAGCGCTCGGCCTGACCGCGCATCGTCTGAAGGCGCTCGGTCTGATCGACAAGATCGTCAACGAACCGCTCGGGGGCGCGCATCGCGATCCGAAGGGCATGGCCGCCATGCTGCGCCGTGCGCTCGCCGATTCGCTGCGCCAGTTCCAGGGTATGAGCATCAACGACCTGCGTCAACGCCGTTTCGAACGGTTGATGTCGTACGGCAAGTTCAAGGAAACGACGCCGGGTGCTTAAGCCCGCGCGCGTTCTCTTTCGTCCTTCAGCGCTTCACGCGCTAACAACGTGACTCCCTGCGCCGAAACGCCCGCCGACCGCCTCGTTCTCGAGGCGGTCGGCGCGGCGCTGTCCGGGCTCTCCGCGAGCGCGCGCATTGCGATTGCGTTCAGCGGCGGCGTCGATTCGAGTGTGCTGCTCGATGCCACGGCGCGTGTCGCGGGCGTGTCGCGTTGTGTCGCGCTGCATGTGCATCATGGCCTCAGTCCTCACGCCGACGAATGGCTCGCGCACTGTGAAGCGTTTGCGCGGGAACGTGGCGTCGAATTCGCGGCACAGCGCGTCGAGGTGTCTCGTGACGCGGGCGTGAGCGTCGAGGCCGCGGCACGCGATGCGCGTTATCGTGCGCTGGACGCGATGTGCACAACTCGCGGCATTCACACACTTTGGCTCGCGCAACATGCGGACGATCAGGCGGAGACCGTGCTATTGCAGTTGCTGCGCGGCGCGGGCCTCGCGGGTCTTGCGGCCATGGCGCCCGAGTATTTGCCGGCGGGTGCCGCTGCGCTGCGCGTACGGCCTTTGCTGCACCTGCTGCGGGCGCAGCTCGAACAGTACGCGGACGCCCGCGATTTGCACTGGGTCGACGATGAATCGAACGCGGACACACGTTACGCGCGCAACGCGTTGCGCCACGAGGTGACACCGGCGCTGGCCGTCCACTTTCCCGGTTTTCGCGACGCGCTCGCGCGCACGGCGGCGCATGCGGCATCGGCGCAACGTCTGCTCGACGATCTTGCGCGTATCGATCTCGATGCAGCCGTGAGAGACGAAGGCCGTGCGCTATCGCATGACGCGCTGCTAGCCCTCGGCGACGATCGTGCGCTCAACCTGCTGCGCTACTGGATGCGCAAGCTGGGTCTCGTGGCGGCATCAACCGTGCGTCTGGTCGACGCGTTGCGCCAGTTACGCGAAGTCGGGGCGGCGGGCGAGGGCCATAGCCTGCGTATCGATCACGCGGGGCAGGCGTTGCGCAGTTATCGCGGGCTTGTGTATTGGGAGGCGGGCGATAGCAGCGAGCCCGCCGACGAAACCGCGCTCGCCATGCGCGAGGTCAGCGAACTCGCATGGCAGGGTGAAGCGATCTGGCGTTTGCCGCAGTGGCGGGGCACCTTCGTGTTTGTCGAAGTCGCTATCAATCGGGATGCCGGTGCCAATGCCGGTGCTGATAGTGATGGTGCCAGCGACGCAGCGGGCAACGCAGCGTCCGACGATTCCACTACGCTTCCCATCAGCGTTCTACGCCGAGCGCTGTTGAGCGCACGCTCACGCAGCGGCGGCGAACGGATGCGCACGGGCGCCGCACCGGGCACGCCACGCCGCACGCTAAAAAACCTGTTCCAGGAGCGCGGCATTCCCGCATGGAAACGCGACGTGCCGCTGCTTTACATCGGTGACGAACTGCTGTTCGTGCCTTTGCTCGGTGTGAACCGCGCCGCGTTGCCCGAGCAGTTAGATGCGGCCGAAGCGCGTATCCGGATCATCTGGCGCGAGGATTGGCTGGTTGCCTGACCGGCCGGTCGGACATCGACGCAATCGATCCAATGAATCTGTAAATAGCGCGCAAAGCCGCACCGGACAAGCCTTCCCAGCGCGTAATAGGGACTGTTCGACGGCCGTTCCAGCTTGTTTTTTTGCGCCCGATCGGGTAATTTAGCTTGTTTGCCCGACCCGATTTCGCCGTCGCTTTTGTCAATTTTGTCGGTTTGCGATCGTGATCCGTCGTCTCCGGTAAGCCTCTAGCGATCATTCCCGGGCAAATCCGCGCGTGCTGCACGCGTGCTGCATTTACGCCGCCACACACTTTGCCGTCGTTCACAAGACGTTGCGCTCCGGTGCTTTTGTGCGGTCGTCTCCAGCGCGCCAGCGCGGTTTATCCTCCAGTTCAGAACGACAATGGCACTCATCGTACATAAATACGGCGGCACCTCGATGGGCTCGGTCGAGCGCATCAAGAACGTCGCCAAGCGCGTCGCGAAATGGCACAAGGCCGGCCACAAGATGGTCGTCGTGCCGTCGGCAATGTCAGGCGAAACCAACCGCTTGCTCGGTCTCGCGAAAGAAATCACGAGTCAGCCGAGCCCCCGCGAACTCGACATGATCGCCGCCACCGGCGAGCAGGTCAGCTCGGGGCTGCTCGCCATTGCGCTGCAGGAAGCCGGCGTCGACGCGGTCAGCTATGCCGGCTGGCAAGTGCCGGTCAAAACGGATAGCGCGTTCACGAAAGCACGCATCAGCGAAATCGACGGCGAGCGCGTGCTGCGTGATCTCGAAGCGGGCAAGGTGGTGGTGATCACGGGCTTCCAGGGTATCGATCCTGACGGCCACATCACCACGCTCGGCCGCGGCGGTTCGGATACATCCGCTGTCGCAGTCGCTGCCGCGTTGAAAG
>NZ_JAXDPY010000257.1:0-3328 GCF_034668105.1 Paraburkholderia sp. | reverse complement strand
TACGGCAGTGACCGGCGTTGGCGTACCACAAGCCGGCGGTACTGTCGAGAATGCACCCCCATCGTGTGACGTGCAGTACATCCCCTTCGCGCTCGACAGCAGTCGCGGCGCGCTCTTGCACTGACGGTTCACGGTAAGGACATCCAGAAAGCGGACATATCGGCGGATTGACGCTGGCGCGCTCATTCATATCGTCTCTCCTCGTGACTGTGTGGTCCTTCAGCGTAGGCAGACCGCTCCCCATGCACAAACGGGCGGCAGTGATGCACCGCTCGCGCCCGCTGACCGATGGACCCGCTCCGTTGCGGCGCGATACGCACCTGAACGAGGCGCGAACTCCGCGGTTGCACCAATTTCGCGCCGCGTTTCGCATAACCGACACGACGCACCCCGGCGTCGCACCATGCACTTGCCGGACTTCCAGTCGAAATTGCCGCATGGCATGTGCCTTGCAGTACACAAGCGGCAAGCCATGCGGGATAAGCCCTGCTGGCTGAAATCGACGCCCATAAACAGTCACCATCAATGGCAAGGGGAAACACATGAAACGTCGTAGTCTGTTGAAGTTCGGCTCCATGTCGGGAGCATTGGCGCTTGCAGGTCAGGTCCCGTTCGCTGAGGCGCAATCGAGCAGCGGCCCGATCAAGGTAGGCGTTCTCCATTCCCTGTCTGGCACGATGGCGATCTCGGAGACATCGCTCAAAGACACTGCATTGATGACCATCTCGGACATCAACAAGAACGGCGGCGTCATGGGCCGCCAGTTGCAGCCGGTGGTCGTGGACCCGGCGTCGAACTGGCCGCTGTTCGCCGAAAAGGCGCGCCAGCTGATCACCCAGGAAAAGTGCGCGGTCGTGTTCGGTTGCTGGACCTCGGTGTCGCGCAAGTCGGTGCTGCCGGTGTTCGAAGAGCTGAACGGTCTGCTGTTCTATCCGGTGCAATACGAAGGCGAAGAAATGTCGCGCAACGTGTTCTACACGGGCGCGGCGCCGAATCAACAGGCGATTCCGGCCACCGAATATCTGATGAGCACGGAAGGCGGCGGCGCCAAGCGCTTCTTCCTGCTGGGCACCGACTATGTGTACCCCCGCACGACCAACAAGATCCTGCGCGCGTTCCTCAAGTCGAAAGGCGTGCAGGAGGCCGATATCCAGGAGGTCTACACCCCGTTCGGCCACAGCGACTATCAGACCATCGTCGCGAACATCAAGACCTTCTCGCAGGGCGGCAAGACCGCGGTGATCTCAACCGTCAACGGCGACTCGAACGTGCCGTTCTACAAGGAACTGGGCAACCAGGGGCTGAAGGCGTCCGACGTGCCGGTCGTCGCGTTCTCGGTCGGCGAAGAAGAACTGCGCGGCATCGATACGAAGCCCCTCGTCGGCAATCTCGCGGCATGGAACTACTTCATGTCGCTGCGCAACCCGGCTAACGAGAAGTTCAAGAAGCAGTGGGCCGCATGGGTCGCGCAGAACAACCTGCCGGGCGGCACCAGGCGCGTAACCAATGACCCGATGGAAGCGACCTTCGTCGGCATTCATATGTGGAAGCAGGCCGTCGAGAAAGCCCAGAGCACGGACGTGGACAAGGTGCGCGTGGCGATGGTCGGCCAGACGTTCGCCGCGCCGTCGGGCTTCACGCTCGAAATGGACGGCAACCACCATCTGCACAAGCCGGTGATGATCGGCGAAGTGCGCGCCGACGGTCAGTTCAACGTGGTGTGGCGGACCAAGACCGCGATTCGCGCGCAGCCGTGGAGCCCGTTCATCGCCGGCAATTCGAGCAAGCCGGATGTGGTCAGCTCGATTCCCGCATTCCTGAAGCGCTCGCGCGTTGCCTGAGTCCGCATCTGGACAGAGCCGTGGCTAACAGCACCGCGGCTCTGTCCCACAGGACATGGCAAGACGCAAGTCAACGGCGCGGCATCGGTGTAGCACCGCGACGCCGCGCCGCCTCGCCGGTTTTCTTCAAAGGCCATCATGGCGTTTTCAATTCCGACATTCGCACGAAGCAGCATCGGCGCCCTCGCGCTTGCGCTCGCGCTGGTGAGCACGCCGCTTGCCGCCTTCGCGCTCACCCCGGCCGATGTCGCGCCGCTCGCCGGCGATGACTTCGACGCGAAATCCGCGGCAATCGACAAGCTGATCGCCAACCACGACAAAGAATCGCTCGCGATCCTCAAAGCCCTCTCCGAGGACAGCGCGCTCGCTACCGACTCCGGCGGCATCCTGCTGCAAGACGGCGACACCGCGCGCGATGCCGTCACCGGCAAAACGGTCGCCGCGGGCGACGCGCAACCCGTGACGCTGAACAACCTGCTGCGCTCGAAAGTAGCGGGCGCGCTCTCAGGCCTGCAACTCGATTCGCCCGACCCCGCCACACGCGACGCCGCCATCACCGCGCTGTTGCAAACCCCCGATCCGTCGATCAAACCGCTCGTCGATGCGGCTCGCGCGAGAGAAACCGACCCCGCCTTGAAGAAGCGTCTCGACACGCTATGGGCCATGACGGCCTTGCATGACGCCGACCCCGCCAAGCGGCTCGAGGCGGTGCAACTGGTCGCCGCGCGCCACGATCTCGACATGAACGAACTGCTCCGCCCGCTGGTCGCGAAGAAGCCGGACGGCAGCTTCAACGAAGCGGATGATCGCGTGCGCGCCGCCGCGCAAAGCGGCATCGACGAACTCGATTCGATCCAGCGTCGCAGCCAGATTGCCGGCACGCTGTTCGCGGGCTTGTCGCTCGGCAGCGTGCTGCTGCTCGCCGCACTCGGCCTCGCCATCACCTATGGCTTGATCGGCGTCATCAACATGGCGCACGGCGAGTTTCTGATGATCGGCGCGTACGCCACCTACGTCGTGCAGAACCTGTTCCAGCGTTTTGCACCGGGCGCGTTCGACTGGTATCCGCTGCTTGCCGTGCCCGCATCGTTCGCGGCAGCCGGGTTAGTCGGCATTGTGCTCGAACGGCTGGTGTTGAAGCATCTGTACGGCCGTCCGCTTGAAACGCTGCTGACCACCTTCGGCGTCAGCCTGATCCTGATTCAGGCGACGCGCATGCTGTTCGGCGCGCAAAACGTGCAAGTGATCAACCCGGCGTGGATGAGCGGCGGCGTGACCGTGTTGCCCAATCTGATCCTGCCGTACAACCGGCTGGCGATTCTCGCGTTCTCGTTGATCGTCGTCGGGATCGCCTGGGGTGTGCTGACTAAAACGCGTCTTGGGCTGTTCGTGCGCGCCGTCACGCAGAATCGGCGGATGGCGGCGTGTGTCGGTGTAAAGACCGCGCGCGTCGATTCGTATGCGTTCGCGTTTGGCGCGGGCATTGC
>NZ_JAXDPY010000256.1:0-2709 GCF_034668105.1 Paraburkholderia sp. | reverse complement strand
GCGGCGCGGACGGCGCCACGACGCCCATCGAGACGATGTACTTGAGCGCGGCGTCGACCGTCATGTCGAGTTCGATCACTTCGCTCCTCGGCACCATCAGGAAGAAGCCGGACGTTGGGTTCGGCGTAGTCGGCACATACACGCTGACGTGATCTTCTTTCAGGTGGTTGATCACGTCGCCGCCCGGAATGCCGGTCAGAAACGCAATCGTATAGGAACCGCGGCGCGGGTACTCGATCAGGAGTGCCTTGCGAAACGCATTGCCGCTGCTCGACAACAAGGTGTCCGACACCTGCTTCACGCTGGTGTAGATCGGGCCGACCACCGGAATGTGAGCGACCACGACTTCCCACCACTTCACGAGCTTCTGCCCGATGAAGTTTTGCGTCAACAGACCGACAACAAAGATGAACGCCAGCGTCAGCACCGCGCCAAGACCCGGCAGACGGAAGCCGAGCGCGCGCTCCGGCTGCCATGCGGTAGGCAGCAGCAACAGCGTCTGGTCCATCGTGCCGATGATCAGGCCGAGCACCCACAGTGTGATAGCCAGAGGCACCAGCACCAGCAGGCCAGTCAGGAACACCGATTTGAGCGTCGTTTTTTTCGTCGTCATGTGTACCGCCAGAAAGCCGCGCGAACCGATACTCGATGCGCGGCGTGTGCGCCGCCCCTGAGGGCGGCAGTCCCACTAGGCGCTGCCGGAACCGCTCGAACTCGCCGATGCGGCGGGTGCGGCAGCAGGCGCGGCGGGCGTTGCGGCGGCGCCCGATGAAGCGGCGGCGGCCGTGCCGTTGGCCGAAGCCGTGTCGGATTGTGCTGCGCCGTTATTCCCGGCTGCGGCGTTTTCGCCCGAATTCGCATTCGAGCCGCCATTCGCGTCGGGCTTGGCCGACGCGCTAGCGCCGCTATTACCGCCGCGGAAATCGGTCACATACCAGCCGGAGCCCTTCAACTGGAAACCGGCTGCAGTCACCTGCTTGCGAAAGCTGTCTTGCCCGCATTCGGGACATTGCGTCAGCTGGGGGTCGCTCATCTTCTGAAGCACGTCCTTCCCGAAGCCGCATGACTCGCAACGATAAGCGTAGATCGGCATAATCTTTTCCCTACTGAAATCTTGTAACGCCTGCAAAGCCTTGAATTATAGCCGTATCTGGCTAGCCACCCGCGAATTTCGGGCCCGGCGCGCCAGGCGCAGCCGCCGTTCGGGTAGATTGGGGCGGCCGTTCTCGAATCAAGTGCGGCGCGATCAAGTGCGACGGCGCCAGGTCATCCAACGCTCGCGTCCGGCGAAGACGGCAATCGAATCGTTCACGGCTTCGTCTTCGATCAGATCGAAGTGCGGCGTGAGCAAGGCCTCGAGTTCAGCGCGCTCGATGCCAAACGGCGGCCCTTTCGGCGTCGCGCCAAGGAAATAGAAACCCGCCAGCAACGCGCCGCCAGGCAACAACCCGGCCATCCGTTGCGCGTAGTCCGCGCGGCGCGCCAACGGCAGCGCGCAAAGAAACGCGCGCTCATAGATCCAGGCCGGCGTGAATGGCGGCTCATAAGTGAAGAAGTCAGCCTGCTCGACCAGTTGCGCATGCTGCGCGCCCAATTGCTCGCGCGCGGCAGCCACGGCGGCCGGCGAGAAATCGATCGCCCGGACTGGATTGCCTTGCTCAGCCAGCCAAAGTGCCTCGTAGGCACTCCCGCAACCAGGAATCAACACGGCAGCGCCGCTGTGCCGGCTGACGAACGACTGGAACGCCGCCGGCACACCAGCCTGATCCCATGGCATGAAACGGCGCTCGAAGCGTTCGTTCCAGAACTCGGGCGAGTTCGGGTCGCGCGTCGCAAAGTCGGGGGCGGAAGGCTGGGTCGGGTCGCTCATCGCATGCCTCGTGTGGGTCCGGAGCGGGCTCACCCGCCGTAGACGAACGCCAGAAACGCTCGCGCCAGCACCGCGCCGACACCGACCGCCACGCCGAACAGCAGCAGCCCTTGTAGCAGCCGGTTGGTGCGCTTCTGTTCGAGCAGAATCTGGCGAATCATGTCGTCGTTCGCGCCGCGCGTGTTGTCGTGACGCTCAGCCAGCACGTGATGGATCAGCCGCGGCAACTGCGGCAGCGTCTTGCTCCACTGCGGCGCCTCGATCTTCAGCCGTTCGTACCAGCCGCGCAGACCGATCTGCTCGTTCATCCAGCGTTCGAGATAGGGCTTGGCCGTCTTCCACAAGTCCAGTTCAGGATCGAGCGAGCGGCCGAGCCCTTCGACGTTCAACATGGTTTTCTGGAGCAACACCAGTTGCGGCTGGATCTCGACGTTAAAGCGGCGCGAGGTCGAGAACAGCCGCATCAGCACCTGGCCGAGCGAGATATCTTTCAGTGCGCGGTCGAAATACGGCTCGCACACCGCGCGGATCGCGCTTTCCAGTTCTTCGACGCGAGTCGTGGGCGGCACCCAGCCCGACTCCAGATGCAGCGTGGCGACGCGATGGTAGTCACGCTTGAAGAAAGCGAGGAAGTTCTGCGCGAGGTAGTTTTTGTCGAAGTCCGACAGCGCGCCGATGATGCCGAAATCCAGCGCGATATAGCGGCCGAAGTGCGCCGGATCGAGGCTCACCTGGATGTTGCCCGGGTGCATGTCGGCGTGGAAAAAACCATCGCGGAACACCTGGGTGAAGAAAATCTCAACGCCTTCACGCGCCAGCTTCGGAATGTCGACCCCCGC
>NZ_JAXDPY010000255.1:0-18246 GCF_034668105.1 Paraburkholderia sp. | reverse complement strand
GCCGTTCTTGCCGCTCGTGATGAACTGTTTGACGCCGTTCAGCACATAGCCGTCGCCATCGCGTGTCGCGGTGGTGCGCAGCGCGGATGCGTCGGAGCCCGCTTGCGGTTCGGTCAGGCAAAACGCACCGAGCATTTCGCCGCGCGCGAGCGGCGTGAGCCAGTCGCGTTTCTGCGCGTCGTTGCCATAGGTCAGCAGAATGCTGCACACCGGGCAGTTGTTGACGGAGATCGCGGTCGAGGTGCCGCCGTCGCCCGCCGCGATTTCCTCGAGGATCAGCGCGAGCGCCAGCGCATCCATGCCGGCGCCGCCATACGCTTCGGGCACCAGCACGCCATAGGCGCCGAGTTCGGCGAGCTGGCGATGCACGTCCTTCGGGAACCTGCGCTCGCGGTCCCATTGCGCGGCGTGCGGTGTCACGGCCTCGCTCACGAACTTGCGCACCGCATCGCGGACCATCAGATGATCCTGATCAAGCACCATGGCCCGGTCTCCTTGTTAGTCTCGCCATTTGTCTGCTCACCACTCGAGCGCCGTGCCGTCGTATTGATAGAAGCGGCCATTGAACGCTTCACGCGACGCCGCGGCCTGCGCGAGCACATCACGCATGCCGGAGACGCTGCGCGCCGGATCGATCGCCGCTTGCGCGCCGCCCATGTCAGTGCGCACCCAGCCAGGATGCAGCGAAATACACGTTGCGCGCCGTGCTTCCAGCGAGGCGATTTTCAGTGCGTCGTTCAGCGCCGCCTTACTCGTCCGGTACAGCCAGCCGGTCGTGCCGCTGGCGTCGCCGATGCTGCCCATCTTGCTCGATATCACCGCGAACACACCGCCGGCTTCTTCGACGAGCGGCAGCAGGATCGGCATCAACTGCATCGGTCCGCGCACGTTGGTGTGCATGACCCGGTCGAAGTCTTCGGCGGTGATCGTCTCGAGGCCTTCGGTGCGCGGGCCGTATACGCCCGATACCAGCAGCGCCGCGTCGAGCCGTTCGCCGTCGAGCTTCCAGCCGAGCGCGGCGATTTCCTCGGGGGCGGTGACGTCGAGTGAAAAGGTCTCCGCGCCGAGCGCCTTCAGCGCGTCGAGCGCGGCGCCGTCGCGCGCGGTAGCGAGCACGCGCCAGCCGCTCTTCTTGTACTGATGCGCAAACTCCTGACCGATGCCGCGCGATGCACCGACGATCAACACTGTCTTCATCGAATCACCTCAAGCCCTTAAACCCTCAAACGCCTGCAAACAGCGCGTTAAACCAGTTCAATGCCCATCGCCGTTGCTTCCCCGCCGCCGATGCACAGCGTCGCGACGCCGCGCTTCAGACCGCGCTTTTTCAACGCGCCGATCAGCGTGACGAGAATCCGCGCGCCCGATGCGCCGATCGGGTGGCCGAGCGCACAAGCGCCGCCGTTCACGTTGACCTTGTCATGCGGCAGCTGATGCTCTTTCATCGCCGCCATCGTGACGACCGCGAACGCTTCGTTAACCTCATACAGGTCGACTTCGTCGGCGCGCCAGCCGTTCTTCTCGAACAGCTTGCGAATCGCCCCGACCGGCGCGGTGGTGAACTTCGCCGGTTCCTGCGCGAAGGTCGAATGGCCGACCACGCGCGCCAGCGGCTCGACGCCGAGACGTTTCGCGGTCGATTCGCGCATCATCACCAGCGCCGCGGCGCCGTCGGAAATCGACGACGAGTTCGCCGCCGTCACCGTGCCGGTTTTGCTGAACGCGGGCTTGAGCGTCGGAATCTTGTCGAGGTTCGCTTTGAACGGCTGCTCGTCGTGATCGATGGTCACGTCGCCCTTGCGGCTTGCCACCTTCACCGGTGCGATTTCCCAGTCAAACGAGCCGTCTTCATTCGCGCGTTTCGCCCGATTCAGGGACTCGACCGCGAACGCATCCTGCGCTTCGCGCGTGAAGTCGAACGACGCCGCGCATTCCTCCGCAAACGTGCCCATCAAACGGCCCTTTTCGTAGGCGTCTTCGAGGCCGTCGTAGAACATGTGGTCGATCACCTGGCCGTGGCCCATGCGCATGCCGTTGCGCGCTTTGGGCAACAGGTACGGCGCGTTGGTCATGCTCTCCATGCCGCCGGCGACGATCACGTCGACCGAGCCCGCGGCCAGCATGTCGTGCGCGAACATCGCCGCGCGCATGCCGGAGCCGCACATCTTGTTGACCGTGGTGCTGCCGGTGCTCAACGGCAAGCCGGCGCCAAGCGCGGCCTGACGCGCGGGCGCCTGCCCGAGGCCCGCGGGCAATACGCAACCCATCACGACTTCGTCGATTTGCCCGGGCTTCAAACCGGCGCGTTGCACCGCGGCTTCGATTGCAACCGAGCCCAACTGCGGCGCGGTCAACGAAGCGAAATCGCCCTGAAATGCCGCCATCGGCGTGCGGGCCACACCTACGATTACGATCGGATCAGACTTTGTCTCACTCATGTTTGCCTCACTCATGCGGTTTCATTCATGCGGGTTTATTCATGCTTAAGTTCTTTGATCACACCTTCGACGATGGCCGGCACGTCGCCGAGCTGGGCCGCATCGGCGGCGACCATGTCGTTGTCCGCTTGATGCGCGCCGCTGGCCGACACCGCGGCCACGCAACTCCTGTAGGTTGCATCCAGCGCGGCTGCGTCGCTAATCGTCATGCCGAGGTTGCGCACCTTGCCGTCGTGCACGCCGTACACCCAGCCATGCACGGTGAGTTCCTGACCGCGTGCCCACGCATCGTTAATGATGGTAGTCCGGCATACGTTCATGACCTGCTCGATCGCGTTAAGTTCGACCAGACGCCGATGGCGCGCTTCACCCAGCGGCCACTCCTCGATCAATGCGGCGTGTTTCGTGCGCACGTCCTGCACGTGATGCAACCAGTTATCCGCCAGCCCCACACGCCGGCCGTGCAGCGCCGCGCCCACGCCCGAGCAGCCATAGTGGCCGACCACCATGATGTGCTTGACCTTGAGCAGATCGACGGCGAACTGGATCACCGACAGGCAGTTCAGATCGGTATGCACCACCACGTTGGCGATATTTCTGTGCACGAACACTTCGCCAGGCGGCAGGCCGATGATCTGATTGGCCGGCACGCGGGAATCGGAACAGCCGATCCACAGATATTCGGGTGTCTGCTGGTGCGCGAGACGTGAGAAGTACTCCGGGTCTTCGGACAGCTTGCGGGCCACCCATGCGTCGTTGTTGTCGAACAGATGGGCCAGCGGATTGGCAGCGGGAGAAGCGTTTTCGTTCATGGTGAGTCTGGCGGTTGCTCGACCGGTTGACGGGTCGATGTCGTTACATGAGGTTCGGACGATGCAGTCAACAATGCGAGTGGCGCATGAGGCTCATGCCGCGCGCACGGTGCGCTCATCTGGCGGGTTCTCCGCTATGCCGGACGCCGCATCGGCGAATCGTTCCGGGTAGCGGATGCAGAAGCGCACGCTGCTGTCGTACGGGAAAAAGTCGGGCAGTTCGCCTTTCAATAGATGATCCTTGTGCCGTTGCCATAGCGCTGGATCGAAGAAGTCCGCGTGATGCTGCATGAAAGACCGGCGCACGCGTGGGTCGCCGAGCAAAAACGTGCCGTATGTTTCCGGGAAGATGTCGTGCGGGCCGACCGAGTACCACGGCTCGCCGGACATTTCGTCTTCCTCGTTACGTGGCGCCGGCACCGCGCGCACGTTGCATTCCGTCAGGTACTCGATTTCGTCGTAGTCGTAGAACACCACGCGGCCATGGCGTGTCACGCCGAAGTTCTTGTACAGCATGTCACCGGGGAAGATGTTCGCCTGCATCAATTCCTTGATCGCGTTGCCGTATTCGTTGATGCCGTGATCGACGTCCTCGTCGCTGCCGTTTTGCAGGAACAGGTTGAGCGGCACCATGCGGCGTTCGATATACATGTGACGAATCACCAGGTTGTCGCCATCGGGTTCGATCAGGGACGGTACTTCTTTTTCGAGTTCGCGCAGCAGTGCTTCGTCGAGCCGCGAGAGCGGCAGCGCCACGCTCGAATACTCGAGCGTGTCAGCCATGCGGCCCAGGCGGTCATGCCGTTTGACGAGCTGATACTTGCCCTTGATCTGCTCGCGCGTGGTTTCCTTCGGCGGCGGGAAGTGGTCTTTGATCAGCTTGAATACATACGGAAACGACGGCAGCGTGAACACCAGCATCACGAGCCCCTTGATGCCGGGCGCGATGATGAACTGGTCGCTTGAATGTTTCAGATGATGCAGCAGATCGCGATAGAACAGATTCTTGCCCTGCTTCTGCAAACCCACCGACGTATAGATTTCCGCCTTTGGTTTGCCTTGCATGATCGTGCCGAGAAACTCGACGTAAGCGGACGGCACTTCCATATCCACCAGGAAATACGAATGCGAGAAGCTGAAGATGATCAGCAACTGGTCGCGTTTGAGCAGCACCGTGTCGAGCGCGAGCACGCCCGCTTTCACATGTCGTATCGGCACCGCGAACGGCAACAGCAGATCGCCGTTGATGATCCGTCCGACGATATACGCCGACTTGTTGCGATAGAACAGCGACGAGAGTACATGGATCTGGAAGTTGGGCGCTTCGTCGAACACGCCGAACGCATCCTGGATTGTCTGCATCACGCACTCGACGTCGCGCTTCAGATCCTCGAACGGCGGCTCCAGCTGGAAATTGGTGACGATGCGCTCGAGCGTCGCGGCAAGACCGTCCCTGGCCGGGTAATACGCGCGATAGGTCGGCTTCGCGGCCGGTTCGTCGTTCTCGATGTATTCGGTCGAGATCGCCGGACGCACAAAAATGAAGTCGTTGTTGAAATACGAGCGGTGCAGGATCTTGCAGCACACCGAATTGAAGAACGTCTCCGCGCACTCGGGTTGGCGGTGCGTGGTCAGGAGGCCGATGTAGTGCAGTTTGATTTGCTGCCAGACCTCGTCGTCGATATTCTCGGCGCCGTATTCGTCTTCGAGCAGTTCGACACATTCCTCGACGCGATCGTCATACGAGGTAATGCGCTCGCGCGCCAGCGTTTGCAGGCCGTGCCAGTCGCCGGCTTCAAAAAGCGTTTTGGCATGGATCGCGGCGTCGCGGAAGATCCGGTAGTGCCGATCGAATCCTTCGAGCATCGTCTGGGCGACGTCAAAGCCGATCTGCGACGACAACAGTTTGGGGAAATGATTCATGTCGACCGTGCATTCGTACCATGTCGTGAAGACACCCGTGATTGTATCGTTCGGGTGGGCCCGCGACGCATCGCGCCGCCTGGCGTGCGCCCCGGCGTCTCCTGGACGTTGGCGGGCGTTCGCCGACTTTCAGACTATCTCCGCTCAATGTCTCTGTTTGGCATGCCTTAATCGGCGCAACTTGCCCCAAAAAAATATTTGTCCGATTGCCGCTTACGCCGACTTGGCCCCGCGTGCTCCGCTCTCCAGCAGTGCGCGCGCCTGGCTTTCATATTGCGCGAGGTCTTCGAGCGTCGCGTTCAGATCTTCCAGTTGACGTTCGAGCACTTCACGATGGCGCGCCACCGTCGCAAGGAACGCGTGCAATTGCGGCACGGTATCGGTCGGCGACTCATAGACATCGAGCAGATCGCGGATTTCCGACAGCGTGAAGCCGAGCCGCTTGCCGCGCAGCGTGAGCTTCAGGCGGGTACGGTCGCGGCCCGAATAGACGCGCCGCAAACCGCTCGATCCCTCACGGCTCGGCGAGAGTAAACCCTGGTCTTCGTAGAAGCGGATCGCTCGTGGCGTGACATCGAATTCCCGCGCGAGCTCGGTGATCGTATATTGCGTGTTCATCGGGGCGTGCCGTGACCGGGCAGAAAATCGGATTGAACGATAGAATCGACGTTTACGTTATCGTCAACTTGATCGGAACGCAACAGCAACGCAACCCCACCCCAACAGCAACCCAGCTACGACGCAATACGGCACCGGTCTGTCCCGACCGGGCCGCAACCACGTCGTGCGGCATCGCATACCTCGCCATGCCGGACGGCCGACGGAGGAAGACACCCACAATGAATGCACTCGAACATCAACTCGATTACCCGTTCAACGACACCTTGCCGGAAGCGGGCCACGCGATGGAAGTCGCCCCCGGCGTGTTCTGGTTGCGCATGCCGCTGCCGTTCGCACTCGATCACATCAATCTGTGGCTGCTACGCGATGAAATCGACGGTCAGCAAGGCTGGACGGTAGTCGATTGCGGCATTGCCTCGGACACGATCAAGGAGAACTGGGAGAAAGTGTTCGACTCTGTGCTCGACGGCTTGCCGGTGTTGCGCGTGATCGTGACGCATTGCCATCCGGACCATATCGGCCTCGCGCACTGGATTTGCTCTGGTGGCGACAAGAAACGCTGGGACGTGCGTTTGTGGACGACGCTCGGCGAATACATGCAGGCCCGCGTGATGGCAGCCGGCGACGGTTCGAATGCGGGCGGCGAGGGCGCGGCGCGGCACTTCGCGCGTCATGGGTTGAGTGATCAGGAGTCGCTCGAAAAGCTGCGCGATCGCGCGAGCTATTACTCGACCTTGGTACCGGCGCTTCCCGGGCAGTACCGCCGTCTGCGCGAAGCCGATGCTGTGAAGATCGGCGGCAAGACGTGGCGCGTGGTGACCGGCTTCGGCCATTCGCCGGAACACTGCGCGTTGCATTGCGAAGAGACCGGCACGCTGATCTCCGGCGACATGGTGCTGCCGCGGATTTCAACTAACGTCTCGGTGTTCGACATGGAACCGGAAGGCACGCCGCTCGCGCTGTATCTGGAGTCGCTCGGCCGCTACGAGACGATGCCCGGAGACACGCTTGTGCTGCCGTCGCATGGCAAGCCGTTTCGCGGCGTGCGTACGCGCATTAAGCAATTGCGTGAGCATCATGACGCGCGTCTGGCTGAAGTGCGCGAGGCCTGCGCGCAGAAACCGCAGAGCGCCGCGGATATCGTGCCGATCATGTTCAAGCGCCAGCTCGACATCCATCAGATGACGTTCGCGATGGGCGAGGCGTTGGCGCACTTGCATCTGCTATGGCTTGCGGGTGAATTGAAGCGCACGGAGGATGCGGATGGGGTGATCCGGTTTTCGGCGGTGTGATTACGGTGATGTGCAGGAAGTAAAGCCCGCGGATGCGGGCTTTACTTTAATCAATGAACGCCGCGTTGGTCAGGCGGTGCGCGCAAAGGCTACTTGTCATCCTGCGTGTCGTCCACTTTGGTGATCTTCCAGATTCCATTCTCTTTGCGTAGAAATGCGAGGATGGTTTTGAGTGCGAGAACGGTATCGCGATGTTTGCGATAAAAAAAGCCCGGTCTTTCGAACCGGGCCTTTTTACTTACACTCAGACGAAGCTGCGCTTACTGCACCGCCACCGTCCCAAAGTTCTGTCGTCCAAACGGACTCACGTGATATCCACTCACGTTCGTGCGCGCAATCGCCGCCGCAGTCGGATAACCCAGCGGAATCCACAGTGCCTGATCGTGGATGATCTGCTGCGCCTGCTCGTACGCCTTTGCGCGTTTGGCCTGATCGGGCGTTGCCTTGCCGTCGGCGATCAGTTTGTCCAGATCCTGATTGCAGAAGCGCGCGAAATTGATCCCTGACTTCACCGCATTGCAACTGAAGAGCGGCGACAGGTAGTTATCCGGATCGCCGTTGTCGCCGGCCCAGCCCATGAACAGCGTGTCATGCTCGCCTTGTTTGGCCTGCTTGATCAGTTCGCCCCATTCGATCACCTTCACGTCCGCCTTTACGCCGATCTTCGCGAAATCGGCTTGCAACAGTTCGGCGCCGGCTTTCGGATTCGGGTTCAGCACGCTGCCGTTCGGGCGCACCCAGATCGTCGTCTCGAAGCCGTTCGGATAGCCCGCGTCCGCGAGCAGCTTCTTCGCCTTCGTCGGATCGTACGGCCACGCCTTCACCGCCTTGTCGTAGCTCCATGTATTCGGCGGATACGGATTGACCGCCGGTGTCGCGGTGTTGTCGAAGATTGCCTTCAGGTACGTGGTGCGGTCGAACGCCATGTTCAGCGCGGCGCGCACCTTCTGGTTGTCGAGCGGCTTCTTCTGCGTGTTCAACGCGACGAACGCCGTCATGAACGCGGGCGTCTGCACGATGGCGAGCGACTTGTCGCTCTTCGCTTCGGCGATATCTTGCGGTTTCGGCGACAACGCGATCTGGCATTCGCCGGCCTTCACCTTTTGCGCGCGCACGGTGGCGTCGGGCGTGATGGCGTAGATCAGACGGTCGATTTTCGGTTTCGGGCCCCAGTACGTGGGGTTCACGTCGTAGCGGATCACGGCGTCTTTGGTGTAGCTCTTCAATTCGAACGGACCGGTGCCGATCGGCTTCGAATTCAGGTCGACCTGCTTGCCGGCCTTGAGCAACTGATCCGCGTATTCAGCCGAATAGATCGACGCGAAACCCATGGTCAGGATCGACACGAAAGTCGCGTCCGGCGCGTTCAGTTCGAACCTGACGGTGTTGTCGTCGACCTTGCTGATCGACTTGATCAGCTTCGGCAAGCCCATCGATTGCGCATGCGGGAAGCCGCTCGCGCCCGCGACCTTGTGCCACGGATTGCTGTCGTTGAGCATGCGGTCGAACGTGAACACGACGTCGTCGGCATTCAGCGCGCGAGTGGGTTTGAAGTAGTCAGTGGTCTGGAACTGCACGTTCGGGCGCAGATGGAACGTATAGGTGAGGCCGTCGGCACTCACGTCCCACTTGTCGGCTAACGCGGGCACCACTTTCTTCGCGGCCTCGTCGTACGACACCAGCGAATTGAAGATCACGTCGGCCGACGCATTGGTCGTCACGAGCGAATTGAACTGCACGACATCGAAGCCGTCGGGGCTCGACTCGGTGCAGACGGTCAGCGGCTTGGCGAGCACGAGCGCGGGCGCCGTGAACAGTACGGCGGCTGCGAGCAGTTTGAAGCGCATAGGATCTCCCATAACAAGCGCAGTCAGGCAATGCGTCTGGTTGTGTGGTTGTATTCTGTTGACGGGCGACGGCAACCGTGATCGGTAGCCAATCTGGCCGTCGTCTTTATTGTGATACGTTTCCGGCGCTGGCGCATGGGTTGGCTGCGATAGCCCATGCACGTCTCGGCCTTCGCGAAAGCTTATCGAAGGGTGGTTGCGGCGACAACAATTTAATCCGCATATCCATATGGATGGCTGAGGCTTGGTGCGCAGCGGGATGGCTCACGCCGCACTTGCGCAGCGTACTAGATAGCGCACGCCTTCGATGGCGCGCACGCCGTACCACGACACCAGTTCGCCATCGATCAATTCAATGCGCTTGCCAGCCAGCCTGGGATCGCGTTTCAGCGCGTCGCAATGGGCTTGTGTGAAGCGATACGGCTCGCTGGAGAGCAGTATGCGATCGACGCCGGCTAGCCACGGCGCGTGAGCGAAGTCGAGCGTGGGATAACGCGCGGCGCCTGCCGGTCCGCCTTCCACGTCAGGGAGCGTCTGCCAGTTCACGAGTCGCAGCATCGCCGAGATGTAGGTGTCGCGCGCGACGGTCATCCATGGCTCGCGCCAGATCAGATACAACACGTTTTGCGTGGGAAACGGCCGCGCTGCGGCTTCGCGCAGATGCGTTTCGAGCGTCTCGCTCAAACGCTGCGCCTCTCGGGCGCGGTCGAAAATCGCGCCCAGCAGCGCGTAGAGCGAGAGATTGTCCTGCGGCGTCAGCGGATGAGTGACGACGATATGCGGCACGAACGCGCGCAACTGTTCGACGGTATCGCGTTCGTTCTCGTCGATATTGACGATCAGATGGGTGGGCCGCAGAGCACGAATCGCGTCGATGTTGACGGCTTTCGTGCCGCCGACCTTGCGCACCTGCCGCACCTTGTCGTGCGGGTGTACGCAAAAACCGGTGCGCCCGACGATCTGCCTGTCGAGCCCCAAAGCGAATAGCAATTCGGTGATGCTCGGCACCAGCGAGACGATGCGGAAATTTGCGCCTGAGGGGGACGCGCTGTGCGTATCGACGCCCGATGTATGGGCACCCGACCCATGGGCGCCCGCCATTTCATGCGCGACGCCGGCTGCATCGACCGCGCGCGGCTGCATGATCTATTCGGCGACGACGCGAGGCTTACGCGGCGCGCGTTCGAACGCGAGGTCGTAGAGCCGGCGCGGCAGCACATGCAGCAGCATCGCGACGATGCGCATCTGCCACGGGAACACGGCGAAGCGCTTCTGCCGTTCGACCGCGCGGGCAACCTTCACGGCGAAGCGGTCGGCGTCCATCAGGAACGGCATGGTGTACGGGTTGTGCTCGGTCATTGGCGTGCGGATATAGCCGGGCGCGATGGTGACCACGCCGACACCCAGCGGCCGCATCTCGACGCGCAACGCTTCCAGATACTTGAGCGCAGCCGATTTCGACGCGCTGTACGCCCCCGACCCCGGCAAGCCACGCACGCCGGCGACGCTGGCGATTCCGACCAGCGTGCCGCTCTTGGCGGCGGCCATCGCGGCGGCGAACGGCTCGAAGGTGGCGACCATGCCGAAGTAGTTGACGTCCATCACTTCGCGGAAGGTGCGCAGATCGCCGTGCCCGGTGACCGCGCCGCGGCTGATGCCGGCATTGGCGATCACGACGTCCGGCAAACCGTGTTGCGCAATGAACTGCGCGGCCGCTTCTGCAAGCGCCTCGGCGTCGCGGACGTCGACGGAATAGATAGAGATGGAATTTTGCGGATGGGACTGCTGGAAAGCGGCGAGGGCGTCGCCGCGACGGGCAACCAGGCCAAGAATCGCGCCGCGCCGCGCATATTCGGCGGCGTGCGCGAGGCCGATGCCACTCGAGGCGCCGGTAATGAAAACCTTCAGGGGTGAACTCATTCCGGCGCCTCGGCGATCACATCTTCTTGGCGCGAACCTGCTGCACCAGGTAGTCGAGTACCTGGATCGTGCCCGGCAGGCTGTTGGTCGCGGCCGGGCCGGTTTCATACTTGCCCTGCACAGCCAGCGTCGGCACGCCGTCGATCTTGTAGTCGTCGAGCAGCTTCTTGTCTTTTTGCAGCGCGCTTTGCGTGGAGAACGAGTTGTATGCGTCCATGTACTTCTTCGGATCGACGCCGTTCTTCGCGAGGAATTTGGCCTGGTCTTCCGGCGTCAACAGGTAGTCCTTGTTGACGTGGATTTCATTGAAGATCTTCGGCGTGAGCTGGTTCGCGAGGCCGAGTGCGTCGAGCGCGTGGTACATCTTCGAATGCGGAATGAAGTCGTCGCGGAAGGCCACCGGGACGCGCTTGAACACCACGTCCGGCGCCTGCTTCTTCACCCATGCTTCGAGGAACGGGTCGAATTCGTTGCAGTGCGGGCAGCCGTACCAGAAGAATTCGGTGACTTCGATCTTGCCGGCCGGCACGTCCGTAGGTTGCGGCGTGGGCAGCACGGTGTAGTCCTTGCCGGACACCGGCGCGGCCGGAGATGCATGCGCCGTGGCTGCAACCAGGCCCAGCGAGAGGAACAGAATGCTCAGCAGCTTTTTCATGTTTTGTCGATCCAAGTAGGCGGTAAAGCGGTGGCGCCACGCAATGCCCGTCACCGTTTCCAGATTCGGCGTTAGACGTTCTAGTCGTCCGTTGTGCTTGTGACACGCGCCGCACGCCGATTGTTCGGCGGCGGCGCGTGCCGGCAAATCACCGTTGTTTATTGTTGGCTTATTGTTTTGTGAAGCGAATCACTGCGGTATCCACGCCCGCGTCGGACAGACGCTGACGGCTCGAATTCATGTCTTCGAACTTCGAGAACGGCCCGATGCGCACACGGTAGTACGTCACGCCGCCTGCATCGCGCTGCGTAACCTTCGATTCGAAGCCCTGGAAGGCGAGACGCGCACGCTGCTGCTCGGCATCGGCCGAAGTCTTGTAGGCGCCCACTTGCAGGAAGTACCCGGTGTTCGCGTCACCCGGCGCCGGCGCCGCGCCTGAACCCGGCTTGGCGTTGGCAGCCGCGGTGGCCGACGTGTTCTTCGGCGCTGAACCTGCCGCGGTGGCCGTGGGTGCGCTGGAGGCCTGCGGCTTTTTCGCCGGCACGGCGGCCGTGCCGTTGTCGTTTTCAGGCGCGGGTTTCGGTGCGACTGCCGTACCGTTCGCATTGCCGCTTGTGTTTCCGTTTGCCGGCGGCACTTCGACGATCTGCGGTTCTTCCAGCATGCCGGACTGCGTCTGCGAGTTGGTTTGACCCGGTGCGGTGTTCGGCGGCGCCGGTTGCGCGGCTTGCGGCACCGGCAGACCCGGCGTCTTGCCTTGCAGTGGACGGTTCGGGTCGTATTGCTGCGCCTGGCTCGCGCCGGTGTCCGGCGTGGCGGGCGGCGCGACCTTCGAGACGAACGGCGTGGGCGCACGGGTGATATACAGCGCCACCACTACCGCGATCGCGAGACCGACGATCAGGCCCAGCACGATGCCGAGAAAAGTCCCCCCGGTTTGTTTCGATTGCGATTGCTTTGTTGTGCGGCGTGGTTTTGCCATCGTATGAATCACCTGCAAAAAGAATCCTGGAACGGCCGCCGATTATAACGACGGCCGCATGCATGTTGCGCCGGAGGACTTACATCTTGACGGGAGCGGAGACGCCGATCGTCGCGAGACCGTTGGCCAGCACCTGGCGCGTGGCCGCGAGCAACGCGACGCGCGCATTGCGCTCGGCGGCGTCGTCGACCAGCACGCGTTCGGCTCTGTCATTGTAGAACGAGTGGAATTCCCCGGCGAGGTCGCGCAAATAGAATGCGACCGCGTGCGGCGCGAGTTCGTCGGCGGCGTGTTCCAGCATGTCCGGAAACTCGGCGAGCTTGTTCAACAGGGCCATGGCGCGTTCGCTGGTGAGCGGCGAGACGTCCACCTGCGCCAGCGTGGTTTCGTCCGTGTTGTAGCGCGCCTTGCATTCGGCGATGACCGAGCAGATCCGCGCATGCGCATACTGCACGTAGTGCACGGGATTTTCGTCGTTCTGTTTCAACGCCAGGTCGATGTCGAACACGAATTCCGTATCCGCCTTGCGCGAGATCAGGAAGAAGCGCACGGCGTCGCGGCCGCGGCGAATCGTCTCCTCGTCGATCAGATCGACGGCGGCTTCCGAGCCCGGCGTCGCGCCCCCCGACCATTCGATCAGGTCGCGCACCGTCACATAGCTGCCGGCGCGCTTCGAGATCTTCACTTCTTCGCCGTTGCGCATCACCGTGACCATCTTGTGCAGGATGTAGTCGGGATAGCCCTTCGGAATGCCGATCCCGAGACCTTGCAGGCCGGCGCGCACGCGCGCGATCGTGCCGTGGTGGTCCGAGCCCTGAACGTTGATCACCTTGGTGAAGCCGCGCTCCCACTTGGCGACGTGATACGCGACGTCCGGCACGAAGTACGTGTAGGTGCCGTCGCTCTTGCGCATCACGCGGTCTTTGTCGTCGCCGTCGTCGGTGGTGCGCAGCCACAGCGCGCCTTCCTGTTCGTAGGTCTTGCCGGCGGCGACCAGCGCCGCGACGGTTTCCTCGACGCGGCCTTCCTTGTACAGCGACGACTCCAGGTAGTACTGGTCGAACTTCACGCCGAAGGCCTGCAGGTCCATGTCCTGCTCGCGGCGCAGATAGGCGACCGCGAAGCGGCGGATCGCTTCGAGATCTTCGACGTCGCCCGCGCCCGTGACGGGCTCGCCGTCGCTCGCCGCCACGGTGGCGCCATTCAGATAATCTTTCGCGATATCGGCGATGTACTCGCCGTTGTACGCCGAAGCGGGCCAGCCTTCGTCGCCGGGGGCGATGCCGCGGGCACGTGCCTGGGTGGACACGGCGAGCGTGTGAATCTGCACGCCGGCGTCGTTGTAATAGAACTCGCGGTGCACGTCATAGCCTTGCGAGGCCAGCACGTTCGAGAGCGCGTCGCCGAGCGCGGCCTGGCGGCCGTGGCCGACGTGCAGCGGACCGGTGGGGTTGGCCGAGACGAATTCGATCAGCACGTGCTTGCCGGCGTCGCGCTGCGAGCGGCCGAATGCATCCTTCTCAGCGAATACGGCGCCGATCACCGCCTGCTTGGCGGCCGCCGCGAGGCGCAGGTTGATGAAGCCGGGGCCGGCCACTTCAGCGGCCTCCACGAGACCTTTGGCGTGCGGCTGCGCAAGCAGCGCGTCGACCATCTGTTGCGCCAGCTGGCGCGGGTTGGCGCGCAGCGGCTTGGCGAGTTGCATGGCCACATTGCAGGCAACGTCGCCATGCGCGGCGACCTTGGGGCGCTCAAGCGTAATGGTGGGCGAGACGAAGGCGGCTTCGCTCGCGCCCTGGGACGCAAGCGCTACTTGCTTCACCGTGTCGGCGAGCAGTGTTTCGAGGGTATGTTTATGTGCGGGCAGCATGCTTGTTGCGAGTCCAGTGAGGCAATCCGGTGATGCGGAAGAGGCGCCGGCCGCGCGCAAGGCGCAACCGATTCGTCAGAACGTCAGAAGCGTGGAAAGCGGCGATACGCCCGCCGGGACGCGCCGTGGTACCTCGGGCCGTCATCGGGCACGGTGCGTGCAACGCGGTTAGCGCGGTGCGCGGCGACATGTCGAGACGTTTGCTGCCGCGGTTTGGCGCGACGGCATGTGGGTTGCGGCCAACCGGGCCGCCATGCCGCCTGCGTTACGCCGCGCGCAGTGCAGTGCAGTACGGCGAGCTTTTCCGTCCAGACGGATTTTAGCAGGTGCTAATATGTTCAATGAGATGCCCAACAAGGGCCGTGGCCGCCGTGTCTGATCGGCGTGTCAACGTAACGCGCGCCGGCCGCCGATTTCGGGCTGCCCGAGCGTCAATCAAACATAACGAAAAAGGGAACAGCCATGTTGATTACTTTCAAATGTCGGGCCTGCCCGGACGTGATGATGCTGGAGAATCTTGCCCAGTACCTCGTCGGCATCGTCGGCAAGCGGCTGGGTGAACGTGGTGTGATTACCCACGACGAACTTGCCGCAGCGATCACCAAACTCGAGGCGGCGATCCACGTCGACAAACAGGAACGTGCCGAGCACGACGGCCATTTTCACGAAGGCGAAGAGGGCTACGAACATCATGAAATTCCGCCGGGACTCGCGCAGCGCGCGTATCCGTTCCTGGACATGCTGCGTGCCGCGCAGAAGGAAAACTCGGATATCGTCTGGGGTTTGTGATTCTGCCGCAGCACGCGCGCCGTGGCAGGCGCCACGCCGGCACGGGGCTGCAGCGCTGAATTCCGGAGCACAGCCCGAGCGGTGATCGGCTGCCTTGAAGCCGTTTTGCCGCACCCATGAAAAGAGCCCGCATTGAGCGGGCTCTTTGTCATTTATCGACCTGAACCGAGCGGCCTGAACCGAGCGGTCTGAACCGAGCGGCCTGAATCGACCCGCGTGGCCGCCCTGCTTACTGGCTGGCGGCGTCCGCCGGCGCGGCCGCCGGAGCCGAGGCACCCTTCTTCGTTTTACTCTTCTTCGGTTTCTTGACGTGCTTCGCGACCGGCGGCGAATAGGAACTGACCGCACTGGAACCGGCCGGCGCAGCGGGTTGAGCCAGCGCGACCGAAGCGCCTGAGGCGAGCGAAACAGCGGTCAATAACAGCGTCAGCTTCTTCATACGATTCTCTCCGTCGACGATTGCAATTAGATAAGCCGACGCGTTTTGGCCGCGTCTGGCGGGTTGAAACCATTTTCAGTCTACAAAGCCGAAAATTGCGCTGCCGCAAATATTCAGCCTATTTCGCCCGATATAGTAGGTTTCCCGCCCGGCAAGGCTTACAGCAAAGGCGCCAAGGCGCGTTCAGCGTCTGCTTTCGACAGCGACATGCGGTTTGCGTAGTCTTCCAGCTGGTCCTGGCCGATCTTGCCGACCGAGAAATAGGTGCTGTCCGGATGCGCCAGATAGAAGCCTGAGACGCTTGCCGCCGGCAGCATGGCGAGCGATTCCGTCACGCTCATGCCGATTTCGGTGGCTTGCAGCACGTCGAACATGTCGCGCTTCACGAGGTGATCCGGGCAGGCCGGGTAACCCGGCGCCGGGCGGATGCCACGGTATTTTTCGGCGATCAGGTCTTCGTTCGAGAGCGTTTCCGCATTCGCGAAGCCCCACAGGTCGCGGCGCACACGCGCATGCAGTGCTTCGGCGAAGGCTTCGGCGAAGCGGTCGGCGAGCGCCTTCAGCATGATCGCGCTGTAGTCGTCGTGATCCTTTTCGAACTGCTTTTCCTTCACGTCCACACCGAGACCGGCTGTGACCGCGAACATCCCGATGTAATCGGCCACGCCCGAATCCTTCGGCGCGATGAAGTCGGCGAGCGACCGGTTCGGTCGCATCACGCCGTCCACCACCGGCCGCACGCTTTGCTGGCGCAAGTTGCGCCACGTGAGCGCCACTTCCGAGCGGGATTCGTCCGTGTAGATTTCGATGTCGTCGTCGTTCACGGTGTTGGCCGGCAGCAGCGCGATCACGCCGTTGGCTTGCAGCCAGCGACCCTGGATCAGCCGCGAGAGCATCGACTTGCCGTCCGAAAACACGCGGCGCGCCGATTCGCCGACGATCTCGTCGTTCAGGATTGCCGGGTACGGGCCGGCGAGGTCCCAGGTCTGGAAGAACGGCGCCCAGTCGATGTAGTTCGCCAGCTCGCTCAGATCGAAGTTCTTGAACACGCGGCGGCCGATGAACTTCGGCTTGACCGGCTGGTAGCCGGCCCAATCGATTCGGGTCTTGTTCGCGCGGGCTTCAGCGAGCGTGACCATTGGCAGGGCTTTCTTGTTGGCGTGCTGAAGGCGAATACGGTCGTAGTCGGCCTTCAGGTCGTCCACGTATCTGGCCGCGCCTTCGTCGGACAGCAGGCTCGACGCCACGGAAACCGAGCGCGATGCATCCGGCACGTACACCACCGGGCCTTCGTAATGCGGCGCGATCTTCACGGCGGTGTGCACGCGCGAGGTCGTCGCGCCGCCGATCAGCAGCGGAATCTTCTTCACGCGGAAGTAGTCGTCGCGCTGCATTTCCGACGCGACGTAGGCCATCTCTTCGAGGCTCGGCGTAATGAGCCCCGAGAGGCCGATGATGTCCGCGCCCTCAACCTTTGCCCTGGCGAGAATGTCGTTGCACGACACCATCACGCCCATGTTGACTACTTCGAAGTTATTGCACTGAAGCACCACCGAGACGATGTTCTTGCCGATGTCGTGCACGTCGCCCTTCACGGTGGCAATGACGATCTTGCCTTTCGCGCGCACGTCGGCGCCGGCTTCGGCGAGCAGCTTCTTTTCTTCCTCGATGTACGGGATCAGATGCGCGACGGCCTGCTTCATCACACGCGCCGACTTCACGACTTGCGGCAGGAACATCTTGCCCTGGCCGAACAGGTCGCCGACGATGTTCATGCCGTCCATCAGCGGGCCTTCGATCACGTTGATCGGGCGGCCGCCGGCTGCGGCGATCTGCGCGCGCACTTCCTCGGTGTCTTCGACGATGAAGTTGGTGATGCCGTGCACCAGCGCATGCGACAGACGCTTTTCGACGGGCTGGTTGCGCCATTCGAGGTTCTCTTCCTTCTTCGCGGCGCCGGTCTTGAACTTGTCGGCGATTTCCAGCAGACGGTCGGTGCCGTCTTCACGACGGTTCAGCACGACGTCTTCGACACGTTCGCGCAGTTCCGGATCGAGATCGGCATACACGCCGAGCTGCCCCGCGTTGACGATGCCCATGTCCATCCCCGCCTGAATCGCGTGATAGAGGAACACCGTGTGGATCGCCTCGCGCACCGGATCGTTGCCGCGGAACGAGAACGACACGTTCGAGACCCCGCCGCTGATTTTCGCGTACGGCAGGTTTTCCTTGATCCAGCGCGTGGCGTTGATGAAGTCGACCGCGTAGTTGTTGTGTTCTTCGATGCCCGTTGCGATCGCGAAGATGTTCGGATCGAAGATGATGTCTTCGGGCGGGAAGCCCACTTCGTTCACGAGGAAATCGTAGGAGCGCTTGCAGATCTGCGTCTTGCGCTCATACGTGTCGGCCTGGCCTTGTTCGTCGAAGGCCATCACCACCGCGGCCGCACCGTAACGGCGGATCAGGTTCGCGTGATGGCGGAACGCTTCTTCGCCTTCCTTCAGCGAGATCGAATTGACGATGGCCTTGCCTTGCACGCACTTCAGACCGGCTTCGATCACGTCCCATTTCGACGAGTCGATCATGATCGGCACACGCGCGATGTCCGGCTCCGACGCGATCAGATTCATGAAGCGGACCATTGCCGCTTTCGAATCG
>NZ_JAXDPY010000254.1:0-8036 GCF_034668105.1 Paraburkholderia sp. | reverse complement strand
ACTTATCGCGAGATGAAGGCGTGGCAACACACGCAGCGTTTGCGTTGGGCGGATTACTTCGGCGACGCGGACGTCGTCCTGACGTCGAGCGCCTTGGGCCCGGCTCCCAGAGGGCTCGAATCGACTGGATCCTCGGCTTTTAATAAAGCATGGTCCCTGCTGGGTTGGCCATGCATCCATTTGCCCACTGCGTTGAGCGAGGATGGCCTGCCGCTCGGTGTGCAACTCGTCGGCAAGCCAGGGGCGGACAGGGAGTTAATTGGCTGGGCACTCGCTCTGCACAAATTTGTCGATCGGCGAAGCCGCGCCGATCCGTAGGCGTTCGCATCGGTACGTGAAACCGTCACCAACTAAACGCAACCGGCCAGAAGCGTCCATTACAAAAAGTTGTAGACTCGCCGTTAATCTGGTTATCGATTGACGAGCACAATATGAACGTTCCATTTTCAGGCGGGTGCGCGACATTTCTGGAACCGCCAGTAGCGAAGCAGAATACGGTGACCCAGGACGGTTCGTAACTTCCGCACCCAGGAACAATGCGCATCCCACCCCTAAAAGCCATCGTCGCGTTCGAGAGTGTCGCCCGGACAAAGAGCGTCAATCGGGCGGCTGATGAATTAGGGTTAACGCCATCCGCGGTCAGCCATCAAATTGCCAACCTGGAATCCATGGTGGGAAGGCCCTTGTTCACAAGACTGGGACGGGGACTGGTGCTGACGCCGACGGGGCAGCAATATCTGGCCGATGTCACCGGGTCGCTCGCCGACCTGAGCCGCGCGACGGAGCGCGCATCGAGCCAATCGGGTGTCGAGATTCTTCGCATTCACTCAAGTCCGAGCTTTGGGTTGATGTGGCTGCTCCCGCGGCTGGCTTTGTTCCAGGAAGCGAACGGCGACATTCAGTTGAATCTCGCGTGCTCGTATGAGGATGTGTCGTTCACCTCTGGCTACTACGACATCGACGTACGGCATGGCTACGCTCATTGGACCGATGGCGAGATCAAGACGCTACGCAACGAGTTCATCGCGCCTCTTGCATCGGAGGCATACCTTGAAAAACACCCGGTGCGTTCCCCCGAAGATCTGCTCGAGCGGCGCCTGATCTTCTCGGAGACGCCTCTTGTGCAGTGGAAGCAATGGTTCGGCAAGTTCGGCGTCGCGGTGTCGCGCAAGGCATACGATTTCGCGTTCGACCGCTCGTACATGTCGCTTGAGGCCGCGGCATTGGGACACGGCATCGCGCTCGAAAGCACGATGCTCGCATCGGTCCATCTCAAACGAGGTTCACTCGTACCGGTCTTCGATCGCACGTATGCGGTCGAGGTCGGCGCCCATCACCTCGTTTACCCTTCCCAGAATGCGGACTTGCCGCGCGTGGCCAAGTTTCTGGCCTGGGTCGAGCAAGAGATCAGCCGTGACGCCGTGTAGCGCCAGGCCGCGCCAGGCGGGACGCCTGCGCCCTGCCTTATGCGAAAGGGCTGCTTTCTGACGCCTGCGACTCTACGGCGTGGCGACACCTGAAAATTCTTCAGCAATAGTTGAGCCGGACTGCATTGATCGAGATGGTTGAAGCGCTGAAACTGCGTCTACCAACTAACCTGATTGATGGAGACAAACATGTTGCTCAACAGCAAAGTCGTAATCGTAACCGGTGCGGCCTCGCCGCGCGGCATCGGTAAGGCGACCGCAACAGCGCTTGCCGCGCAGGGCGCGCGAGTGGTGATTCTGGACCTTCGCAAGGAAGACGCCGAGAGTGCCGCGCGCGATCTTGGAGACGAACACCTCGGCCTCGCCTGCGATGTGACCGACAAGGCCGCATGCGCGTCTGCCGCCAAGGCGGTCATCGAGAAGTACGGTCGTGTCGACGGATTGATCAACAACGCGGGCATCACCCAGCCGTTGAAGACGATGGACATCGGAGCCGATAACTTCGATGCGGTCATCGACGTGAATCTGCGCGGTACGCTCTACATGTCGCAAGCGGTCATTCCGCAAATGAGAGTGCAAAAAAGCGGCAGCATCGTTTGCATGTCATCCGTTTCCGCGCAACGCGGCGGCGGCATCTTCGGCGGTCCTCATTACAGCGCTGCAAAAGCGGGCGTACTCGGTCTCGCTCGTGCGATGGCGCGTGAACTCGGGGCGGACAACATCCGCGTCAACTCGATCACACCGGGCCTGATCCAGACCGATATCACCGGCGACAAGCTCACTCCCGAGATGCGCATCGACATCATCAAGGGCATTCCGCTCGGCCGTCTTGGCGATGCAGCCGATGTCGCGAACGCCTGTCTGTTCCTCACAAGCGAGCTGTCGGCCTACCTCACCGGCATCACGCTCGACGTCAACGGCGGCATGTTGATCCACTAAGTACGACATCCGTCGCGATTGCGGCGGATGGGTCAAATGCACCCGGCGGTAAAACCCGGGGCGATATGTCCGCAAACATCTTGCATGGGGCCGGAGTAAGCGCTGAAGCGCTAACTCTGGCCGATAGGAGACAACCATGAAAACGAAGGCCACTGCGCCGTCAATGACGGCCGATGTCACATCGCTCGCCGATCCGGCGAGCTTCGAAGCAAAAACGTATGCGAAAGTGGGACGGCGCCTGATACCGTTCCTGATGCTGTGCTATCTGGGCGCTTATCTCGATCGTGTCAACGTGGGCTTCGCGAAACTGCAGATGCTCAACGACCTGCGATTCAGCGAAACCGTGTATGGCTTCGGCGCCGGCATTTTCTTCCTCGGTTATTTTCTCTTCGAGGTACCGAGTAATCTCATGTTGCACAAAGTGGGCGCACGAAACTGGCTCGCTCGCATCATGCTGACGTGGGCGGTGATCTCGGCCTGCTTCGTCTTTGTCAAGTCGCCGACTACCTTCTATATTCTGCGCTTTCTGTTGGGGGTGGCCGAGGCAGGGTTCGCGCCGGGCGTCATTCTGTATCTGACTTACTGGTTTCCGTCGGCGCGGCGCGCCAAGGCGCTTTCCCTCTTCTTCATGGCGATTCCGCTTGCCGGTATTGTCGGCGGGCCGCTGTCCGGTTACATCCTGCATGCGTTCCAGGGCGTACACGGTCTCGCCGGCTGGAAGTGGCTATTCATCCTCGAAGCGCTGCCGTCGTTGCTCCTTGGCGTCGCCATCCTGCTCTACCTCGACAACGGCATCGCTGCGGCCAGGTGGCTCACTGATCCGGAGAAGGCGCTTCTCGCACGCAACGTGGCGAATGACAACGCCCACAAGATCGCCCATGTGTCGATCAGGTCTTTTATCGGCGATCGCCGTTTGTGGTTGATGGCTGCCATCTACTTCTGCGTCGTGCTCGGTCAGTATGGACTGACGTTCTGGCTGCCGACGATCATCCGCAAGTCGGGCGTCGCCGACCCGCTGTGGGTGGGTATCTTTACGGCCGTTCCGTACCTGTGCGCCATCATTGCGCTGCCGCTGGTGGGCGCAAGTGCTGACCGTCATCGCGAACGTCGTCTGCATCTCGCGATCCCGATGCTCGTATCGGCGGCAGGCTTTGCAACGCTGCCGATGCTGGGCGGAGTCGGCGCGTCGCTGGTGTGTGTCAGCGTGGCCGCCGCCGGCATCCTCGCTTCGTCGTCGCAGTTCTGGTCACTGCCGACGGCACTCCTCGGCGGCATGTCCGCCGCAGCGGGTATCGCCGCGGTGAACTGCTTCGCCAATCTCGCAGGGTTCTTCTCGCCGGCCATCGTGGGCTGGTTGAACGACCTGACCGGTAAGTCGACGGCTGGGCTCATCTTTATCTCCGTCGCTATCGTCATCGGTGCCGGGCTTGTTTTCCTCGTGCCAGCCAAGACCGTCAATCGCTGACTCGTTTCGTTGCAAAGACTCACTTTTTGAATCAAGGAGACATCATGAATAGTCCGTCATCAGATGCGGTGACGCTCGCCGAGCGCGCCTATCGGATTCGCAGAAACGCCTTGCTGATGGGCGAAGTACAGGGCCAGGGCTATATCGGCCAGGCACTCGATATCGCCGATGTACTCGCGGTTTCCTACTTCGGCGCGATGCGCTACCGGGCCGACGATCCTGAATGGGAAGACCGCGACCGCTTCCTGCTGTCCAACGGCCACTATGCGATTGCACTCTATGCCGCGCTGTTCGAAGCCGGCTTCCTGCCACCGGAAGAACTCGAAACCTACGGCAGCGACGACAGCCGTTTGCCGATGTCCGGCATGGCGAGTTACACGCCCGGCATGGAGATGTCCGGTGGCTCGCTCGGCCACGGTCTCACGATCGCGGTGGGCCGCTGCCTCGGACTGAAACGCAAGGGCTCGGACGCCTTCGTCTACACGCTCTTTTCGGACGGCGAACTCGATGAGGGCGCGATCTGGGAAGGCCTTATGTCGGCCGCTCACTGGAAGCTCGACAACCTGATCGCCATGGTCGACGTCAACAACCAGCAAGCCGACGGTCCTTCGTCAAAGATCATGGCGTTCGAGCCGCTCGTCGAGAAGCTCGAAGCGTTCGGATGGTTCACACAGCGCGTGGACGGCAACGACATTGACGCAGTGAAGGCGGCCTTCGACGCTGCGCGCAATCATCCGAAAGAGCAGCCCCGGATTATCGTTTGCGATACCCGCATGGGCTGCGGCGTGCCGTTCCTCGAAGAACGGGAAAAGAACCATTTCATCCGCGTCGATGCCCATGAGTGGCAACTGGCGCTCGCAGCACTCGAAGCAGGGAGACAAGCATGAGCGATACCACAATCACCAGGAAGCCGCGCCTGAAGACCTCGGCGATGATCGCTTCTATTGCCGGCGCAGGACAGGTCACGCGCTCCGCGCCGTTCGGCCACGCATTAACCCAACTGGCACGGGAGAAGAAGAACGTGATCGGCATGACGGCCGACCTCGGCAAGTACACCGACTTGCACATCTTCGGAAAGGAGTTTCCAGATCGCTACTATCAGATGGGCATGGCCGAGCAGTTGCTGATGGGCGCGGCCGCCGGTATGGCGCATGAAGGCGCTCAGCCGTTCGTGACGACCTACGCCGTATTCGCAACCCGTCGCGCGTATGACTTCATGCACCAGGCCATCGCCGAAGACAACCTCGACGTGAAGATCATCTGCGCGCTGCCGGGCCTGACGACCGGCTACGGCCCGAGTCATCAGGCGGCCGAGGATCTTGCCCTGATGCGCGCGATGCCGAACATGACGGTCATCGATCCGTGCGACGCGCTCGACACCGAGCAGATGGTGCCTGCGATTGCCGCGCATAACGGGCCGGTGTATGCGCGTCTGCTGCGTGGCAATGTTCCGGCCGTTCTCGACGAATACGATTACCAGTTCGAGCTCGGCAAGGCCAAGCTGCTGCGCGACGGCGCCGAGGTGCTGATCATCTCGTCGGGCATCATGACCATGCGTTCGCTGGAGGTGGCGAAGTTGCTGGAAGCGGACAACGTCGGAGTTGGCGTATTGCACGTGCCGACCATCAAGCCGCTCGACACCGAGACGATCTTGCGCGAAGCCCGGCGCACGGGTCGCATGGTGGTGGTCGCCGAGAATCACTCGGTGATCGGCGGACTCGGAGAAGCGGTCGCGACCACGCTGCTCACGGCGAAGGTCACGCCGATGTACCGTCAAATCGCCCTGCCGGATGAGTTTCTCGGTGCGGGCGCGCTGCCGACCTTGCACGATCGCTATGGCATCTCGACCAACGTCATGGCAAATACCATCAAGGGCTGGCTTGGATGAGAGCCCGCGGTGTCATTCAGACGCAGCGGCACGTCCGGACGTTGCTCCGCCTGCGCGTGAAACGACTCGTCCGCTAGCTTGAGAGGGGGCGGTGCGTCAGTTCCGTGGACGCACCGCTACCGAAAGGCACTGACTCACGTTCCGCGCTGAAGGCAGTTGTTCGCGACAAGGCTTCCGAACCAGCCCTCGAGAGGCTGCTCCCGCGTGTAGTTGTCATGCTCCGCCCAACCCGACGATGCCGGTCTCAATGGTCTCGAAGCGCGAGGGGGAGTATGTCAAAGTAGCGACTCATACCCCTGTCTCCCCGTGAGCGGATTTGCACTTACGTCAACACCTGCCCGCCATCGACCACCAGGGTCTGGCCGGTAATCCAGGCCGCGTGCGAACTGGCGAGAAACAGCACCACGCTTGCTACCTCTTCGGGCGTCCCGAGCCGGCCGAACGGAACCGACTGCAGTATCCGCTCATACAACTTTGGATCGGACTGTTTGCGCTGTTCCCACGATCCACCGGGAAATTCGATTGAGCCGGGCGCGACCGAGTTGACACGGATCCGATCCGGCGCGAGTGTCAGCGCATTGGACGCCGTATAGTGCATGACCGCGGCTTTGATCGCCGCGTAAGACTGTGTGCGTGTCGATGGACGCAGCGCTGAGATGGACGTCACATTGACGATGGCGGCGTCGGCCGCCTGCCGCAGGAACGGCAACGCGGCATGACCCGCGCGCACCGTTGCCATCAGATCGACTTGAATACCGGCTTCCCAGCCGGCTTCGGTGTCCCCGCCTCCGAAGCCGGACGCGTTGTTGATCAAAATGTCGATGCCGCCAAGCGCTTCGCCGGCGGCGGCAATGTAAGCGCTGATCGCCTCGCCGTCGGCGAGATCGCAAGCTGCGGTATGGACCGGATGGCCATAAGCGGCCAGTTCGGCCGCGACTGCTTTCAATCCTTCCAGGTTGCGTGCACAGACGGACACGGCGGCGCCTGCCTGCGCGAACCCGAGCGCGATGCTGCGGCCAATGCCACGCGAGCCTCCCGCGACAACGACGCGTTTTCCGTTGAAATCGAAACCCATACTTCTGCCTCCTGGCAAATGACGTGACCGGCAGTATGGCCGAGATTGCCAGCTTTCGCTTTCTTTGCATATCGACGTCGGCAGAGCCGCAACCTTACCGGCATTCGCCAGCTTCATGAGGCTCATGCCGATCTTTGCGGCGTTGACGATGGGTATCGGCCCGTGAAGCGTCGTTCGTAAATCCGCTAGAATATTCCGTGGTTGCAACTGCTGAACTAACTCATGCATGCCCTCGTCATGCAGTCATTGGAGGTCGCTCGATAGTGGACGGAAAAGTCATTGCGGTTCACGTTAATGCCTCACACACATTCTCAAAGCAATCCGTTCGGCAAATCATGTTACTGGAGGGGTTGGGTGTCGAAGGCGATGCTCACTGTGGTGCAACGGTAAAACACCGCTCTCGTGTCGCTCGGGATCCCTCGCAACCCAATCTACGCCAGGTGCACCTCATACACGGTGAATTGTTCGACGAACTTGTCGAAAAGGCGTTTAGCGTCTTACCCGGCGATCTTGGCGAAAATATCACGACGCGCGGGCTTGATCTTCTATCGTTACCCGCGGGCACAGAATTGCATATTGGCGAACATTCGATCGTCACACTCACAGGCTTGCGGAATCCGTGCGCGCAAATAGATCATTTCCAGGCTGGTCTCATGAAAGCCGTTCTTGGTCGCTCGCCGGAAGGAAAGATCTTGCGAAAGGCCGGCGTGATGGGTGTCGTGACCACAGCGGGGCCGGTAAGCTCGGGCGATAAAATCGTCGTCAGGACTCCGCCTCCGCCATACCGTGAGCTTGAAATGGTGTAACTCATTTTGAACGGCCCTCTGGTTTCAGGTCGCCGGTTCGCGGCCTGAGGCCTCAGTTTGCCAACCTCATCCAGGCTGATAAGGCATCGATCGCCGCCTGCCCCGGGTGGCTTCCGTGAAGAATTGCACGCGATCGACGCCGTTGTCGCAGGACAAGAGATCGCCATCTGCAGTGATGTCGTCTCGACGCTGCACTCGTCACCGCCCCGTCTGGCGAGCGCTTCTTCAGTATCTCGGCCTGCTACGCGGGGTCAGTGGAAGAGGGCACTCGGTCATCAGGCCCATCATGGAATATGGAACGCCGGTCGAGAACCGGTTTGCCGCGATCCCGTCTCTGCACATCCAATCAGGTGGCGACAGCATTTTTCCGCCGGGCCGCCGTTACTACTGGAAAGCGCAATTTCTTCGCGAGCTCACCGACACGGCAATCGATACG
>NZ_JAXDPY010000253.1:0-27615 GCF_034668105.1 Paraburkholderia sp. | reverse complement strand
CGCACCCCGCACCCCGCACCCCGCACCTCCTGCATCGAGGCAGGCCCCTCGCCGAGCCGGCACCCAATTCCAGCCCTCAATGCCCGAGCAGGCGCTGCAGCAGCTCGGTCGCGTTGCCCGTATCGTATTTGCGCATCAGCCGCGCGCGGTAGACATCGACCGTGCGCGGACTGATATCCAGCGCCCGCCCGATCTGCTTGCTGGTTTTGCCCGTCACCAGTTGCGCGGCGATTTCCCGCTCGCGAGGCGTCAATTCGACGGCCACGCGCCGCGTCGCGCTCAAGTCCTCGAAAGTCCACACGCCGGCGGCATGCGCGTCGGCGCGTTGCTGTGCGCGGCCTGTCACGTGACACCAGAACAATTCCCCGTTGGCGCGCTTCATGATCCGGTCGTCCGCATAGCTGCCTTGCGCGGTCATGATCGGCGGAATGCGTGCGCCGATCCGCTCGAATTCGTCCGTTGACGGATACAGCACCTGGAACGACTGGCCGAGCAGCGCCTCGCGCGTGCAGCCGAAGATCGACGCCAGCTCGTCGTTGCAGTCTTCGATGATCCGTTCGCGCGACAGCACGAGTCCGATCGGGGCGAGGTGAAACGCGGTTTGGTAATCCAGTGCGGGCATGGGCTAGCGGCAAGTACTTATGTATTTTTGCGTATTGTGCCGTATGGCGCGCGCAGCGTACGCTTGCGGGCACATGACAACGCGGCGAAGCGGCCGCAGCAGGCATTGCCGCCACGCAGGTCGATCTGGGCGCAAGGCCGGCCGCGGATGACTAGAATGACGTGTCGGGCGTTTGCCCGCTCTGCGCCATATCGAAGTCGCAACCAGCCGGCGTACCGGCGGCCCGCGTACCGGGTTTCGGATTTCCATAAAGGAAGGGACATACTGATGAACAAGGTCTATCCAGGCGCCGCCGAGGCGCTGAAAGACATCGTCAAGGACGGGCAGACGTTTGCCGTCGGCGGCTTCGGGCTGTGCGGCATTCCCGAGGTGCTGATCGCGGCGCTGCGCGATTCGAAGGTGCAGGGCATTACCTGCATCAGCAACAATGCGGGCGTCGACGGTTTCGGCCTCGGTCTGTTGCTCGAAACGCGCCAGGTCAAGAAGATGATTTCGTCATACGTGGGCGAGAACAAGGAGTTCGAGCGCCAGTATCTGGCCGGCGAACTCGAACTCGAATTCACGCCGCAAGGCACGCTCGCCGAGAAGCTGCGCGCCGGCGGGTCGGGCATTCCGGCGTTCTTCACGAACACCGGCTACGGCACGCTGATTGCCGAGGGCAAGGAAACCCGTCAGTTCGGCGAGAACCACTACGTGCTCGAACACTCGCTGACGGCCGACGTCGCGTTGGTCAAGGCATGGAAGGCCGACAAATCGGGCAACCTGATCTATCGCCGCACGGCGCGCAACTTCAACCCGATGTGCGCGATGGCGGGCAAGATCACGGTCGCCGAGGTCGAGGAAATCGTTGAAGTGGGCGAGCTCGATCCGGATGCGATCCACACGCCGGGTATTTTCGTGCAGCGCATTGTGCTCAATGCGAATCCGGAAAAACGCATTGAACAACGTATCGTCCGCGCGAAAGGAGATTGATCATGGCATGGACTCGTGACGAAATGGCCGCGCGCGCGGCAAAGGAATTGCAGGACGGTTTCTACGTGAACCTCGGCATCGGCTTGCCGACGCTGGTGGCGAACCACGTGCCGGCCGGCGTCGAAGTGTGGCTGCAGTCGGAGAACGGCCTGCTCGGCATCGGCCCGTCGCCGACCGAAGAAGAAGTGGATGCCGACCTGATCAACGCCGGCAAGCAGACGGTGACCACGTTGCCGGGTTCGTCGATTTTCTCGTCGGCGGATTCGTTCGCGATGATTCGCGGGGGCCACATTAACCTGGCGATTCTGGGCGCCATGCAGATCAGCAAGAAGGGCGACCTCGCCAACTGGATGATCCCGGGCAAGATGATCAAGGGCATGGGCGGCGCGATGGATCTGGTGGCGGGCGTCAAGCGCGTGGTCGTGCTGATGGAGCACGTCGCGAAGGGCGATCAGCACAAGATTCTCGAAGAATGCACGTTGCCGCTGACGGGCGTAGGCGTGGTGGATCAGATCATCACCGATCTCGGCGTGATCGAGGTGACGCAAGAGGGTCTGAAGCTGACTGAACTGGCACCGGGTGTTAGCGTCGAGGAAATCAAGGCGAAGACGGGCGCACCGCTGGATGTCAGCGCGGTGAGCTGAGTGATTGGATGAGCCGCCGTCCCAGATCCATCTGATCGGCGTCTGGCGGGTGGTAATGCAAGTCGCCTTGTGGGGCACGGGCGCGGGCGGCTTACGAAACGGGTTGAAGCAGGTTGTAGAAGCAGGTTATAAACGGGCGAGGCGCGAGTCTCGCCCGTTTTGTTTTGGTGCTGCGTTTCGTACCATTTTGGGCTGCCCGCCCACATCTGAGCGCCTGCGCAAGGACTTTCGCTGTGGGGTATCCTGGTTAGTCTTAGGCCGTTTGGCCGATTCTTGTTGCGAGGCAAAGCGGTTTACAATCGTTGGAAGATTCGACGTTGATTTCCCGCCGCTTGTCTGCGCCGAGCCCGCAGCGCTTTTGCAAGGAACCCAGATGACCGAAACGTCCGCTTCCACCGCCGAGCGGTCCGCGCCGCGCCAACGCTATGTGCAATGCGCGAGCGCCGGCGGCCTGCACCGGATCGCGTACACCGAGTGGGGTGACCCGGCCAATCCACGTGTGCTGCTGTGCGTGCACGGCTTGACGCGCTCAGGGCGCGATTTCGACCGCCTCGCGGCGCAATTCGCCGGCACTTACCGCGTGGTGTGTCCGGATGTGGCGGGGCGGGGCTTGTCTTCGTGGCTCAGCAACCCCAACTTGTATGGCGTGCCGCAATACGTCGCCGACATGATCACGTTGATCGCGCGCCTCAACGTCGAAACGGTCGACTGGTTCGGCACCTCGATGGGCGGTCTGATTGGACTTGCGCTGGCCGGCCTGCCGGAAACGCCGATTCGCAAGCTGCTGCTGAACGACGTCGGGCCGCATTTGGAACCGGCGGCCGTGCAGCGGATCGGCGATTACGTCGGCAAACCCGTGCGCTTCGAAACGCTGCAGCAGGGCATCGATTACGCTGCGTTGCTGGCGCAAACTTTTGGCCCGCTCACACCAGAGGAGTGGCGCGAGATCAATACACCGCTCTTGCATCAGCAAGGCGGCGAATGGCTGTTCCGCTACGACCCACGGATCGCCGTGCCGTTTGCCGCGACCACCGAAGAGGCGGCCAAGCTCGGAGAGGCCGTGCTGTGGCAGTCGCTGGCCGCGTTTCCGGGGCCTGTGCTGGTGGTGCGCGGTGAGCAGTCGGATCTGCTTTCTCGGGAGACCGTCGCCAGGATGGTCGAGAGCGGGCGCGCCGTATCGAGCGCGGAAATCGCGGGCGTGGGGCATGCGCCGGCGTTTCTGTCGGCCGATCAGATCGATCTCGCGAGGCAGTTCTTTATCGGGCCGGCCGCTGACGCGTCATAATATCGAGTTCCGCGCGGCCTCCGTGAGCCTCGCGCCTTCGGCGAGCGGGCGTAATGTGGAACGCATCTTCGATCAATTTTCAACCAACCTCAGGATTCTTCATGGCAGTCATTCGTCACCACGTCGGCAAGCGCCTCTCGGAAATCGCCGTGCACAACGGCACCGTGTACCTCGCCGGGCAGATTGCCGAAGACGCGGATCAGGACATCACGGGTCAAACGCGCGAAGTGCTCGGCCACATCGACCGTTTGCTGGGTGAAGTGGACAGTGACAAGTCGCTCTTGCTGTCCGTACAGATCTACATCTCGGACATGGTGCATTTCGCCGGAATGAACGCCGTATGGGACGAGTGGGTCGCACAAGGCGCCACGCCGCCGCGCGCTACCGTGGAAGCCAAGCTTGCGAACCCGAAGTGCCTCGTCGAGATCGTTGTCGTCGCTGCGCAGCGCGCTTAAGCCTGGCTTCGCAGTGGTTGTTGAAATTCCGTTGATCCGTCTGGCCCGGTGGGCCGCCGCACCATGACTACCGAAATCGTTACGAGCACGCCGACACCGCTGCCTTCCTTCGACGAAGCGATGGCGTTCGTGCGCGAACATGCGGGCGAGGTACGGCTCTCATCGGGCGAGTCGCTGGCGGATCATGCGGCGGGTACGGCGTCGATCATGCGCACGCTCAATGTCGATCCGCCGGCTGTGCTGGCGGCGGCCCTGTTCGCGCTGACGCCGCATCTGCAAGACCCGGAGCGCGTGATCGCCGACAACTTCGGCGAAGAAGTCGCGCAACTGGTCGGCGACGTGCGCAAGTTGCTGCGCCTCGGCACCGTGAGTTTGCGTGCCGCGCAGAATACGATTCCTGAAGCCGGGCGTGACGCACAAGCCGCGCGCCGCGCCCAGGTCGAGGCGCTGCGCAAGATGCTGCTTGCGTTCGCACAGGACATTCGGGTGGTGCTGATCCGGCTCGCGTCGCGCTTGCAATCGTTGCGTTATTACGCGGCGGCGAAACTCACGCCGTCGCCCGACGTCGCGCGTGAGACGCTCGATATTTACGCGCCGCTCGCTAACCGGCTCGGCATCTGGCAACTGAAGTGGGAGCTCGAGGATCTCGCGCTCCGTTTCGAAGAGCCGGTCACTTACAAGCGCATCGCCAAGCTGCTCGACGAGAAGCGCGTCGAGCGCGAGAGTTATGTTGCGCAAGCGATCGAGCGGCTGCAGCGGGAGTTGGCCGCGGCGCATGTCCAGGCCGAAGTCAGCGGCCGGCCGAAACACATCTACAGCATCTGGCGCAAGATGCGCGGCAAGGAGCTGGACTTCGCCGAACTGTACGATGTGCGCGCGTTTCGCGTGATCGTGCCGGACATCAAGGATTGCTACACGGTGCTCGGCATCGTGCACAACCTGTGGCAGCCGGTGCCAAGAGAGTTCGACGACTACATCTCGCGGCCAAAACCGAACGGCTATAAATCGCTGCACACGGTCGTGATCGGCGACGACGGCCGCGCGTTCGAAGTGCAGATTCGCACGCAGGAAATGCATCAGTTCGCCGAGTACGGCGTGGCGGCGCACTGGCGCTACAAGGAAGCGGGCACGCGGGGCTACAGCGGGCAGTTCAGCGCCAATGAGAAATACGACGAGAAGATCGCGTGGCTGCGTCAGTTGCTCGCGTGGAAAGATGAGGTGTCCGAGGGCGAGCACGGCGAGAAACGCGCGGCACAGCCGTGGGAGCAGCTGCGCCAGGCCACGCTCGACGACGACCACATCTACGTACTCACGCCGCAAGCGCGCGTGATCCCATTGCCGCACGGTGCGACGCCGGTCGATTTCGCGTATCACCTGCATAGCGAGCTGGGGCATCGCTGCCGTGGCGCGCGTGTCGACGGCGCGATGGTGCCGCTCAACACACAACTGCAGAACGGGCAGACGGTCGAGATCGTCGCGGTGAAGGAAGGTGGTCCGTCGCGTGACTGGCTCAACCCGCAGCTCGGATATCTGCAGAGCCATCGGGCGCGGCAGAAAGTGCGCGCGTGGTTCAACGCGGTCGAAGTGCAGGAGCACATTGCAAGCGGCCGGGCGATGGTCGAAAAGACCTTGCAGCGTGAAGGCAAGACCTCGGTCAATCTTGATCAGCTCGCCGCCAAGCTGGGCTTCAAGACGACCGACGACCTGTTCTCGGTGGTCGGCAAGGAAGAATTCAGTCTGCGGCTCGTCGAGCAGGCGCTGCACGATGCGCCGCCGCCCGAGCCGGTTGTCGACGCGCCGGAGCAGTTCGAGAAGCGCAGCAGCGGCGCGAGCGTTGCACGCGGGGCTTCCACGGGTGTACTGGTGGTCGGCGTCGACGCATTGCTCACGCAACTCGCGCGCTGTTGCCGTCCCGCGCCGCCCGACGCTATCTGCGGGTTTGTCACGCGCGGCAAGGGCATGTCGATTCATCGCAGCGATTGCCCGACCTTCCTGCGCATGGCCGATCGCGCGCCGGAGCGTGTGCTGCAAACCGCATGGTCGGCCGATGTCATGAGCGGTCGCGGGCAATCTGTCTATCCCGTCGACCTCAGCATCGAGGCAACAGACAGGCAGGGCCTCCTGCGCGACATCTCTGAAGTTTTCGCGCGCGAGAAAATGAATGTGATCGGTGTGAAAACGCAATCGCGTCGCAATGCCGCGTTCATGCAATTCACGGTCGAGGTATCGAATGCGGCGCAAATTCAGCGCGCGTGTACGTTGCTCGGTGAAGTGACGGGCGTGGTGCGCGCTTCGCGAAAAAGTTGATGCACGGACGAAGCGGCGGGTGCCAGCGAGCATCCGTCCAGAAGCGCGCGAGCGCGTGCGTGTGAATTTAAAGTCGGTGCATAAAAGTACTTGCCAAGCGGTGTGGGGCTCCATATAATCTCGTTTCTTCAGGCTCGTAGCTCAGCTGGTTAGAGCACCACCTTGACATGGTGGGGGTCGTTGGTTCGAGTCCAATCGAGCCTACCAACGAAAGAGAAATTCCGGTTTTGCCGGGGTTTCGCAAACTGCAGTAAGCGCCTCGGCGCAAAAAGGCGAGTAGGGTATGACACCGCGAACGTTGACCGAAACTACTTCGGAGCGACGCTAGTCGAGGACCACTTTCGCCAATGTAGTTTGCAGGAAATGTGAATGCGGCCCCTCGAAAGCGGGGCCGCATTTTTTTTGGCTTATTTGATGGTTGTATGTGCCGCCGCCGGTCGGCACCACGGAGAACGCAATGGTTTCGATACGCCTGCCTGACGGTTCTGTTCGACAGTACGAGCATCCGGTGACCGTCGCCGAAGTGGCCGCCTCGATCGGCCCCGGCCTCGCGAAGGCCGCGCTCGGCGGCAAGATCGACGGTGAGCTCGTCGACACGTCCACGCGGATCGATCGTGACGTGGCGCTCGCCATCGTCACCGATAAAGATGCCGACGGCCTCGATATCATTCGTCACTCCACCGCGCATTTGCTCGCCTACGCGGTGAAGGATCTGTTCCCGGAAGCGCAAGTCACGATCGGCCCGGTCATCGACAACGGCTTTTACTACGACTTCGCCTACAGCCGTCCCTTCACGCCTGAAGATCTCGAGAAGATCGAAAAGCGCATGCAGGAACTCGCGAAGAAAGACGAACCGGTGTCGCGCCGCGTGGTCTCGCGCGACGAAGCGGTGGACTACTTCAAGAGCATCGGCGAAAAGTACAAGGCCGAGATCATCGAATCGATTCCGGCTACCGACGAAATCAAGCTTTATTCGCATGGCGGCTTCACCGATCTGTGCCGCGGCCCCCACGTGCCGTCCACCGGCAAGCTGAAGGTCTTCAAGTTGATGAAGCTTGCGGGCGCCTACTGGCGAGGCGACTCGAAGAACGAGCAGTTGCAGCGCATCTACGGTACGGCCTGGACGAAGAAGGAAGACCAGGACGCGTATCTGCACATGCTTGAAGAGGCCGAAAAGCGCGATCACCGCAAGCTCGGTAAGCAACTCGATCTGTTCCATATGCAGGACGAGTCGCCGGGCATGGTGTTCTGGCATCCGCGTGGCTGGACGCTGTGGCAGCAGGTCGAGCAGTACATGCGCCGCCGCGTGAACGACGCCGGCTACCTTGAAATCAAGACGCCGATGATCATGGACCGTTCCCTCTGGGAAGCGTCGGGCCATTGGCAGAACTATCGTGAAAACATGTTCACGACCGAGTCGGAAAAGCGTGATTACGCGATCAAGCCGATGAACTGCCCGGGCCACGTGCAGGTGTTCAATCACGGCTTGCGCTCGTACCGCGATCTGCCGCTGCGGTATGCGGAATTCGGCTCGTGCCACCGCAATGAGTCGTCGGGAGCGCTACATGGCCTGATGCGCGTACGTGGGTTCGTGCAGGACGACGCCCACATTTTCTGTACCGAAGACCAGTTCATCAGCGAGTCGATCGCGTTCAATACGCTGGCGATGAGCGTCTATAAGGATTTCGGCTTTGACAACGTCGAGATCAAGCTGTCGCTGCGTCCGGACGCGCGCGCCGGCACGGACGAGACGTGGGATCGTGCGGAGCAGGGCTTGCGCGAGGCGCTGACGGCGTGCGGCGTGACGTGGGAAGAGCTGCCGGGCGAGGGCGCGTTCTACGGGCCGAAGGTCGAATACCACATCAAGGACGCGCTTGGCCGCTCGTGGCAATGCGGCACGTTGCAGCTCGACATGGTGCTGCCGGAACGGCTGGGCGCCGAATACGTCGCGGAAGACAATGGCCGCCGCCGTCCGATCATGCTGCACCGGGCAATCGTCGGATCGATGGAGCGTTTTCTCGGTATTCTGATCGAGCACCATGCTGGTGCAATGCCCGCGTGGCTGGCGCCGATGCAGGTCGTGGTGATGAATATCGCGGAAAGTCAGGCCGAATATGCGCAGTCGCTAGCCCAATCGTTGCAAAAACAAGGGGTTAGAGTGGAGGCTGATTTGCGCAACGAGAAGATTAGCTATAAAATACGCGAGCACACGCTGGAAAAGGTGCCGTATCTGCTTGTGGTCGGCGACAAAGAGCGTGAAGCCCAAACGGTAGCCGTGCGTGCCCGTGGTGGTGTCGATCTCGGCGTGATGCCTCTCGATACTTTCATTGAGCGTCTGCGCCAGAACGTGCAGTCGTTCAACTGAGCCACTTGGCAGCCCGGCTCGTTTTTTAATTTTTAGAGGAAACGTAACATCGCTACTGATAAGTCTGCGCACCGCATCAACGGTGAAATTACAGCACCCGAGGTGCGTCTGGTCGGCGTCGAGAACGAACCGCTCGGCATCGTGAAACTTGCTGATGCGTTCCGCATGTCGGAACAGCAGGATGTGGATCTGGTTGAAATCGCTCCGCAAGCGGTTCCGCCGGTCTGCCGTTTGATGGACTACGGCAAGTTCAAGTACTCGGAAGCGAAGAAGCAACACGAGGCCAAGCTGAAGCAGAAGATTGTCCAGGTCAAGGAAGTGAAATTCCGCCCGGGCACCGATGACGGCGATTACAACGTCAAGCTGCGCAACCTCATTCGCTTCCTCGACGACGGCGACAAGACGAAAATCACGTTGCGTTTCCGTGGCCGCGAAATGGCCCACCAGGAAATCGGTATGCGCATGCTTGAGCGCCTGCGCACGGACCTCGACGAAGTCGGTCAGGTCGAGCAGATGCCGAAAATGGAAGGGCGCCAGATGATCATGGTGCTCGCGCCCAAGAAAAAGAAGTAAGCGATTGGAGCGACGGCGCGCCGTGTGGCGCGTGCTCTCGTTGCGAAAGATCGAACGATGCTGTGCCAGGTCTCCGGCGCGGTATCGGCAGGTTTCGGATCGGTGCCTATGCAAATGGGCTTCGTTTCCTGAAAAGCGGCTGCCGGTGGTAACGGCGGTCTGCATACCAAGTGGAATGGGTTTCGAAGGGCGGGTAATGGCCATCTGGCCGACCGCACACCCATATCCATCTAATAATGGAGTTGTCATGCCGAAGATGAAGACCAAGAAGAGTGCTGCAAAGCGCTTCGTGGTGCGTCCGGGCGGTACCGTCAAGCGCGGTCAAGCCTTCAAGCGCCACATTCTTACCAAGAAGACCACCAAGAACAAACGCCATTTGCGCGGTTCGACGTCAGTTCATGAAGCAGATATGAACTCCGTGCGCGCAATGCTGCCGTTCGCTTAACCCTTAACCGAAACTCATAGGAGCAAGACATGCCTCGAGTAAAACGTGGGGTTACCGCACGGGCCCGTCACAAGAAGATCATCAAGCTGGCCAAGGGTTACCGCGGCCGTCGCAATAACGTCTATCGCATCGCCAAGCAGGCGGTCATGCGCGCAGGCCAATACGCCTACCGCGATCGCCGCAACAAGAAGCGTGTGTTCCGTGCATTGTGGATCACGCGTATCAACGCGGCGGTGCGTCAGCACGACATGACGTACAGCGTGTTCATCAACGGCCTGAAGAAGGCTTCGATCGAACTCGACCGCAAGGTGCTGGCCGACATGGCTGTGTTCGACAAGGCTGCTTTTGCTGCGATCGTTCAGCAGGTGAAAGCCGCCGTTGCAGCCTGATTGCGCTTTGGGCAATTAAACTGCGTGGTTCGTTGCAGCGAATATCCGGTAGTCTCGGTGACGCTGCAGCAAAAACGGGGCTCCTCACCGAGCCCCGTTTTTGTTGGTAGAACCAGTTTTGCTTTCGATTGAACACTGACGTTGAAATGATGGGATCAATGGATCTGGACCAGATTGTCGCCGACGCGCAAAAAGCCTTCGCAGAAGCCTCCGACGTCACCACCCTCGAGAACGAGAAAGCGCGCTTTCTCGGCAAATCGGGTGCGCTGACCGAGCTCTTGAAGGGACTTGGCAAACTCGATCCCGAAACGCGCAAGACCGAAGGCGCACGGATCAACCTCGTCAAACAACAAGTGGAAGCCGCATTGACGGCCCGCCGTCAGGCGCTGGCCGATGCGTTGCTGAACCAGCGCCTCGCCGCTGAAGCCATCGACGTTACGCTGCCCGGCCGCGGCACCGGTGCAGGTAGCCTGCACCCGGTGATGCGCACATGGGAGCGCGTCGAGCAGATTTTCCGTACGATCGGATTCGACGTGGCCGACGGCCCCGAGATCGAAACCGACTGGTACAACTTCACCTCGCTGAACAGCCCGGAAAACCATCCGGCGCGTTCGATGCAGGACACCTTCTACGTCGACGGCAAAGACGCCGACGGCCGTCAACTCCTGTTGCGCACGCACACCAGCCCGATGCAGGTGCGTTACGCGCGTACCAATACGCCGCCGATCAAGGTGATCGTGCCGGGCCGCACGTATCGTGTGGACAGCGATGCAACGCATTCGCCCATGTTCAACCAGGTCGAAGGCCTGTGGATCGACGAGAACATCAGCTTCGCGGATCTGAAGGGTGTCTATACCGACTTCCTCAAGAAATTCTTCGAGCGCGACGATATTCAGGTGCGCTTCCGTCCGTCGTACTTTCCGTTCACCGAACCGTCGGCTGAAATCGACATGCTGTTCGAAACGGGCAAGATCGCCGGCAAGTGGCTCGAAATTTCGGGTTCCGGCCAGGTTCACCCCACGGTGATCCGCAACATGGGCCTCGATCCCGAGCGCTACATCGGCTTTGCTTTCGGCAGCGGTCTCGAGCGGCTCACGATGTTGCGTTACGGCGTGCAAGATCTGCGTCTGTTCTTCGAAAACGACCTGCGTTTCCTGCGTCAATTCGCGTGAACTGGCGCGTACGAACGCGACAAGCATAGAGCGCGACACTGCACGCAGTGCCGCAGCAGCGTCCCCGGCAGTGCTCGTCAATGACGAGTATCGAAGCACCTGCCGGACATGGACCTAACCTGATCAGAACGTACACAGAACCATGCAATTCCCGGAATCCTGGCTGAGAACCTTTGTCAATCCGCAACTCACGACGGACGAGCTGTCGCACGCGTTGACGATGGCGGGTCTCGAAGTCGAAGACCTGCGGCCGGCCGCGCCGCCGACCTCGAAGATCGTGGTCGGCCAGGTGCTGGAAGTCGTCAAGCACCCGGACGCGGACAAGCTCAACGTATGTCAGGTGAACGCCGGCACGGGCGCGACGCTGAACATTGTGTGCGGTGCGCCGAATGTCACGCCGGGCATCAAGGTGCCGGTCGCTCTCGTGGGTGCGGAGTTGCCGCCGGCCGAAGAGGGCGGCGCGCCGTTCGCGATCAAGCTCTCCAAGCTGCGCGGCGTGGAGAGTCAGGGCATGCTGTGCTCGGCACGCGAACTGAAACTCTCGGAAGATCATAGCGGCCTGATGATCCTGCCGGAAGATACGCCGATCGGCCAGGACATCCGCGAAACGCTCAATCTCGACGACACGGTTTTCGAAATCAAGCTGACACCGAACAAGGCGGACTGTCTGTCCGTGTTCGGCGTGGCGCGCGAAACCTCGGCCATCACCGGCGCAGCGCTGCGCCCGCTTGAGATCAAGCCGGTCGAAGTCAAGCTTGATGAAACGTTGCCCGTCAAAATCTCGGCGCCGGATCTGTGCGGCCGTTTTTCGGGTCGCGTGATTCGCGGTGTGAACGCGCGCGCGAAGTCGCCGCAATGGATGGTCCAGCGTCTGGAGCGTTCGGGCCAGCGCAGCATTTCCGCACTCGTCGACATCTCGAACTATGTGATGCTCGAACTCGGCCGTCCGTCGCACGTGTTCGATCTGGACAAGATCCACGGCGGCATGGACGTGCGTTGGGGCCGCAAGGGCGAAACGCTCAAGCTGTTGAATGGCAACACCGTCGAACTCGATGAAACCGTCGGCGTGATCGCTGATGAGCAGCATATCGAAAGCCTCGCCGGCATCATGGGCGGCGACAGCACGGCCGTTACGCTCGACACCACCAACATCTATCTCGAAGCCGCGTTCTGGTGGCCGGATAGCATTCGCGGCCGCTCGCGCAAATACAACTTCTCGACCGATGCGGGTCATCGTTTCGAACGCGGCGTCGACTACGCGACCACGGTCGAGCATATCGAACGCATCACGCAATTGATCCTCGATATCTGCGGCGGCGCAGCCGGCCCGGTCGACGATCAGATCGTCAACGTGCCGCAGCGCGAGCCGGTGAAGATGCGGGTTTCGCGCGCAAACCGCATCATCGGCATCAAGATCGACGCGGACGAAATCGCGCAGATCTTCACGCGCCTCGGCCTCACGTTCGAACGCGACGGCGATACGTTCTCAGTGATGCCGCCGTCGTACCGTTTCGATATCGAAATCGAAGAGGACCTGATCGAAGAGGTCGCGCGTATCTACGGTTTCGAGAAGATTCCCGCGCGTCCGCCGGTTGCGACCAGCGAAATGCTGCCGACCAACGAAACGCAGCGCTCGATTCACGTGATCCGTCACGCGCTCGCCGCGCGCGATTACGCGGAAACGGTCAACTTCAGTTTCGTCGACGCCGAGTGGGAGCAGGATTTCGCCGGCAACGACAAGCCGGTACGTCTGTTGAATCCGATCGCGAGCCAGTTGTCGGTGATGCGCACCACGCTGTTCGGCAGCCTGGTCAACGTGCTGCGTACCAATCTGAACCGTCGCGCGGCCGATCGCGTGCGGGTGTTCGAAGCCGGCCGCGTGTTCCTGCACGATCCGTCGATCAAGGCCGGCGAGCTGACGGTCGAAGGTTTCGCGCAGCCGAAGATGATCGGCGGCCTCGCCTACGGTCCCGCGTTCGAAGAGCAATGGGGCGCACAAACGCGCGCCGTCGACTACTTCGACGTGAAGGGCGACATTGAAGCCGTGCTCGCGCCGGCCGTGGCGCGCTTCGTGAAAGCGGAACATCCGGCTTTGCATCCGGGCCGCAGCGCGCGTATTGAACTGAATGATCGTGCAGTGGGCTGGATTGGCGAATTGCATCCGCGCTGGATGCAAAAATATGATTTGCCGCATGCGCCTATTCTGTTTGAAATCGAATCGGAAGCATTAATGCAGCGCGTATTGCCGATTCCGTCGGATGTGTCCAGATTTCCGCCGGTGCGTCGCGATATTGCGGTGGTCGTCGATCAGAAAATCGAGGTACAGGCGCTTCTGGACGAACTGCAGAAGGCGCAGTCCGAAGAGGCTTGCAAGACTGTTCAGAAGGTTGCGCTTTTCGACGAATTCCGTCCAAAATCAAACACTTCCGGTGGTCTGGCTGCTCACGAGAAAAGCCTTGCGTTCCGTGTGACCTTGCAAGATACTGGCGGGACCCTTCAGGATGAAACGGTCGATCTGGCCATTCAAACTCTGGTGGAACGTCTGGCTCGAGTATATGGCGCACGGTTGCGTGGATAACCCGCATTTAACATTTGCACGGCATTTTTTCGCAACCTCCGTTTCTGCTTGGCGCGCCATTTGATAGATATGAATGAAATGAACTCGAGTGATTTCGAAGCCCTTCTTACGGCGCAACGCAGCGCCATGATTCGCGAAATTCCGACATCACCCGCGGCCGTTTCCACCGAAACGCCGACGCTTACCAAGGCTGAACTTGCCGAGTTGCTGTTCGACAATGTCGGGCTCAACAAGCGGGAAGCGAAAGACATGGTCGAGGCGTTCTTCGAGGTGATCCGCGATGCGCTGGAGAGTGGCGATAGCGTGAAGCTGTCGGGGTTCGGCAACTTTCAGTTGCGGGACAAACCCCAGCGTCCCGGCAGAAACCCGAAGACCGGCGAGGCGATTCCAATCGCGGCGCGCCGCGTTGTGACGTTCCATGCAAGTCAAAAGCTGAAGGCACTGGTCGAGAACGGCGCTGAAGCGAGCTTCTCGCGCTGATCGATTGGCGCGTTCCTGCGCAACCCACCACGACGGCTAACTGACGATGACAGCGACGATCGAAAAAGTCGTCTTGCCTCCGATTCCGGCGAAGCGCTACTTCACGATTGGTGAGGTCAGCGAACTATGCGGCGTGAAACCGCACGTGCTGCGCTATTGGGAGCAGGAGTTCACGCAGTTGAGGCCGGTCAAGCGGCGCGGCAATCGCCGGTACTACCAGCATCATGAGGTGCTGTTGATCCGGCGGATTCGTGAGTTGCTGTATGAGCAGGGCTTCACGATCAATGGCGCGCGTAATCGGCTTGATTCGCATGGCGGCGGCGTGCACGGTGCGCCGGCTGAGGTGGCCGAGGAAGGCGAGGGCGCAGCGGCGCCGGCAGCAGCGGCGGCGGTCGATGTGGAGCAGTTGCGTAAGGAACTGCTGTATGTGATCGATTTGTTGGGTCACTAGTTTGCTTTGTTCGCGCAGGGCAGTTCTAATCGATTGAAGTGTCTGTTATAATTTTTAGCTGTTCGGGGCGTAGCGCAGCCTGGTAGCGTACCTGCATGGGGTGCAGGTGGTCGGAGGTTCAAATCCTCTCGCCCCGACCAAAGAAATCAACGGGTTACAAGCTTCGGCCTGTAACCCGTTTTTCGTTTACGGTCTCCGTTACCGCATCAAATTTACGACGATTTGCGGCGCCCCGCAGGATTCAACGTCTTCACCGAGCTTTCAGTCGTTCATATCGTTCCGCACAGGATAGTGGAGCGCTTCACTGCAACAGATTCCGTGCCGATGAGGGCGAGCATGAACGGCGCAGTCAGTGAGGGGCCGTCGCTTGCATGAATGCAGCCAGCTGCTCTGCGTAGAACGTCGCGTTGACTAGCGTCGCGTGTCCTCGGGTTTCGGCGCTGGTTGGAATCAACAACAAGCGTGCGTGCTTCAATTGTTGGAGCGCCGTCTGCATCGTGCCGGTGTCCGGCGGGTTACGCTCGTCATCCGCGGAGTTAATGGCCAGTAAAGGCGCCTGAATTCGGGGCAATCCTGGTACGGGGTTGTAATCGGCGGCCGCAGCCCATTGATACATGACATCGTTGGCATCGCCTTTGGGCGCCGCCAGCATGTTGTCGACCATCTTGTCCGCTTTTGCACGCGTCGGCGCCAACGTCTGGTAAGCAAGCGTGCCGCCGCTCGTCGCGATCGCAAACATCGTGCTGGCGAGGCGTAACGACGGGGGCTGCACCGTATAGTCGCCATGCTTCCATGCCGGATCTTGCCTGATCGACTCGACGAGCATGCGACGCATCATCCAGTTGCGCGCGGACATCTCGACAGGTTGGGCCGCCATCGGAACGAGCGCATCCATCATGTCGGGATATTTTTCGCCCCAAAGCCAGGTCTGCATTCCTCCCAAGGAGTAGCCGAGGACGAGGCGAAGATGATGAATGCCGAGTCCTTCCGTGACCATGCGATATTGGGCGGACACCATATCGTCGTAGTCGTACTGAGGAAAATGCGCGTGCAGGCCATCGGAAGGCTTGGTGGATTTCCCGATGCCGATTCCTTCGGGCAGGATGATGAAGTACTTCGTCGCATCGAGCGGCTGCCCGGGTCCAAACAGCTTGCCTGCAAAGTTCGGCGTCAACATGCTTGCCGCGGGTTGGTTCGTGCCATGAAGCACGAGAACCGCCGGGTTGGCAGGGTCGCCAATGGTCAGATAGTGAAGGCGAACAGCATTCAGCGTATCGCCCGTATGGAACGTAAAGCTCGGTGCGATCCAGTCACCTTCACGCGGAGCGGGATAACCTTGCGCGAAGGCGAGCGAAGGGAGTAACGCAAAGAGAACGGACCAGCAGGTACTGCGAACAACGGTGAAAAAGCGCATCGATTGAACCTCGATTCTGGATTGAACGCTGGGACTCATGCCATTCAGCGAAGGGGATAGGTGATGCGCCTGAGAAAGCAGCCGGCCAGTGATGGTCATTCGACCGCTTGATCACGATCGTCGACAACATGTTTCGGTCCTCTCCACGTAGGCGCCACGCCCTGGGCGCGTTCAACGGGGGGCGAATCGATGATGCCCTGGGCGAGGCGGTGACAGAATGCCCGCACGCGCAAATGACATTTGCGCGATGCGGCCAGAGTTTGGGGGCGCCGAATCAGCCGCCAGGAACCTGCGCGATGACAGTGACCACGGGCGACGCTGGCACTGCGCCTAACCGCGTCCGCTTCCGCTTCCGCCATGGGCGCCTGCGCTGACGTGTCCGATCTCGGCGCGCCCCATCGCACCGAAGCCTGGACGCCCGCTATCGAACTGTGCGCGACCGAAGCCTTCAGGGCCGATTCCCCTGAACCGGTTCGATCCGACGCCCGGAATCGTATGCGATCCGGCGAGTTGTCGCGGCGACATCGCAGGCAGATACGTGTGCGCCGCACCGTACATGCCGCGCGCGTCGTAAGCGCCATGCCGGGAATCGAAACCTTCGTTGCCGCGAAAGAAGTGATTGGCGTCGACGAGGCTGCGGTTGTGCCACACATACCGGCCGCCATCGAACCATACCGCCCGATGATGCCAGTCGGGCCTCCAGTGTTGCCAGCCCCAGCCGTAGCCACCGAAATATCCCAAATCGAATCCGGCGCCGAACACGATTCCCGGCCCATCGAGGTAGAGGTCCGGATCGCCATACCAGCCTGGCCAGAGCGGCATCGCTGCGCCATACACGAGTGACGGATCGTATTCGGGCACGTACACGAGGGCGGGATCGGCTGGCAGGATGCTGATCGATCCACCATCATTCGTTACCGTTTCCTGTTGGCTGGTTTGCAGGTTACCCGCGGTGCTGGCCTGCTGCCGCATCGTCTGGATGGCCGCCATCAATTGCTGTGGCTGGCTCAGATACGCGTCGCCAAGCGACGACGTCCAGACCACATTCTGGTCCATGTTCGCGAGCACGGCGGGAAATTCAGTCAGCGCCTTGACGCTGGAATCCCAGACCTGCTGATCGACTTGAGCGGCCAACGCGTCTCCTGTCAATTGGGAATTCGATTGCATCCAGCGGTCCGCTGCGACGACTTCCGCCGTATGTGTGGCTGCAGCGAGAATTTGTGCGACCAGGGGATCCGGATACAGCGCGATGGGAGCAACAAGCTGCTGCAGCTGATCAGGCGTGCGCTGAATTGCAGCGGACGGCGGGACCGCTGCCTGACTATCCTGATCGGCGAACGCATGGCTCGCCATCCCGAACGCGATGCATGACGGCACAACGATTGAGAGGATCCGTTTCATCAACTTCATGGAATCTGTTCCGGTTTTGCAATCTAAACTTCTACTGTAGGCAAATGAAGTGTCCTGGAACTGACCCGTTGATGAAGTTTTCGTTATCTTCTTCCAGAAGTCGTTGTCGGTACGCTGAACCCGCAGGCGCAAGCAGCGACGACAAGCCGTCGACTCTGCTGAGCCCACTCAACTGCAACATCGGCAGCGTCAGCCTGAGGTGCTCCGCAAATACCGTTATCAGATGAGAGGGGCACTCCCGCTCGAACTTCAGGGTAATGCCGATGGTGGGCAACGGCGGCAGCGCCGGATCGTCATTGAGTATGTGGAGATCCGGGGCCACGGCGGTCTGTGTGATGACGGCCACGGCCTGCCCCGAGCGGACCAGCGCAGTGAGGCCGGCCAGACTGCTGCTTGCATAGGCGATGCGGTAGGCCCGGCCGGCGCGTCGTAAGGCCTCGCAGGCCGCCACGTGGTCGAGCGTCCGGATCGGAAAGCGCCAACGGCAACGGCTCGAAGTGCGCGGAGTCCATTCCCGGATAGCCGACCCAGACTAGCGGCTCGCGGCGAATGATGTCGTCATTCGGAGGGTCCTCCGGCAACGAGATCATCGCCAGGTCCAGCGCATGCATGTCCAGTTGTTCGAGCAATCGCGGCGTGGGGGCGCACATGACCTCCACCAGCGCATGCGGGTGTTGGCTTGAGAACTGGCGCAGCAGATGCGGCAGAAAAACGGCGGCGTAGTCGTCCGGACGGTCGAAGCGGATCGTCCCCGACAGCCCGCTGATGAATCAGGACCTCGTTGCGATCAACGGCGTTTCATCTTGCTGTCGAAGCGGGTGCGCGCCGCTTCGTCATACGTGATGAAGGCGGCGCAGAGCGTGTGCCCGTGCTCATCCTCTGCCGAGCGCGATATACCGCTCCAGATGATGATCCTCGTCGCCAAGCTGATGATCGATCATGACCAGGCGCTTCGCATAGTGAGCCAGCGGCAATTCCCACGTCATGCCGATACCGCCGTGCAGTTGAATACATTCCTCGGCGACCATCGCTCCGATCCTGCCGAGACTGTATTTCGCCGCTGAAACCGCCCGTTCCCGCGCCGTGCGTTCGGCGCCGAGTGCCGCCGCTGCATTGATCACCGCCGAGCGCGCCTGCTCGATCTCGAGCAGCAGATCCGCCATCCGATGCTGCAATGCCTGGAAGCTGCCGATCGGCACGCCGAACTGCTTGCGTGTGCGCAAGTATTCAAGCGTGTAGTCTTTCGCGACATCCATCGCGCCGACTGCTTCGGAACACAAGGCCAGCACGCCACAACTGATCGCGTATTCGAGTGTCGCGAAGCCCTCGCCGGAGGCGCCGAGCAGCGCGTCATCGGCGAGTGTGACGTTGTCGAAGCTGAGCTCGGCGGCACGGCCGCCGTCTATCTTTCGATAGCCGCGCACGCTGACACCGGCTGCGTCGCGCGGGACGAGAAAGAGCGTGATGCCGGCTTCTGAATCGTCGGTACCTTCCGTGCGCGCGGAGACGAGAAAGAGCGACGCGTTCTCGCCTTGCTGAACGACCGCTTTCGCGCCGTTCAGCCGCCACGCGTTGCCGTTGCGTTCCGCGCGCGTGGTGACACGCGCCAGTTCGTAGTGGCCGTCAGGCTCGCCGTGCGCGAGCGCGACCAGGCGCGAGCCTTCGATTACTTCGGCCAGCGTGGCTCTCTGCGCTTCGCTGCCGCCACGCGCGATTGCCTGTCCGACAATCAGTGTGTCGAGAAACGGTTCGACCACAAGGCCACGGCCCAGGCTCTCGAATACGACAGCGATGTCGAAACCGCCGCCGCCGAAACCACCGTCCGCTTCATCGAACAACGCGCCGATAATGCCGAGTTCCGCGAAGCGATTCCACAACGCCGCGCTGAAGCCTTCAGCCGAGCCTGCGATCCGGTCGCGCGTCTCAAAGCCATATTGCTCGGCGACAAAACGATTGAGCGTATCCGCCAGCATGCGGCGGTCGTCTGTGTGCTGGAAATTCATGGCATGCGCCCCTTACAGTCCGAGGATCATTTTGGCAATGATGTTCTTCTGGATTTCGTTGGAGCCGCCGAAGATCGACAGCTTGCGATTGTTGAAGTAGAGCGAGGCCGCGCTCGCGGCTTCGGCGGGGCCGACCGGCGTGCCTTCGAAACCGTCGTGCAAGGCTTCCTCGATGAACGGCTGCGCGTACGGTCCCATTGCGCGGCGCGTGAGCGAGGAGATTTCCTGACGGATCTCGGTGCCGCGAATCTTCAGCATCGAACTCTCGGCGCCGGGCACGCCGCCGCCGGCCACGGCCGCGATCACGCGCAGATTGGTGGTTTTCATGTTCTCCAGATCGATCTCGACGCGCGCCATGCGTGCCGCGAACGCGGGATCTTCCGCCAGCGGCCGGCCGTTGCGCTGCTGTTTCGCGGCGATCTTGCGCAGCCGGTCGAAGGCGGCCACCGAGAAGCCGACGCCCGCGATATTGGTGCGCTCATACGTGAGCAGATATTTCGCGTAGGTCCAGCCTTTGTTCTCTTCGCCCACGAGGTTTTCGACGGGCACGCGCACGTCCGTGAAGAACACTTCGTTGACTTCGTGCTCGCCGTCGAGCGTGATGATCGGCCGCACCTCGACGCCTGGCGTGTTCATGTCGATCAGCAGGAAGCTGATGCCTTCCTGCTTGCGCACGTCGGTGGCGCTGCGCACGAGGCAGAAGATCATGTTCGCGTAGTGGCCGAGCGTGGTCCACGTCTTCTGACCGTTGACGATGTAATGCTCGCCTTGCGCGTCGCTGCCGCGGACGGCCGTGGTCTTGACCGATGCGAGGTCCGAGCCCGCGCCAGGTTCCGAGTAACCCTGACACCACCAGTCCGAGCCATCGAGAATGCGCGGCAACCAGTGGCGCTTTTGCGCCTCGCTGCCGTATCTGATCAATACCGGGCCGAGCATGTTGACGCCGAACGGCACGACGCGCGGTGCCCCCGCCAACGCGCATTCGTTTTCGAAGATGAACTTCTGCACGGCATTCCAGCCGGGGCCGCCGTACTCCTGCGGCCAATGATTGGCGAGCCAGCCTTGCGCGTTGAGAATGGCGTGCCACTCAGCCATGTCGTCGCGCGTCAGGCGGCGGCCGCCGTGTACCTTGTCGGCGAGACGCTGCGGGAGCTTGTCGCGCAAAAAGCGCTGCACGTCAGTGCGGAAGGCTTCTTCTTCAGGCGTGAAGTTCAGATCCATGGCGGGTCCTTTCCTGGGGGTTTATTGGGCTGGCACGCTGGCGTACCGGCGTACCGGCGTACCGGCGTACCGGCGTACCGGTGGATCGGTTGACCGGTGGCCGGGCAGGCGCCTACCGGTCGAGAATGCGCCAAATGACGTGCCGTCTCAAGCGAGCTGATTGAGGCTTGCAAAATCGGCGCCGCGCTCGACCAGTTCCACCAGCAGCGGCGACGCTTGCCAGAACAGCGGGTCTTCTCTCGCGAACTCGCGGTTGTCCGCGAGAACCGTGGCGAGGCCGACCGTATCGGCATATTTCATCGGACCGCCGCGATAGCGCGGAAAGCCATAGCCGTAGAGGAAAGTGACGTCGACGTCGAGCGGCCGCAACGCGATGCCTTCGTGCACGACGTTGGCGCCTTCGTTGATCATCGCGGCCATGTAGCGGCGGATGATCTCTTCGTCGGTGAAAGTGCGCGGCGTGATGCCGGCGCGTTCACGCTCGGCGTCGATGATGGCCTCGACCTCAGGGTCCGGCGTGCCACTGCGCGAACCTTCGGGGTACAGATAGAAACCACGGCCGGTCTTCTGCCCGAACCAGCCGCGTTCGCACAGGCGGTCGGCGATCTGCACGTAGCGTGCCGCAGGGTTGCGCGTGGGTGCGCGCCGCTTGCGCGCGGCCCAGCCGATGTCGCCGCCCGCCAGATCGACCACCTGGAACGGCCCCATCGGGAAGCCGAACGCACGCACGGCCGCATCGATCTGATAGGGCGACGCACCGTCTTCCATCATCGCGTCCGCCGCGCTGCGATAGACCGCCAGCACGCGATTGCCGATGAAGCCGTCGCACACGCCCGCGCGCACCGGCGTCTTGCGCAGCTTCTTCGCGAGTTCGAACGCGGTGGCGACCACGTCCGCGCTGACCTGCTTCGGCACCACCACTTCCAGCAGCTTCATGATGTTGGCGGGGGAGAAGAAGTGCAGGCCGATGACGTCAGCGGGGCGCGAGATGCTGGCCGCAATCGCGTCGATGTCGAGATACGACGTGTTGGTGGCGAGCACCGCGCCGGCTTTGCAGACGCGATCGAGTTCGGCGAATACGGCTTTTTTCACCGCCTGGTCTTCGAAGACGGCTTCGATGACCAGATCGGCGTCGGCGAGCGCGTCGTACGAGGTGCTGCCGTGCCAGCGTGCCATCACGTCGGCTTTTTTCTCCGCGCTCATGCGGCCTTTGGCGATCAGGCCGTCGTAGACCTTGTCGATGTGCGCGCGGCCACGTGCGAGCGACGCGTCGTCGCGTTCGATCATCGTCACCGGCAGGCCCGCATCGAGGACCGCGACGGCGATCCCCGCGCCCATCGTGCCGCCGCCCACCACGCCGATGCGGTTCAGCGCGCGCGGTTTTGCATCGCGCGTTTCCGGCGCCTTCAGCACTTCACGCTCGGCAAAGAACGCGTGAATCAAGCCGGCGCGCTGCGGACTGTCGATGCATTCCAGGAACAATTTGCGTTCGAGCCGCAGGCCGTCTTCGAAGGGTTGTTCGATGGCGGCCTCGACGGCATCGACGATCTTGAGCGGCGAGAACAGGCCGCGCGATTTCTTCGCCGTGTCCGCGCGTGCCGTGGCGACGGCGGCGAGGCTCGCCGCGCGATCGCTGAGCGCCGCGGCGTCGCGCGTGCGCCGCACCGGCGCGTGAGCGGCCAGCAGTTCGTGCACATAGGCGAGGCCTTCCGCGAGGATGTCGCCGCTGCTGCCCAACCGGTCGATGAGCCCGAGCGCGAGCGCTTCCTTCGCGCCGGCGTGACGGCCGCTCAGGGTCAGCTCGAGGGCGGCCTGCGCACCGATCAGGCGCGGCGTGCGCTGCGTGCCGCCTGCGCCCGGCAGCAGGCCGAGCTGCACTTCCGGCAAACCGAGCTTCGCGCCATCCACGGCGAGCCGGTAGTGCGCCGCCAGCGCCACTTCCAGGCCGCCGCCGAGCGCCGCGCCATGAATGGCCGCGACCACGGTCTTCGTACAGGTTTCGATACGGTTGCAGACGTCCGGCAGCGATGGCGGCACCGGCGGCTTGCCGAACTCGCGAATATCCGCACCCGCGATGAAGTTGCGCCCGGCGCCGACGATCAGCACGGCCTCGACGGCGGGGTCCGCATCCGCGGCTTCGACGGCGGCGAGCAGGCCGCGCCGCACGTCGGCGGACAAGGCGTTGACCGGCGCGTGGTCGATCGTCACCAGCAGGACTTTGCCGCGCAATTCGCGCGTCACAACGTCGGCGGAAGGGTTCTGGGTCATCGTGTCTTCTCCTGACTGTCTGTTACCGGCCAGATTGAGGTGGATCCGGGAATATTGGCTCTGGCGGATTCTCCGATTGTGGGTTGATCAAGGTTTATTGACAATTGCATACGCCGTTGAGAGACTGTCAAAATTATTTTGACAAAGGCGTGCGTCATGGACGTCCATTCACTGACCTTGCTGGTCGATATTCTCGATGCGGGCAACCTGAGCGAAGCCGCGCGCCGGCTGAAAATGAGCCGCGCGAATGTGAGCTATCACCTGAATCAACTGGAGCGTTCGGTCGGGCTGCAACTGGTCAGACGCACCACGCGCCGGGTCGAGGCGACTGAGATCGGTCTGCAGTTATACGAGCATGGCCGCACGATCCAGAACGCGCTGCTGGCCGCGCGCGAGTCGGTGACCACGCTCGGGCAGAGCTTGCAGGGGCGCGTGCGATTGAGCGTGCCGAGCGGCTACGGGCAACTGGTCATGTCGGATTGGCTGATCGCGTTCAAGCGTCTTTATCCGGGCATCGTGCTGGATGTGATGTTCGAGAATCGCGTTGAGGATCTGATGCGTGACGAGGTCGACATCGCCGTGCGGGTGATGTCCGAGCCGCCGCAGAATCTGGTCGCGCGCGACATGGGGCCGGTGCGATACGTTGCCTGTGCGTCGCCGGATTTCGCCGAAAGCCGCGGCATGCCTATGCGGCTCGACGATCTGCGTACGGCGCCGTTGATTACGGCGGCGGTGGTCGGCAGGCAGTTGCGGGTGGCGGCTTATCTGCGCGACGAGCGCCACGAAGTGCTGCTGGAGCCGACAATCATTTCCGAGAACTTTCTGTTCCTGCGCCAGGCAGTGCTGGCTGGCCTGGGCGTCGGTCTGGTGCCCGACTACGTGGTGCAGGACGACCTGCGTCGCGGCGATGTGGTGACGGCGCTCGATGAATGGCGTCTCAGCATCTTCGGCACGAACATGTACATGCTTTACATGCCGAATCGTCATCACACGCGAGCCGCCGCGAGTTTTATCGATTTCATTCTGGAGCAGGCGCGCGGAAGCGGCAGAGGGGTTGCCGCTTGAGCGGCAAGTGGTTGGCGGTATCAGACCTGCCACAGTAAATTCAGTGAAGCTCGACGACATAGTATTGGAACAGGCCGTTCGGAAGTTCGGAACGCCCAAGGCTTGACGTCAATGTCATTCCATATTTCTGACTGATCCTGGGGATATCAATCAGAATTGGCGTGTGTCCAAAAACTATCATTTTTCCGTTGCGCTTTATCAATGGCACCATTTTCGAAAAAATTTTATTCGCCAATGGGGTTGTCATCACTTCATGGTTAAGGAAGCGGCAAATCAGGATGTCGCACGCATTGTCCCGCAATGCGGGGTGCAGTGCATCGCAGACAAACGCGTGATCTATTCTGTTTCTGGTTGTTTGAGCCATTGATAGCGAGGCGTCCGATGCCAGAATCAAGCATTGGGGCAGCGCCGCTTTCAGATAGCCGGAAAACGATCCAGTTGAACTGGCAGGGTCATAGATAACGCAGCCAGGATGAACGATATCCCGGAGGAAGTTAATCGTAAAAGAGCGGAAGTGCGCTTCCTCCTGATCCAGACTGACTGGGTTTCTAGCGCATTCGGTCCAGAAAGAATCTGGGCATACAAATTCATCACCCGTCTCTCCTGACGGAGGGAAGGGAAAGTGAATGTCGAAGCCTTGTATCCGGTCGGCTCGATCAAATAGTGCCTGCTTCCAGTTGGCGTGTTTCGGGACCAGAACTTCGAAATGATGAGCATCACCGGAGCTTGAGTCGGCTAGTACTTGCCCTTGCAGGGTCTCGGGTTCAATGACGCTATACCGGCTCTGTTCGTGCGTTTTTGATCTGATTCCGAGCCAGGTATTGGCTTCGCCTCTCAGCAAATAGATCGCGTGCTGTCTGTTTTTTCCTATCCTGACTACCGGCATCGGAGTGACTCAGATGTAGCGATAGGTTGGAACGACATAATTGCCGAGCGATACGATAGAGAACCGCTCCATCTTCGGCATCGCGGCACAGGCCAGGCTAACGCCTAGTTCAGCGGTATGCAGTTCTTTGGACCAGATCGGAAGTCCTGCGGTCCCGCACCTGTCCTTGAGTGAAGTAAGTTGTGCGGCGAGCGGTAAGCTGGGCGGATCGGCCGGGAGGGACACCTCGGTCATTCTGATGCCCGGTCGTGAATCAAGGTCTGCCGCCAGAGATTCCTGAAGCCGGGGCATCGGACTTAAATGCAGCATATGCCGCCGCCACTCGTCGCGAACCCACTCGACACTTTCGGCGATGCGGTGGTGTTGAACCAACTCCTTGATCGCCCGCGTCGCCGCGTGACTGGAATAGATTGAGCAACCCGCTCCCATCACGTGAACACCTGCAATATTTCTTTCCTGGCAGCGTGCGATATAGACGGGACAATCGATCGTGCTGGTCGCGTCAATCAACTGGATTCTGGAATTCAGGCATGACTCGGCATCGTGAAGTACCTGTGCGGCGTCATCGGGCAATGAATCTGGCGCAACAACCCGCACGGCTTGCTGTGCGGAATAGAAGAAATGCTGAGCCATGAAGCATCCCACACCGTGCCGCTCGATCACTTCACTCACCGCATGAATCGCGGCTTCGACATAGCCCACTCCAGCCGCCAGGCCGGTGCCGCAGGAATAGCGTTTGCCAAGTTGATAGTCGGCGTCGTCCCCGCCAAGTCTATTTGATGGATACTTGTAGTCGATCAGAAAAGCGGGGTAGTGAAGGGTGGGAAGCGATTCTTCCGCGTCAAATCGTATTGTGCCGAGTTGCGTTGGATTGTTTCTGGCGAGAATCCGGACTGGCAGCATCTGAGCCAACGCGGGTTGCGCTGCTACCTCTGGAAAGGGCATGAGTTCGCAAGCGGCTCGAAAATATTGCAAGGAATACTGGTGTTCGTACGCTTCGAATTTCGCCCCTACCCGAGCCTCGTCTTCATATCCTTTTCCGCACCCACGGCAACTTTCATTGAATTCATCCGAGTCCAACGTCGCAACGGTGCTTGAAAGTGGCGCACCAAAGCGTTCCAGGCTAATTCGCACGGCGTTTTCACGCAGTTGGGCGTCGATCTTCGCTTCGGCTTCGGCGAGGGAAACCGAGCGTTCTGGGACGATACATTGCATGTACAAACTCCATTTAAAAGGGGAGTGCGAATTCCCCCCTTTCCTGACTTAGCTGGAAAGAATTTCGATTTCCTCCTCAGTTAGAATTGCATCGAAATCGATTCCCTCAGCTTCTCGTGAGTCCAATAGTGATTGGGTTTCCTCGTAGTCGCTCGTATACATGCCCATCATGTAGCCCATAGCTACCTCCAATTGGATTTAAAGAACACGGATCACTACGCGCCAATCGCACGTTATGCGCTATTCGGCGATACCACGCTGCCGGCTGGCAGTAATTAAATGGTAATAAATATGAAGTTTTAATGTAATGATCGCTAACCCTGCGACGACATGGCGCGGATTAACGTCCTGAATGACAATTCCCTATGCGGCGGCCTGAGCGGGACAAAACAGCTATAAAGCCCGCAGTCACAGGCGCCTTTTGGCGGATGAGCAGGCGAAATCGAATTCGCGTACTCGAGCGCGGCGGCAGGATGAGCGGGGAGCGCGCCGATGGCGCAGATCACGCTCTGCCGGATGGCGATCAGATATCTGTGCTATTGCTCATCCGGCGTTCGTGACAAGGCGTTCATCCGCTCCCACGCCATGCACCGCGGACAGCAAGCCGCGGCGTGAATTTACGCCGGGCTTCGCGAAGGCGCGCCTGGCGTACGTTTCGACCGTCGATTCCTTGACGCCCATCGACTCCGCGATCGACAGTGTCGTCATGCGCTTCACGAAGGCCGGACACTGCGCGGACAAGTGAATCAGCTCGATCTGCTGCACGTTCGAAATGCGGTCGTTGAGCGGATCGCGGTCCACGAAACTGCCGAAGTACTTCTCCATGGTCCGCTGCAGGTTTTCGTGGTCGCGCGCATAGCTGCCGATCCACTCGATGCGCCGGGCGCGTGCATCTTGTGACGTCATGCGTGTCCGTTGCAAATGCAACGAATCACAATCGACGAATTGCTTCACGCAGTCGAACTGTTGCCGCAGAAGGCGCGACGAACCGCCACTACGCGACTACGCGACTACGCGACTACGCGACTACGCAACCACGCAACCACGCAACCACGCAACCACGCAACCACGCAACCACGCAACCACGCAACCACGCCGACCACCGCTGCGGGTTTCCCAGGCAGACCCATCCGCGACGCACGAAGTGCGGAGTGGGAGCTGATGAGCGCTTTGTCGCTGGTGCCAAAATGTGCGAGGGGGCGGATTCCAGATGTGCCACTACCGTAACTGTGCGGGGGACCCGCTTATGAGCTAGCGGGTTGAGCGGCTTTCTTTGCTTATCTTTCTTTGCCGCGGCAAAGAAAGTAAGTGCCGCCCCGCACAGGGGCAACACTAATAGACCAATCAGAACACAAGGAAAGGCCAACGAAATCAAAAGAAAGCGAACGGCATCCG
>NZ_JAXDPY010000252.1:0-4663 GCF_034668105.1 Paraburkholderia sp. | reverse complement strand
GTTTCCCCTTAGTTGGCGTATGAATTGGCCGCTCAACTCCGCTTGCAGAAAATCGCCGTCACGAGCGGTGCCACGCGATGCACGATCGCCGTGCTGCCGGCTTCGGCCAGTGCGCTCTGCACCTTGGATTCGCTGCCGAACACCACAACGCCGTAGGCCGAGCGGGCCACCGGTTCACCGTCGCCGACGCGAAACAGCGGATCGTCTTTTTCGTAGCCGACCACCGCAAAAATGCGAAACCCAAACGCGGTCAAATCAGCACCGTGCACGGGCGAAAACGCATTGATGGAGTTGCTTTCGACCCGCGTCGGTTTCGGATCGATCATCTGCTGCTGGGCGAGATCGGCGATGAACTGATGACCGCTCTCATTGCAGTTCAGCGGCGCATCGAGGGCCGCGGCGGAGCTGGCGAGCGGCAGCGTGATGGCGGCCAGCGCAAGGAGTACACACGAAAAGAAGCGTTTCATAGGCGTGAATGGCGAGCCGTACGTATTCGAAGTAGTGCGTAGTGTGTTCGCAACGGGTAGCGGCGGCAATCGCTCGCGGCCCGAAAGACGTTGCGCATCGAAGTGATGCGGCATGACAGGCGCAACTGGATTCGCACTTTAACGTGATTCGCCAAGTTTTGCCGTCGGCCTGGCACGCGTCGGAGATGCCTCGTCCTTCAGAAAACGTTAAGGAATAAAGCAAGCTTTGGCGATCCCGTATATATTTCCGGGTTATGAATTCGCGACCATCAATTCCAACTAACGTTCCGGCCCCCAGAACATGGGATGCCAGGCTGGCCCGCCGACTCGTCACGCCGCTCGTCCACACCTGGGTCACGCCGAACCACCTCACCACGCTGCGTCTCCTGATTGGGCTCGCCGGCGCGTTTTGCCTCGCGCGCGGGGGCTTTGCCTGGGCTAACTCGGGCGCCTTTCTGATCGTGCTGTCGAACTTCGTGGACCACACGGATGGCGAACTCGCGCGCATCGGCGGCAAGTCGAGCCGGATCGGTCATTTTTACGACCTGGCCTGCGACGCGCTCGTGACCGTCATGTTGTTCGTCGGCATGGGTATCGGGTCGACGCATGTCGGCTCGTTGAACATTGCTCCCGGATGGCTGGGTGCCGTGGCCGGCATCGCAATCGCATTGATTTTCTTCCTGCGCATGCGCATCGAAGACATGGCGGGCAAGGCGGGTACCAAACAGGCGTCGGTGGGTGGGTTCGAAACCGAGGACGTGCTGTATCTGCTGCCCATCGTCACGCTGACAAGCGTCGTTACACCGTTCGTGGTGGTCGCGTCGATCGGCGCGCCGCTCTTTGCTGCCTGGGTGGTGGTCGACTACTGGCGCATCGCGCGCCGCGCCGCACGCTCGGCGGTCGCCCCCGCCAAGGCGTCTGACACCAGTCAAATGTGGGCCAGCGAATGAGTATGCACGCCGAAGACGACGTGGTCGCATCGATTTCCACTGAACGTTCATCCGCGTCGGCGCCGAGCGCGCCTGCGCCGAACGCCGACCGCGCCGTTGCGAGTCGCACGCGCACGTTCGACACACGGCGTTTCTCGCGGGAATTCGCCGATCAGGGCGCGTTCCTGTACCTGGAAGATTTCCTCGCACCCGAAGTCACCACCCAGCTCGTTCAGAGCGCGCGAGGTCTGCTAGACGAAGTCAATCGCAACTATCTGCCGGGGCACAAGCAGGGCGGCAGCGTGAGCCGCCATACGATCGACCGTCTCGCGCCGTTCATCGCCGAGCTGTATCGATCGAAGGAATTGATCGGCTGGCTCGAGCAACTAAGCGGCGACAAGCTCCAGGTCTCACCCGCGGACGATCCGCACGCCTATGCGCTGTACTACTACACGCGCGCCGGCGACCACATCGGCTGGCACTACGATACTTCGTACTACGACGGCCGCCGCTATACGTTGCTACTCGGCGTGATCGACGAATCGTCGTGCCGGCTCGATTATGAATTGCACACGCGCAATCCGGACGTGCCGGACCAGCCGGGCTCGGTGCAGATTCCGCCGGGCGGCCTGGTGTTCTTCGACGGCGACAAGCTGCGTCATCGCATCACGCCGGCCGGGGCGAACGAACTGCGCGTGTCGCTGACTTTCGAATACGTCACCAACCCGAACATGCGCCCGTGGCGCCGTTTCATCTCGAACATGAAAGACGCGATCGCGTACTTTGGATTCCGCCAGGTGTTCCGTCAAATGACGAAGCGCGGCAAGGCCCACGCATGACACGCGCAGCCCTGATTCTGCTGTCGATCGGAACGGCACTTTTTGTCGGCCTGCTCGCGTGGCAGGGTTTCGGCTCGGTCGCCTCGGCGCTGGCCGCGGCCGGCTGGGGGCTCGTGCTCGTCGCGGCGTTCCACCTCGTGCCGCTGGTGCTCGACGCCGGCGCGATTTCGGTGCTGTTCCAGCGCCAGCGCGACGGTGTCCATCACGACGCCACGCTGCGCGACGCATTGTTCGCCCGCTGGATCGGCGAATCGGTGAATAGCCTGTTGCCGGCCGGTCAGATCGGCGGCCCGGTGGTGATGGTGCGGCAACTGTCCCAGCGCGGCATGCGCATGCGCGACGCGGCCGCCGCGATCACCGTCAGCACCACCGCGCAGGCGCTCGCGCAAATCGTCTTCGCGCTGCTCGGGCTGCTGCTGTTCGGCGCTTACGCCGCGCACGGCGCGCTTCACGATCTGCGAACCGCCACACTCATTGCGACCGGCGTGCTGGGCGCGATGATCGCGGGATTCTATTATGCGCAGCACCGCGGCCTGTTTGGCCGTTTGCTGGGCATGCTATCCAAGGTGTTCGGCAAGCGCGACTGGTCGTCGCTGATGACCCGCGCCGAAGCCGTCGACGCCGCCGTGCAGGCGATGTACCGCGAGCGCGGCCGCGTCGCGGCGAGCTTCGCGCTGAGTCTGGCGGGCTGGATTGTCGGCACGGTCGAGGTGTGGCTCGCGTTGCGCTTTCTCGGCCATCCGGTCGACTGGGTCGATGCACTGCTGCTCGAAAGTCTCGGGCAGGCGATTCGCGGGGCAGCCTTCATGATCCCCGGTTCGCTGGGCGTGCAGGAAGGCGGTTATCTGCTGCTCGCGCCGATCGTGGGCTTGCCGCCGGAGGCGGCGCTGGCGTTGTCGCTCGCCAAGCGCGCGAGGGAGATCCTGCTGGGTTTGCCGGGTCTACTGGTTTTGCACTTCAGCGAACGAAACTGGCAACGGCGGCGCGCCACCGCGCGCGTGCCGGTTGTCGATTAAACTCCGTATTTTTTCAAGGACTGCGCATGCGTGCCATCATCCTCGCAGCGGGCCTCGGCCTGCGTCTCCAGCAACCGCCGCAGGCACAGTTCCCGAAGTGCCTGTTGCAGTTCGACGGTATGAGCCTGCTCGAACGGCATCTGCACATGCTTGAAACCGCCGGTGTGGCGGAGGTCGTACTGGCGCTCGGTTTCCAGCCGGAATCGGTGCAGGCGGAACTGGAGCGGATCAACTGGCCGCATCAGGTGGAAACCGTGCTGAACCCGCGCTACGACCTGGGTAGCGTGCTGACGGTGCATACGGTGGCCGAGGCGCTGACGCGCGGCGGCGACGTGCTGCTGATGGATGCCGACGTGCTTTACGACGAGCGCATTCTGAGTGCGCTGGTAGCGGGCGAAACGGTCAATCGGCTGTTGATCGACCGCGATTTCGAAGCCGGCGACGAACCCGTCAAGCTGTGCCTGAAAGACGGCGTGCCGGTCGAATTGCGCAAGCAGTTGGCCGTCAATCTCGAGTACGACACCATCGGCGAGTCGGTGGGCTTCTTCCGCTTCCGTCGGGAAACCGCGCAACGTTTCACGCAGATCGTCGCGGGCTACGTGGAGAGCGGCCGGTCCAACCTGCCGCACGAAGAAGCGGTGCGCGACCTGCTGCTGGAGGGTAGCCAGGTGTTCGATACGGCCGACGTGACCGGCTCGCCGTGGATCGAGATCGACTTCCCGAACGACGTGGCGCGCGCAAGCACCGAGATTCTGCCGCAGCTGCAACCGCTGGTCAGCGCATCGCGTTAAATCCCGCTCCATTCCGGAACGGGTGCTGCATTGCATGGTGAGCCGTCGGTACGCCCGGCTCACCATCGCGTCTTTTTTCGCTTCTTTCCCACGCTGTTTTTCGTAGTCCATGTAGCCTCGTTGCGCGCGCAACGATTGGTCGCGGGTAGCCGCGCGGCAAGCGTGCGAGTGCGAAAAGGCATCGCATTCGCAACATCTGTTGTCGATGCAATGCGATAATCGCCGCTTTACACCGGCGGACCTGCAACCCGTCGTCATGCCAATGCCTCTCGCTTTAGGCACTTTCATCGTTCCGCTGATCGTCGCATGTGCGATGTTCATGGAAAACATGGACGGCACGGTCATCGTGACGTCGCTGCCGGTTCTGGCACGCGATCTTGGCCAGGATCCCATTACCCTCAAGCTCGCCGTGACGGCATATGTCATCGGCCTTGGCGTCTTCATTCCCATTTGCGGCTGGGTCGCCGACCGCTTCGGTTCGCGCACGGTGTTTCGCACGGCAATCGGCATCTTCATGGCCGGCTCGCTGATGTGCGCGGCGTCCACTTCGCTGGACACATTCGTGGTTGCGCGTTTCGTGCAAGGCGTCGGCGGCGCGATGATGGTGCCGGTGGGGCGCAT
>NZ_JAXDPY010000251.1:0-3195 GCF_034668105.1 Paraburkholderia sp. | reverse complement strand
CCTGTGCGGGGCGGCACTTACTTTCTTTGCCGCGGCAAAGAAAGATAAGCAAAGAAAGCCGCTCACACCGCCAGCTCATAAGCGGGTCCCCCGCACAGTCACGGTAGTGGTGCATCTGGAATCCGTGCCCTCACACATTCGACGTTAGTGACAACGCGCTCATCAGCGCCCACTCCGCACTGCGTGCGTCGCGGATGGGTCTGCATGGGAAACCAGATGCTCTGGTTGAGCGCGGCCAGAACCACCGGCTTCGCCTCGGCCATGCGCCCCGGCGAAAAAGGCAAGAGCACCAGCATCAGCATCAGCACGAGCACCAGCACGCGCAAGAGCAAGAGCAAGAGCAAGAGCGGCAGAGCTAAACACGATACACGCTGCGCCAAGCGAAACGTGAGCGCGAAAACGCAGCGAGCGGTTTTATTAAGTATCGCTTCGGCACGCGGAGCGCTGCCGGAAGTATGACTGCCTGGTCACTAAAGTTGAATGTGCGAGGGCACGGATTCCAGATGCTCCACTACCGTGGCTGTGCGGGGGACCCGCTTATGAGCTGGCGGTTTGAGCCGCTTTCTTTTGCCTAGCTTTTCTTTGCGGCAGGCAAAGAAAAGTAGGTGCCTGCCCCGCACAGGGGCGACGCTAATAGACCAATAACAAATCAAGGAAAGGCCACCGCCTCAGGCAGACAGACAAGAAGCGCCGCACAGGCAAAAAGGCCACCGCCGCAGGCACCTACAACTCAACAGCCTGCCCCGACAACAAAGACTGCCGCAACGCCACGCCAATCCGCGTGGCCTCAAGCGCATCAGCCAGCGACGCCGCAACATGCCCGCAAACGCCAGCGCCAGCGCCAGCGCCAGCAGCGTCCCCTTGCACAGCAGCAACAAACCCCCTAGCCTCACACAAAAACGCATCCTCAAACCGATCAAAAAAACTCGGCGTACATTCATTGCGAATGCCACCGCCATCATAAATCTCGACGCGATTCGCGCGCGGATTATGCCCAATAGCAACCGCACCCGCCGTACCAATCACCTCACTATGCGTATCATTTCCATGCGCCTGCGTGCGCGACGCATAGAACATCGCGAGCTTCCCACCCTCGAACTCGCAGATCGCGACGCCATTATCCACATCGCCAAATTCCCGCAAACCCTCGTGCAATGCAACCGCCCCCGCGGCAAATACGCGTTTGGCCCGCGGCCTGCCAAGCAGCCAGCGCGCGACATCGATGTCATGCACGGTGCAGTCCAGAAAAATCCCGCCGGAAGTCGCCGCGAAACGCACGAAAAAACCATCGTCGTCGTTCTTGTCCGTGGTCTGCGAACGCACAAGGAACGGCCGCCCAATCGCGCCCGCCTGGATCTTGTCGAACGCATCCCTATAGCTCGGATCGAATCGCCGCATGAAACCGATGGTCGCCTGCAGATGCGGATAGCGCGCGGCTTCGGCCACGACACGCTCGCACTCGGCAACATCCAGCGACAGCGGCTTCTCACAGAACACATGTTTGCCGGCTCGCAACGCATCGATAATCTGTTGCGCGTGCAACGACGACGGCGTAACAAGCCACACCGCGTCCACCTCGGAATCGGCAAGCAGGTCCCCATAGTCGTCGTATAGACGCGGTTCCGGCAACGTGTCTCGTGCCCACGCGCGCTCCTCTTCCAGCGGACTGCAAGCGGCCACGAGCGACGCCCCCGGCACCCGATACGCCAGATTCCCCGCATGCCGCTTGCCCAACCGCCCCAGGCCGACCACGCCCATCCGCAGCCGCCCCGCCGACGCCCTCATCACGATGCCTCGCCGAGTTTTACCGCGCGGCCCTCGCGCCAGGAACGCGTAGCCGCCTCGGCAAGTTCGAGCGCTTTCAGACCATCTGCGACGGTGGTACGCACCGGCTTGCCGCGCGTGACAGCGTCGAAGAAATGCGCGATTTCCAGTGCATAAGCCGCGCGATAACGTTCGAGGAAAAATGCCTCCGGCACGTCGCTCGAGACTTCGGTTTTCGAATACGCAGTGACCTCGGTAGGACGCACATTACCGGCCTGCAGCATACCGGTGCTGCCGAGCACCTCGAACCGCTGATCGTAACCATAGGCGGCGCGCCGCGCGGTGTTGATCTGACATAGACGGCCCTGCTTCGTGCGGATCGTCACCGCGGTCGAATCAATATCGCCGGCTTCGGCGATCGCGGGGTCGGAAAGACAACTGCCGGTGGCATGCAACGTGTCGGCTTCATCGTCGAGAATCCAGCGGAAGATGTCGAAATCGTGAATCAGCATGTCCTTGAAAATGCCGCCCGAGTGCTTGATGTACTCGACAGGCGGCGCGCCCGGATCGCGGCTCGTCACCACCAGCATTTCCGGCGTGCCGATTTCGCCCGCGTCGATGCGCGCTTTCAACGCGGAAAACGTCGGATCGAAACGGCGCTGAAAGCCAATCATGCAGACCACACCCGCATGCTCAACCGCCTGCGCACAGGCACGTGCCCGTTCCAAGGTCAGGTCCACCGGTTTCTCACAGAACACATGCTTTTTCTGCGCGGCCGATTTCGTGATCAGATCCGCGTGCGTGTCCGTGCTCGAACAGATCACCGTCGCGCCGATCGACGCATCGCCCATCGCGCCGTCGATATCCGCAACCTGCGCGCCGTGCTCGGCAGCGAGTGCCGCTGCCGCCTCGCGATTCACATCGACCACATATTTGAGCCGCACGCCGGGCTGGCGCGCCAGATTGGCCGCATGAATCTTGCCGATACGCCCTGCGCCGAATACCGCCACGTCGATCGTCTTTACAGCCTCAGTCATCGTATCCTCCCGTGTCTTTGGATTCTTCAACGTTCAGTTCGAGCTTGTACGCGAGCGCGATGAACAACGCCTGGCACAAACAGATCGTGCTGGTCAGCGAGCGGAACGCAAACGCGCTGCCCTCTTTCACATACAGTTGCGTAGTGGCATAACGCGACAGCGGAGAAAGTTGGCTATCCGTAATAACCAACGTTTTCGCCTGAAGATGATGCGCGACGCGCAGGCAATACTGCGTCTCCTTGCCGTACGGCGCGAAGCTGATCGCGATCACCACGTCGCCCTTCTTCACGCTGCGAATCTGTTCGCGGTACATGCCGCCGAAACCGGACACCAGATGCACGCGCTTTGGCGTGTGCTGCAACGCGTAGACAATATAGCTCGCCACCGGAAACGA
>NZ_JAXDPY010000250.1:0-2563 GCF_034668105.1 Paraburkholderia sp. | reverse complement strand
GGAGACCGCGTTCGATCTTACGATCCCGGAAAGCTCTATGACGCCGCAGAATTTCAGGTCCGTCGCGGCCATCGATGGGCTTGTTGCGGCTTTGCTGCACAAGAACTGATCGTAACACCGGCCGCGGAGGGAACCTGTTCCATCAGTTCCCTCTCATGGGCCCCCGCTTTCTGCGGTGACGACGAGTTAGAATGTCCGGAGTTTGAATCAGCATGCCGCTCGATCCGTGGGCCAAGCGGTTTCTCGACATGGCCGGCGCGTCCGGCGTGGCCGACATCTCCCGGCTCACGGCGGTCGAGATGCGCAACGCGTTCCGCGGATTGGCGCTGGCGGTCGGCGCGCGCAATATACCGATTAGCTCGGTGGAGAAAGGCGAACTGCCCGGTCCGAGCGGGATGCTGCCGGTGCGTGTTTACACCCCGGCCGGGCGGGATGCCGAGGTCGAGCCGACAGGAATCCTGCCTGGATTGCTTTATCTCCACGGCGGCGGGTGTGTGTTCGGCGATCTGGATACTCACGACGGCATCTGCCGGATGCTAGCCAACGAAGCCCGATGCCGCGTGTTTGCACTCGATTATCGCCTGGCGCCCGAGCACGCTTTTCCGGCCGCCATCGACGACTGCCACGCCGCCGCACTGTGGATATCGGCAAACGCAGCGCGGCTCGGAATCGACCCCGATCGCCTCGCCATCGGCGGCGATTCCGCCGGCGGCAATCTATCGGCAGTCGTTTGCCAGCGAGCGAAATCCTCTGGGCCCCACTTCAAGCTCAACGTCTTGTTCTGCCCGGTGCTCGACATGAGTGCTTCAACTCCGTCCCGTCGCGCGCTCTCGGCCGGCTATTTCCTGGATCAGGCGATGATCGACTGGACTCTGCGGCTCTACTGTCCGAACGGCACTCTCAGCGGCGATCCTGAGATATCGCCCCTGCGCGCGCGCGACTTTTCCGGGCTGCCGGAGACGCACGTCCACACCGCCGAGTTCGACCCGTTGCGCGACGAAGGCAAGGCCTACGCGGAAAAGCTCACACAGGCGGGGGTAGCGGCTCGGTATACATGCCATGCCGGCATGATCCACCACTTCTATGGGATGGGCGGCATTATCCCGTACGCACACGACGCCATGAAAGCCGCGGGTGCCGCCATCAAACAGGCGCTCGCTGACTAATACGCGTGCGCCTGCCGATCTGGCGTCAATCGTCCAGCACCGGAGGCTCGCGCAGGCGACTGACGTTCGATTAGCTTCTTGCGACATACACAATTGACCATAATGATTTGGAAAACTTGACGCTCTTCAGCAGAGGTCTATATGCGACCCGGGGCAGACAAGCGTGAGGCGGCGCCACCATGTCGATCCGGTTAACAATTATCTCGCTGTTCGAGCAAGTGGCCGACGAACAGCGTATCAAGCTTCCCCCTTTGTCAAACGATCTCGTCTTGCTGGACACCGGCCTTGATTCGCTTTGCTTCGCGATCATTGTCGCGCGTCTCGAGGATGAGCTTGGTTTCGATCCGTTCACGGCTTCCGAGGACGTCTACTTCCCGGTAACGGTCGGTGATTTCATCACGGTCTATGAACATGCCGCGAAGCCCATGTCCGTCGCTTCGTAATGCACTGCTCGAAGCGGAGCGCTCCGGCGCGCGCCAGCTCCGCAGTGCCAAAGCGTGCGTGTCGCTCCGCGATCTGCGCGATGGTTCGGCGTTTGGCGGTCGGCTCGCCGAGCTTGAGGGCCGTTCCGTTCTGGTCTTGACTGGCGATCAACTCACCGTCGCGCTCGCCCTGATCGAACTCGACGGCATCGCGCACCGCCTCATCCTGTGTCCCCCTGATATTTCAGCGCCGCACCTTTTGCATGTGCGTGCCATCGCGCAAGCGGATGCCGTTGTTTGCGGTCAGGAGGACGTCAGCGCGCTCGCCTGCGACGTACCGCTCCGCGTCCCATGCAGCCTGCCGGTCGCGCGGACGGCTGGCCATTTGACGGGCGACCGCGAGACCGAGTGGGTCCTGCTCACGTCCGGAACTACCGGCATGCCGAAGATGGTTGTGCACACGCTCGCCACGCTCACGGCGGCCATCAAACCTGCCAAGGATCCACAGCATCCAATCGTCTGGGCAACGTTTTACGATATTCGCCGCTACGGCGGTTTGCAGATCCTATTCCGTGGCTTGCTTTGCGGCGGCTCGCTGGTTCTTTCGGACCCGCACGAGCACGTTGGCGAGCATCTTGAGCGGCTGGCCACACACGGCGTGACTCACGTTTCCGGCACGCCGTCACATTGGCGCCGAGCCCTGATGAGTCCGAACGCCAACGCGATCTCACCGCGCTACATTCGCCTGTCAGGAGAAATCGCCGATCAGGCGACGCTCGATCACTTGCGGGCAACTTACCCGCGGGCGGCCATCGGGCATGCCTATGCATCGACCGAAGCCGGCGTGGCGTTCGAGGTCGACGACGGGCGCGAAGGATTTCCGGCGAACCTGATCGGCGCCCGCAATACCGAGGTGCACATGCAGGTGGCAGATTGCTCGCTGCGCATTCGCTCGTCACGGACGGCGCTGCGGTA
>NZ_JAXDPY010000249.1:0-8982 GCF_034668105.1 Paraburkholderia sp. | reverse complement strand
AGATGTTTGTCCGCGATCCATGAATGACAGTGTAGGTCAATCTGGATGCGTATAATCTCTGGAAAAACGGAAACACTGTCTCAAGTTAGTGGACAATACGATGCAAATCGAAGATATGCGGATCTTTGTCGCCACGGTCGACGCCCATAATTTCACCGCTGCGGCGAAGCGGCTCGCGCTGTCGAAGCAGTTCGTCAGCCGGCGCGTGATGGCGCTCGAAGAGGCGCTCGGCGTGCAGTTGCTGATCCGCAATACGCGCAAGCTGGCCGTGACCGAGCTCGGTCAGGAGTTTTACGAGCGTGCGAGGCGGATTCTGGGCGAGGTGGAAGACGCCGAGCAGGCGATGTCGCTGCGGCGCGCCGGGCCGCGTGGGCTGTTGCGGGTCAGTGCGCCGATGTCGTTCGGGATGATGCATCTATCGCCGTTGGTGGCGAACTTTTTACGCGAGCATGACGATGTCCGCTTCGATATGGAGTTGAGCGATCGCACCGTCGACGTGGTGGGTGAGGGGTTCGATATGGCGATCCGGATCGGCACGTTGCCGGATTCCACGCTGATCGCGCAGAAGCTCGTCGATGTCAGAATGGTGGCGTGTTGTAGTCCACGGTATGTGCGGCGGCGTGGCGCGCCGCGGCATCCTGCTGAGCTCGCGCGGCATTCGTGTTTGCTGTATGGGCATGGTGGGGTGGTGAGTTGGGATTTTGTTGTTGATGGGGTTTCGAAAGGGTTTGAGGTGGAGGGGCCGCTGCGGGCGAATAACGGGGAGTTGATTCGTGATGCGGCTGTGGCTGGGTTGGGGATTGTTCGGCTTCCTGATTTTATTGTGGCTGAGGCATTGGCTGGGGGGCAGCTTGTGACCGTGTTGGAGGAGTTTTTGCCGAAGGCGGTTTCGGTTTATGCGGTTTATCCGCAGCATCGGCAGGGTTCTGTTGCAGTGAGGGTTTTTGTTCAGTTTTTGAGGGAGGGGTTGGGGGGGTGATTGTTTTTTTTTGCCTACGGCGTTGGACTTTGCTTGATCTGGATTTTGGCCTGTCCTTGATTTCTTAGTGGTCTATTAGTGTTGCCCCTGTGCGGGGCGGCACTTACTTTCTTTGCCGCCGCAAAGAAAGCTAAGCAAAGAAAGCGGCTCAACCCGCCAGCTCATAAGCGGGGCCCCCGCACAGCCGCGGTAGTGGTGCATCTGGAATCCGTGTTCTCGCACATTCGGCGCGAGTGACAAAGGGCTCATACCTCCCGCCTCGCACTGCGTGCTCGCCGGAACGGATCATCGGGGCGGGGGCGGCGCGGGCGCCGCTTCGCTTTAGCCGTTCCGGAATATGAAGCTGTAGCCGTTCAGCGCCGGGACGCCGCCCAGGTGCGCGTACAACACGCGTGAGCCTTGGTGCTGGATCGATCCACGCCGGAGTCGTTTGCCGAGTTCGAGAAAGCGGCGCAGAAAGTGGCGGGCTGCATGGAGTGCCACGTCGTGACCGGCGAGTTCGACTATTTCATGACAATCCGCACACGCGATAGCGACAGCTTCAATCGTCTGCACGCGGAGCAGTTGCTGTATCTGCCAGGCGTCCGGCAAATCCGCTCATTCATGGTGCTCAAGGAGATCCTGTCGACCACGAAATTTCCGTTGTAATCGCCGCCGTCACATAAAAAGACGCGCATGCTGTCATAAATTCCCCGGTGGGCCGACTCAATGTCGAGACCACTCGGGGGCGCTGCATCAGCGCCAGAACGGGTGAACGGTGCGGACTTTCCGGGACGATCATCATGACTTTCAACAGACGGCTATTCTTCAGGTTGATCGGCGCGGCGTCGCTCGCCGGCAGCACCGCGGCCTGGCGCACGGCAAGCGCGGCGCAGATGGGTACGGCCGGGGCCTACGAGGTGGCGCACAGCGACGCCGAGTGGCACAAGCTGCTCACGGACGCGCAATACCGCGTGCTGCGCGAAGCCGGCACGGAGCGGCCGTTCAGCAGCCCGCTAAACGACGAGCACCGTGACGGCACATTCGCGTGCGCGGGCTGTGCATTGCCGCTGTTTTCATCGAAGACGAAGTTCGATAGCCGCACCGGCTGGCCGAGTTTCTGGCAGCCGCTGGATCACGCGGTCATCACGCATACGGATAAATCCCTCGGCATGACGCGCGACGAAGTACTATGCCGGCGTTGCGGCGGCCATCTGGGTCACGTATTCGACGACGGTCCCAAACCGACCGGCCTGCGCTATTGCATGAATGGCCTCGCTTTAACTTTTACGCCCGCGGCGCGCGGGACGAGTTGATCGAATCGGGACGGACATCATGAAGATCGAGAAACGGATCATCGGCAAACCGGCCCGCTCGCGTGGAACCGCTGTCGCGCTATCGGTGGGGCTCGGCGCGGTAGCGCTGCTGCTGGCGCAGCGCATGGCGTTTTCGTCGGAGACCGCGGTGGTCATTGCGCCGCCCGCGCTCGATGAGCCGATCTCAGCCACGTCCGCGCACGAAGAAACCGCCGTGTTCGCGGGCGGCTGCTTCTGGGGCGTGCAGGGCGTGTTCCAGCACGTGCGGGGCGTCACCAGGGCGGTGTCGGGTTATTCGGGTGGCCAGCGCGACACCGCGCAGTACGAGACCGTCAGTGGCGGTGACACGGGTCATGCTGAATCCGTGCAGGTCACGTTCGATCCGACCAAGGTTACTTACGGGCAGTTGTTGCAGATCTATTTCTCGGTGATTCAGGATCCCACCGAGTTGAATCGCCAAGGGCCGGATAGCGGCACGCAATATCGTTCAGCGGTGTTCCCGCTGAATGACACGCAGCGTCATGTCGCGCAAAGTTATATCGCCCAGCTCGAGAAGGCACACGCTTTCCCCGCGCCGATCGTCACGAAGACGGAGCCGTTCAAAGGCTTCTACCCGGCCGAGTTCTACCATCAGAACTACCTGACGCTGCATCCCAACTCCGCCTATATCGCTCTCTATGACGTTCCGAAAGTCGCCAACCTCAAGCGACTGTTTCCGAATCTCTATCGCGAGAAGCCTGTGCTGGTGGAAGCGGCGCAGTAAGACACGATTTTTGTGCCTGTATTCTGGCCTGTCATTGCCGCGGCGTGGTTGCCGTCGCCGTCGGTCCGTCCTCAGGTTTTACCGTCCGAGCCGCTGCTCCAGCGACCAGGCCCGCATTTTGCACCGGACCCTGCGTCGGCAAATATTTCGTACGCCGCTGTTCATACCAAAGCCCAATTTACGGTGCCATCAGCGTCGAACAGTGCTTTTTGCCGGGCAATGCGTGGTGTCTGCTGAAAAAATTACACGTCGTGCGTAGCAGTGCGGCGGTCGTCCCGATGTTTTTTAATCCATCTGGACACTCGGGCGAGACATAAACCCTTCGCGATAGGCGAGAACGGAGGCTTCTGGTGTTGAACAGCCGTAGAAAGCGGATCGGCGAGATCCGCAATAAACAAACAAGCATCGCGGCAACTTCTCTGGTCGTCGCGACCATCGGCGGGATTGCCGCTTTACCGCATTCGGCTCTGGGCCAGACCCCTTCGCCATTGGGCGAATGGCAGTACTCCGTGGGCATTCCACTGCAGAAGATGTGGCAGCCGACTATTCCGGACTGGCAGGTGCGCGTCGGGGCGGCGACGTCGTTCCAGCCGCGTTATGAAGGCGCCGACCGTTATCACCTGATGGCCGGCCCGAGCATCGACGTGCGTTACAAGGACCTGTTCTTCTTTTCGAGCGGCGAGGGCCTCGGCGTGAACTTCGCGCAGGGGCAGAACTGGCGCGCGAGTCTCGCGGCGGTCTACGACCTGGGACGCCGCGCCAAAGACGATGCGCAGGAACTGAGCGGCATGGGCAACATCAATCCGGCGCCGGGCCTGAAACTGTCCGGCGAATATGTCGTGTCGAAGGATTTCCCGCTGGTCTTGCGCGCCGATGTGCGCCGCTACTTCGGCGGATCGAATGGCTGGATCGGCGATCTGGGCGCTTATATGCCGATGCCGGGCAGCACCAGGAATTTCTTCTGGTTTGCCGGACCGAACGTGTCGCTCGCCGATTCAAACTACATGAACAGCTGGTACGGCGTGAATGCGAATCAGGCGGCACACTCGCAATACTCGCAGTATCACGCGAGTGCCGGCTTCAAGTCTGTGGGCTTCGGCGTTAGCGCAGTGTGGCTGTTCGACAAGCACTGGTTTGCCACCGCGGACGGCGCCTTTGAACAACTCGTGGGCGGTGCGGGCAATAGTCCGCTTACACATACACGTGCCACCGGTGTGGCCGATATCTCCATTAACTATCGCTTCTGATACAGCGTTTTGAGGTTCGAGCGTATGAGGCAAAGGCGTGCCATTGCGGCGCGCCTTAATAATGAAGTGTGGTGAAGACTCGCGTAGAACCTCCACAGGTTAATTCGCGGGTACATGGTTTGCTGCTTTCGTCTGATGCGTTAGACCGGACATTCCCCGGGCGCGCCCGAACGCAAGGAGCACATCCCCATGGCAGGTAAAACGAATACGCAGATGCCCGCAGCAAAGCCTGCGCAGGCCAACGATCCGAAATCGAAGGATCTCGAACAGTTTCGAGTCTCTCCGGAAGGCCAGGCGCTGAGAACCAACCAGGGCGTGAAGATCGCCGACAACCAGAACACCCTGCGCGCGGGTCCGCGCGGTCCCTCGCTGCTGGAAGATTTCATCATGCGTGAGAAGATCACGCACTTCGATCATGAACGGATCCCTGAGCGTATTGTGCATGCACGCGGCTCGGCCGCGCATGGCGTGTTTCAGGTGTACGAGTCAATGCGCGAGTACACCAAGGCTGCATTCCTGCAGGACCCGAACGAGCAGACACCGGTCTATGTACGTTTCTCGACGGTGCAGGGCCCGCGCGGCTCGGCCGATACGGTGCGCGATGTGCGCGGCTTCGCGGTGAAGTTCTACACGCAGGAAGGTAACTACGATCTGGTCGGCAACAACATGCCGGTGTTCTTCATTCAGGACGCCATCAAGTTTCCTGACTTCGTGCATGCGGTAAAACCGGAAGCGCCGAATGAAATGCCGACCGGCGGCTCCGCGCACGATACCTTCTGGGATTTCGTGTCGCTTGTGCCCGAGTCCGCGCATATGGTGCTGTGGACCATGTCCGACCGCGCGATTCCGCGCAGCCTGCGCACCATGGAAGGCTTCGGCATTCATACGTTCCGCTTCGTGAATGCAGAGGGCAAAGCGCGTTTCGTCAAATTTCACTGGCGTCCGGTGCTGGGCTCGTACTCGCTGCTATGGGACGAGGCGCAGAAACTCGCCGGCAAAGACCCGGATTTCCATCGGCGTGATCTGTGGGAAGCGATCGAACGGGGTGACTTCCCCGAATTCGAATTGGGCGTGCAGATCGTCGAGGAAGCCGACGAACATAAGTTCGATTTCGACCTGCTCGATCCAACCAAACTGATTCCCGAAGAAGTGGTACCGGTGAAGATCATCGGCAAGATGACGCTCAATCGTAATCCGGACAACTTCTTCGCCGAGACCGAACAGGTTGCATTCCATCCGGGGCACATCGTGCCGGGTCTGGATTTCTCGAACGATCCTCTTTTGCAAGGGCGTTTGTTCTCGTACACCGACACGCAGATCAGCCGCCTTGGCGGACCGAACTTCCACGAGATTCCGATCAACCGCCCGGTATGCCCGTTCAATAACAATCAGCGCGATGCGATGCATCGCCAGTCGATCAATGTCGGGCAAGCCTCGTACGAGCCGAATTCGGTAAGCGGCGGCTGGCCGAAGGAAACGGATCCGGCGGCTTCGGATGGCGGGTTTGAAAGCTATCAGGAGCGCGTGGAAGGCACCAAAATTCGAGTGCGGAGCGACTCGTTCGCCGATCACTTTTCGCAGGCCGCGCTGTTTTACAACAGCATGTCCCAGCCCGAGAAAGATCATATCGCCGCCGCGTATCAGTTCGAACTCGGCAAGGTCACCAAGCCGGAGATTCGCGCGCGCGTGGTGAACGAGATTCTTGCCAACTTCGATGCGGGGCTAGCAGCGAAGGTCGCCGAAGGACTCGGTTTGCCCGCCCCGAAGAAAGGCACGGCGAAGCTCACGGGGACAAAGGCGTCGCCGGCGCTGAGCCTGCTCAATCGAGTGAAGCCCGGCATCAAGACCTGCAAGATCGCGTTGCTGGCCGCGCCCGGTTCCGACGGCGCCGCGATCAGGAAGCTGCAACAGGCGCTGAAAGGCGAGGGCGCGACGCCGATGTTGATTGCGCCGACGCTTGCCGCCATCGACGGCATGGCACCGGACGCGACCATTGCCGGCTTGCCGTCGATCATGTTCGACGCGGTGATCGTGGTGGGTGGCGAAGCGGGTGCGAAGACGCTGGCGCAATCGGGCGATGCACGGCACTTTGTGCTCGAAGCCTTCAAGCATCTGAAGGCGCTGGCGGCGATCGGCGCGGGCCGCGAGGTGCTGGCTGCGGCCCACTTGCCGGACCATGCGGACGGTGTAGTCAGTGGCGACGACAGGCAGGCGGCCGACGTACTGAAGAACTTCGTCAAGGTGGCTGAGCAGCATCGCGTGTGGTCGCGTGCCGCGCAGGCGGAGACGGTGCCGGCGTAATGACGGCATGCCTCGCGTATCAGTTTGGCTGGCCAACGAGGCTTTTCAAGCAGCCGTGTTGCTAAAGCGGAACTGGCCGGTGTGAACCGGCCAGTTTTTTACGTGCTGCAATGACGAGACCGAAGGTTACGGATTGACTCGCGTCTCATGCAGCCGATGGGTATTCTTCGGTGCCGCGGCTGCGGAAGCCGCGGCTGCCGACACGCCTGCGGGACCTTCAGGAATATCGCTGGGCCGCGAGGCCTGCACGGTTTGCGGATAAAGCACGAGAAGGACGCGCAGCACGCCATTGGTCCAACCGAAGCCATCTTGCAGCGGATACTCGCCGCCGCCTGCGGCGACACCCGGCGTGGCCGCATCGACGTCGTACTTCTCGACCAGTTTGCCGGTGTGTTGATAGTAGGAGACGTTGGTCTTGATCCAGCGCGTGGCGATGGTCTGCGCGAGGGCTGGTTCGCTATAGCGGCGCAAGCCGATCACTGCCAGATATTGCAGGGGTGCCCAGCCGTTCGGCGCATCCCATTGCTGACCGCTGTTCACTTGCGTGGTGGCGAGTCCGCCGGGGCGTAGCAATTCGCGCTGCACGGTGGCGGCGACGGTCTTCGCCTGCTGACGGCTCGCCACACCCGTGTACAACGGATAGACCGTGGCGGCGGTGAGGCGATGCGTGAGTGAGCGATGCACGAAGTCATAGTCTCCGAACGCTTGCAGTTTCGGGTCCCACAGCACGCGCCGGATGGCGTCTGCTCGCGTGGCGGCGCGCTGCTCCATGTTTTCCGCATGGGTGACATCGCCGCGCAGACGATATGCTTTTGCCAGCGTGCGTTCCAGATCGGCCAGCAGGCAATTCAGGTCGACGGGCACGATCGAGGTGACGTCGACGGTGGCGAGCGTCTTGCCGTCCGCGAACCAACGCGAGCTGAAATCCCAACCGGTTTCACCGCCTGCGCGCAGATTGCGCCACAGATCGGCGGCGTCGCGTTGAGGCGTTTGCTGTGCGGTGACGACGTCTTCGCGATACGACTCGTCACGGGGCGCAGCGCGTTCGTCCCAATAGCGATTGAGCAGCGTCCCGTCGGCGAGGCGTACCACATGCTGGCTCGCCTGGCCTGCCGGAAGACCGTCGCTGCCGTCCATCCAGTAGGCGTATTCGCGCTGCAATTCGGGCAGGTACTGCGCATAGACGCCGTCACCGTCCTGCTCGGCGACAAGGCGGACCATCTGCGCGAAGAACGGCGGCTGCGAGCGGCTCAGATAGTAGGTGCGATTACCGTTGGGAATATGGCCATACCGATCGATCAGGGTCGCGAAGTTTTTCAGTTCATCGACGACCAGTGCGTGTTGTCCGCTCTGTTCCAGACCGAGCATGATGAAGTACGAATCCCAGTAGTAGATCTCATCGAAACGATCGCCCGGCACGATGTACGCGTAGGGCAACGGCAACAGCGACGACCACGGGCTTGCCGTCGCATCCGGCTCTCGGCGCAGGACATTCCAGAGCGTATCGATATGACTGACCACATCCTGATTCGGATCGGAGACATAGGCCTTTGCGGTGCGAGTGGGGAGCACGAAATTACGCTTCACGAAGTCCCCGAGACTGAAATTAGCCTGCGCCTTTGCCGCCTGATAAGCAGCTGCGATCTGCGCGGGCGGCGAAAGCGGCACCATATCGGCGAAGGTTTTGCTGTCGGGAAAGAGATGAGCGAGTTCGACATCACGATACAACGTGGGGTACTGCTCGGACGGCGGCACGGCCACGACGGGCGACGCTTGCGTGGGCGGCGCGACGTGCATGGCGGCACTCGCGATGCCCCCACCGTCGCCGGACGCATCAATCGGCTGCCCAGCCCCTGCAAGAGACGCGTGCCACATGAACGCCGCGACGAGCGCGGTACGAAGGCGGGTGCGAGAGAGGGCGGAGAGAGTGGGATAGGTCATTGGCAAGGGGCGGGAGTGGAGACGTGAATGATGAAGGACAGCGATTTCTAACGATTGACTCCGGCTAGTAACGCAAAGTTGCGCCAATTGCACGCCACATGCAAACAGGGCCTCCGTTCATCCTGATGATCCGTTCCGGCGAGCACGCAGTGCGAGGCGGGAAGTATGAGCGCCTTGTCACTCGCGCCGAATGTGCGAGGACACCGATTCCAGATGCACCACTACCGTGACTGTGCGGGGGCCCCGCTTATGAGCTTACGGTGTGAGCCGCTTTCTTTTGCCTACTTTTCTTTGCGGCAGGCAAAGAAAAGTAGGTGCCCGCCCCGCACAGGGGCAACACTAATAGACCAATATCAATTCAAGGAAAGGCCAACACCGCAGGCACCCAGACGAAATAAGCGCCGCGCAGGCAAAAAAACCTACTCCAAATCTGCTAGTGTTCCCCTTATTGCCCCG
>NZ_JAXDPY010000248.1:0-4334 GCF_034668105.1 Paraburkholderia sp. | reverse complement strand
ATCATTTTCCGCTCGGTGCCCAAGTCGGACTTTATCCGTGCGGTCAACTATCTGACGGTGCCCGCGCTGCTCGGGCCGGTAGTTGGCCCACCGCTCGGCGGCTTCATCACGACTTATCTGCACTGGCGTCTGATTTTCTTCATCAATATTCCAATCGGCCTGCTGGGTATCTGGCTGGCAAACAGGCACATTGCCAACGTGCGTGAAGCGCATCCCGGGCGGCTCGACTGGACCGGTTTTGCGATGTCGGCGAGCGGTGCTGCACTGTTCATGCTGGGACTCTCGCTGATAGGCGGCGAACTCGTGTCCAATACGGTATCGATCAGCATGTGCGTGATCGGCGTGGTGCTGCTGGGGATGTACACGCTGTATGCGAACCGCGTCGAGTTGCCGGTGCTCGATTTGCGGCTGTTGCGCATTCCGAGTTTTCACGCGAGTGTGGTGGGCGGCTCGCTATTTCGCATCGGCCTCGGCGCGGTGCCGTTTCTATTGCCGCTTGCGTTGCAGGAAGGCTTGGGCATGACCGCGTTCAAGTCGGGGTCGATCACCTGCGCATCCGCGTTCGGATCGCTGTTCATGAAGGCGGCGGCGTCGCGCATTCTCGGGCGTTTCGGTTTTCGCACGGTGCTGATGTTCAATGCCGGCTGCGCGGGTCTCGCCATCGCGGTGTACGGGCTGTTCTTTCCCGGTACGCCACATTGGTTGATCTGGTGTGTGGTGTTGTTCGGCGGCTTCTTCCCGTCGTTGCAGTTCACCTCGTTGAATAGCCTCGCGTACGCGGACATTCCGAGCCGCGACGTGGGACGGGCGACGAGTGTCGCCAGTGTGATCCAGCAGCTTTCGCTGGGGCTCGGCGTGACGATCGGCGGCATCGTGCTGCAGATTTCGCACAACGTGCAGGGTCACTCGACGATCGTCTTCTCCGACTTCTGGCCGGCGTTTCTGGTGGTCGGATTGTTCTCGGTCCTGTCGATTCCAGTGACCGCGCGTTTGCCGCAGGGAGCGGGCGATGAAATCGCGCGCGGCGCTCGCGGCAGCGTCTGAATTTGTGTGCCGCAAGATGCACCACATGCGTGCAACAGGCTTCGCAAATGGTGGAGCGGCATGTTATAAGCCGAAGGCAGCTTTCGTTTCTGTCAGATGAACAAGTCGTCTTGGGGGACATCCAATGAAGTTGTTTCACAATGCCAAATCGTCCGCTAGCGGACTTGCGCTAGTCGCACTCGTTACTGTTTCAACCGGCTTTCTCGAGGCCACGCCGGCCTTTGCCAAAGCGCCCGCGAAAGCGCAACCGGCGGTTCTTACAGCCTCCGCCATCGCGGTGGCCGACAAATACAGCGCCGACGCCGCGGAACAGATCTTCAAGGAAGGCGGCAATGCCGTCGACGCAGCCGTCGCGATTGCCTTCACGCTTGCCGTGACGTATCCGGAAGCGGGCAACATCGGCGGTGGCGGTTTCATGACGCTCTATGTCGACGGGAAGCCGTACTTCCTCGACTATCGCGAGCGCGCTCCGCTGGCCGCGACCAGGAACATGTATCTCGACGACAAGGGCGAGGTCATCAAGGGCATGAGCCTGTTCGGCTATCGCGCGGTCGGCGTGCCGGGCACCGTCGACGGCATGTGGCAGGCACAGCGCCGCTTCGGCAAGCTCAAGTGGAAGCAGGTGCTCGCACCGGCCATCCACTACGCGCGCGACGGTTTCGAAGTCAGCGAGCAATTGCAGCAGCGCCGCGACGACGCCGCGAAAGATTTTGCCGGCAAGACCAACTTCGACACCTACTTCGGCAACCTGAAGCAGGGCGTCAACTTCAAGCAACCGGATCTCGCCGCTGTGCTGCAGCGCATTTCGGATCAGGGCGCAAAAGATTTCTACCAGGGCAAGACGGCCGATCTGATCGCGGCGTCCATGCGCGGCCACGGCCTGATTACGAAGGCCGACCTGCAACAGTACAAGGCGGTGTGGCGTCAGCCGATCCAGGCGGACTGGAACGGCTATCGCGTGATCACCGCGCCGCCCCCGAGTTCGGGCGGTATCGGTCTCGTGCAGTTGCTGAAGATGAAGGCCGATATTGCGCCTGACTTCAAGGACGTCACGCTCAACTCGGCACAGTACGTGCACCTGATCGCGGAAATCGAGAAGCGCGTGTTCGCCGATCGCGCGCAGTATCTCGGCGATCCCGACTTCTACCAGGTACCGGTCGCCCAACTGACCGACGACGCCTACATCGCCAAGCGTGCAGCGGAAGTCAATCCGAATTCGCCTTCGGACACGAAGAGCATTCAGGCCGGTCTCGGCACGTCGATGCCTGAGAAAGCGGAAACCACGCACTTCTCGGTGATCGACAAGTGGGGTAATGCCGTGTCGAACACCTACACCATCAACGGTTACTTCGGCTCGGGCGTGGTGGCGGATCGCACGGGCATCGTGCTGAATGACGAAATGGACGACTTCTCCGCGAAGCCGGGCGTGGCGAACATGTTCGGCGTGGTGGGCAGCGACGCGAATTCTATCGAACCGAAGAAGCGCCCGTTGTCGTCGATGAGCCCGACGATTCTGACCAGGGACGGCAAGGTGTCGCTCGTGATCGGCACGCCGGGCGGCTCGCGCATCTTCACGTCGATCTTCCAGGTGATCAACAACGTCTACGACTTCAACATGCCGTTGCCGGACGCCGTGGCCGCGATGCGCTTCCATCACCAGCTGTTGCCGCCGAACACGATCTTCTGGGAGCCGTACAAGCCGATCGACGGCGAACTCGCCAAGCAGATCGAAGCGAAGGGCTACACGCTGAAGGGACAGGATTTCAGCGGCGACATTCAGGCGATCAAGGTCAATGGCGATACGCCGGAAGCCGCCGCCGATCCGCGCGGCCGAGGTGTCACGCGAGTGATCCAGTGAGCGTTTGATCTAACTCGTTCTGGTATCTGAGCGGCGCATCTTTGAGGATGCGCCGCACGCAGGAAAAAGACCTCGCGCTCAATTGAGCGCGAGGTCTTTTTTATCCGCGAGGTTGTTGGCGCGTGAAGACTTTCTTATCCGCGAGATCGATCGAAAAAGATGCGGGCTTTCTCATTCGCGAGATTGATGGAGCGTGAGGCTTTTCTACCCGCGAGTTGACTGAACCCGAGGTCGTCTCAGCAGCTAGTCGTCGGGCCAATCAGCTTGTCTGTTCGACCGGCGTCAGGGTCAATTCGAGCCGTTGCGCGCCTCGCAGCACGGTCACGTTGACCGGCTTGTCGATCCGCGACGCGTCGAGCGTGCGTTGCAGGCTATCGACGTCTTGCACCGCAAGCGTATCGATCGCGACGATCGTGTCGTCGGTGCGCAGACCGCCGAGGGCGGCGGGACTGCCTTTGACGAGTTCCATCACGTTCACGCCACTCTCCACGCTCAAACCGAAATAGCGCTGCACGCGGCGCGACAGCGGCCTTGTGGTGCCGGCCACGCCGATGTATGCGCGCCGCACGCGGCCGTGCGCGAAGATCTGCATGATGACCCACTTGGCCGTATCGATCGCGGTGGCGAAGCAGATCGCTTGCGCGCCAGGAATGATCGCAGTGTTCACGCCGATCACCTGGCCCGCCGAATTGATCAGCGGACCCCCCGAATTGCCGGGATTGAGCGCGGCGTCCGTCTGGATCACGTCGTAGATCATGCGACCCGAATTCGAGCGCAGCGAGCGGCCGAGTGCCGAGACCACGCCCGTTGTCACGGTTTGGGCGAGGCCGAGCGGGTTGCCTACCGCGATCGCAATCTGCCCGACCCGCAGTTTCGACGATTCGCCGAGTTCGACGTGGGGCAATGGTTCCGGCGAGCCGATGCGCAGGACGGCGAGATCGCTGCCGGGGTCGTCGCCGACCAGATCGGCGTCGAATTTCGCGCCGTCGGCGAGTGTCACCGTGATGTGCGTGGCGCCGTGTACGACGTGGCTGTTGGTGAGCAGATAGCCGTCGGGTGTGAACAGAAAGCCCGAGCCGGTGCCGCCGCGCGCGCCGCGGCTGTCATGCGCGGATGGCGCGCCAGGCAGCCGGCGTTCGACGGAAATGAAGGCGACCGCCTGCTGCACGCGTTCCAGCGCGCCGATTACGGTGCGGGAATAGGCGTCGAGCAGGGCGTCGTCGGATAAGGCGTTGAGTGGATTGGACCCGGGGGCGTCGGGTGCGGCGCGCGACAGGTCATCGATGAAGCGTGGACGGCTTCCCATGGCGATGCTCCGGATAAACGGAAATCGAGATGCAGGGCGGCGGGCGGGTTTTCAAGTGCGGGGCGGGCGCAGGGCGCGGGGCTGGGGGTGTGAGACACTTTCCGAGGTCGGCGAGTGCGAACGCCG
>NZ_JAXDPY010000247.1:0-26026 GCF_034668105.1 Paraburkholderia sp. | reverse complement strand
AAGCTGTTGCTACCTGCACTGCTACTACCTGAACTGCTACCACCAGATCGCAGCTTGGTCCCTCGTCTTCAACATCGCCCCGCTGCAACCTGCAGCCGATCAGCGCGCATTGTTATTTCGATTGCGCGCTATTTACATTGCTTCGACTTCCTACTGCTTTACTGCACTGCCACGTGAGACAACCGCGGCAAACTGCCATCAACGGTACGGTTCAAAACAACGCGGGGGAAGACCGCGTCGATGGGGCGCGGTGACTTGTCGCTCCATGGAAAACAGTTTATGTGAGCGCGCTCGAATGCAATTGCGCGAAACGAGGGGAATTGGCAGGCTAATTTGGCGAATCGGCGCAGCGCGCCGATTTTGTCAGATGTGAAGGGCGCCCGCCGCGTGCGGACGCAAGCGGCGGCAAAGGTTCGCGAGAAAACCGGGGTCCAACTGCGACTTATTGAAGTCATCGTTTTGCGTATCACCCGCATTTGCGCATCAGCCGCGTGCGACGAAATCGCTGATTGTCAACAATACCTTTTCGCCCGGCCGCGCGAGCATTTTTCTCTCGGCCACCGCGGTGATGCGTTTGCGCCCGTCCGCGAATGTCTTCAGTACGCGTTCCTCGCCCGCACCGCGTTGCAGCCAGAAGTGCTGTTCCAACGCTTCACGCGTGACGGCGCACTCGAGGTCCCGACCTCGCGTCGAAAGCTGGAAAATCACCGCGCGTCCATCTGCCGAGACGCTGGGTTCAAGCTCGATAATCTCCATAGCCCACCTCGCAAAGTTTCGTTGAGCCGCTCGATCGGCGGATGAGGCGAAAGCAAACCGCATGCCAATGGGCCTATAACCTGCATCACGGGTCGCAAAGACAACGATGCGAATACGGCTTGCGCCCCGGTCGATGAGCCGCAAGCACCGGCAACGCCTGAGGCCACAAGCGTGATGGAGCGCTTATCCATGGCCATGACCGCAGTCAGCAAACGACACTGCGGCGCACGTGCAGCAATGAAGTCGCGAGGCTTAACCCTAACCCGCATGGTAAAAAAGCGCTGCAGACGCGACAATTCACGACAATTCTTACTAGCCGCGCGCAGCCCGGAAACGTTACCCGCATGCCCATGCAAGAATCTGCCCTCACCCTGCGCCCGGCGCTGGAAGCCGACGAGCCCTTTCTCTTCGAACTGCGCAAGGCCACCATGACGGAGCACCTGGCGCGCGCCGGCGAATCCATCGACGACGCCCAGCATCACGCGCGTCTGCGCCATCGCTACGACGCGGCGCAGGTAATTTGCCTCGACGGCACGCAGGCCGGTTTGCTAAAAACTTATCGTACCGAGAACGAATGGGTCGTCATGCAATTACAGATCGCTCCGGCGCATCAAGGGCGCGGCATGGGTGAGCGCGTGCTGCAAACCGTCTTGCAGGCCGCGCAGACTGACACCCTGCCGGTCACACTCAAGGTGCTCAAAGGCAATCCCGCGAAGCACCTGTACGAACGCCTCGGCTTTGAAATCGTCGACGAAGACAAAATACAGTTTCACATGAGACGCGCGCCACGCGCATCAGCGGAAACACGAGCAGAATGAATGTCTGAAAAAGACTGAACCACAACGGACCCAGCTATGACCTTTCGCGACACCTCAGCCATCGAGAGTTGGCACGCGCATGTTTACTTCGATGCAGGCAGCCGCGACGCCGCGTGGACCTTTCGCGAGCAAATCGAAGTGCACTGGACCGGCAAACTGCAATTGGGCCGGTTTCACGAACGCCCGGTCGGACCGCACCCGATGTGGTCGTATCAGCTCGCATTCACGCAGGAGCAGTTCGCCGGGCTGGTCGGCTGGCTCACGCTGAATCACGGCGCGCTCGATATCTTTCTGCATCCGAATACCGGCGACGCCTTGCGCGACCACCGCGACGCAGCGGTGTGGATCGGCCATTCGCATGAATTGGTGTTGAGCGCTTTGAACTAAGGCCAAAGTATTCTCACCCCGATACCAGATTCTGACGCGCAGCCGCGCGCCCCGTCACATATTCGAATACGAACTGCACCAGCCGCGCGCGGCGACCTGCTTGTCGCCGAACAGTGTGCAGCCACCGTAAGCGTCGGTGGCCTTACCCTGAAATAGCGAACAGTTGGCACAGGTTTGTCCGGCGGCAAAGCCGGGGAATTTCGCTTTATCGACCTTTGCTGCGTCTTCTTTATAGCCAACGGCTTGCGCCTTCGGATCCGCTTCGCTCAGTGCGTTCGCGGTATCGGCGAACGCGAGGCGGGAGAGCATGAGCGCTGAGCTCGCGCCCACGCTCAGCGTCAGAAAATGGCGGCGTGAGGTTTTCATCGTTGTGGTCATCGGCGGAATTCCGGCAGGGCCAACGGGTTGGGCGGTCTGCGACGATTCTAGCGCGAGCGTCCACTTTTCCGCTGGCAGACGCGCAAGGCGTCCGGCCAGCGAGCCACTACCGCAGCGGTGTTTTCAGCGCATCGATCAGGTCAAGCAAATCGTAAGGCTTGCGCAGCAGGATCGCATGCGGCAACACCTTGCGCTGCTCCGGCGTCAGCACGAGATCGTAGCCGGTCAGAAAGATCACGCGCAGATCGGGCCGGGAATGGCACACATCCAGCGCGAGTTCGACACCTGACTTGCCTGCCAGTCCCACGTCGGTCAGCATCACGTTGACCGCGTGTTCGCTGAGCATCTGCTTGGCATCGTGTTCACCCTCGGCTTCCAGAACGTCGAAGTCGAAAGTACGCAGCAGCTCCGCGGTGCTCACGCGAATCAGCTCGTCGTCCTCCACCAGCAGAATCCGCAAGCGCGCATCCACGGCGAAGCTGTCCGCGCCCTCCGGTGTGACGGGCGGCTCGATCTGCAGATCCTGCGGGTCGAGCGCGGCGATTTCCTCCACCTGCGGATTCTGCGTTTGCAGCACATAGCGGACTTTGCGCGCCAACGCTTCGTGCGTGTACGGCTTGCTGAGCAATTCGATGCCCTCGTCGAGCCGGCCGGAATGCACGATCGCGTTATCCGTATAGCCCGACGTAAACAACACGGCAATGGCCGGCAGCCGCTCGCGCGCCTTGCGGGCGAGTTCGGTGCTGCGCAGCGGTCCTGGCATGACCACATCGGTAAACAGCATGTCGATCGGCACGCCGCTTTCGACGATCGCCAGCGCGCTTTGCGCGTCTTTCGCCTTCAGCACGCGATAGCCGAGATCGGAGAGCATTTCGACCACCGTGGTGCGCACTTCCTCGTCATCCTCGACGACCAGAATCGTTTCCGTGCCGCCCTTCGCGGGGCCGGCGTCGATATTCGTTTCAAGGTCTTCTTCCTGACGCACGCGCGGCAGATAGATGCGAATCGTCGTACCGTGGCCTTGCTCGCTGTAGATCTTCACATGGCCGCCGGACTGCTTCACGAAGCCATACACCATGCTCAGGCCGAGGCCCGTGCCCTGTCCTTCCGGTTTGGTCGTGAAGAACGGTTCGAACACGCGCTCGCGCACTTCCGCCGACATCCCCGCGCCGGTATCCGTGACCGCGAGCATCACGTACTGGCCCGGCGTGACTTCCGCATTGCGCTTGGCGTATGCGTCGTCTAGCGCGGCGTTGCCGGCTTCGATGGTGAGTTTGCCGTGGCCGTTCATGGCGTCGCGTGCGTTGATCGCCAGATTGAGCAGCGCGTTTTCGACCTGGAACGGATCGACCAGCGTATTCCACAAACCACCGGACACGATCGTTTCGATCTCGACGCCGTCGCCCAGTGCGCGCCGCAGCATGTCGTCGAGTCCGCGCACGAAGCGGCCGAGATTGACCACCTTCGGCGCCAGCGGCTGACGCCGGCCGAACGCCAGCAGTTGCGACGCGAGATTCGCGCCGCGCGCCACGCCTGCGAGTGCATTGCGCACGCGCTGTTCAGGCTTGTCGGAGCCGGCAACGTCTTTAGCAAGCAATTGCAGGTTGCCGCCGATCACCTGCAGCAGATTGTTGAAATCATGCGCGACGCCGCCCGTCAGCTTACCGATCGCCTCCATCTTCTGGGCCATGCGCAGCGCTTCTTCCGCGTGCCGCAGCGCCTCGGTGGTTTCCTTGTCGGCGGTGACGTCGCGGCCCACACCGTGAATCCGCGCCGTGTCCGGATCGAGCGCGAGCGTCCATGCGACCCAGCGCCAACTGCCGTCGATCCGCTTGAAGCGGTTTTCGTAACGCACCGGCACGCCCGTGCGGCGCAGTTCGGCGAGGTGCGTGCGCACGGTCTCGATGTCGTCCGGATGGACCAGATCGAAGTATGAACGCGACTTCAGCCATTGCGCGTTGTGTCCGAGGGCGCTGCTCCATGACGGGCTGACGCGCTGCAAGCGGCCTTCAATGTCGGCCACGACGAGCAGGTCTTCGCTCAGCTCCCACAGACGGTCGCGATCCGCCACCGTCTCGATCACGCGGCGCTCGAGCGTCTCGTTCAGATCGTGCAGCGCGCTTTGCGCCTTGGTGCGTTCGGCGATCTCGGTTTGCGCCGCCGAATAGAGGCGCGCATTGTCGATCGCAATCGCCGCCTGAGCCGCGATACCGGCCACGATCCGTTCGGCGCGCTCGGTGAACACACCAGGTTCCGGATGGCCGAAAAACAAGCCGCCGACCACTTCGCCGCTGCGCGATTGCACCGGCACGGCCAGATAGCTGCACACCTTCAGATGGCCTTCCGGCATGCCGCGATGCGGAACATTGTGCCCGTAGCGCGGATCTTTGGTGATGTCGTCAACGCGGACGATGCCCTCGCCATTGAACGTCGGCGCGAACACCGCCGTGTTGCGCGGCATGGGAAACTTCTCGAACGCTTCTTTCGGCACACCGGAGAGCGTGTACAGCATATAGCTGCCGCCCGCCTGGTCGAGCACGTTATAGAAGAACGAGCCGAATGCGGCGCCGGTCAATTCCGTGGCGGCGTCCGTCACGATCTGCACCGCGCGGTTCAGATCGAGTTCCGCCGCGACCGTGGAGCCGACGCGGTTGAGAATTTCGAGGGTGCGCGATTCCTCGCGCAGCTTCATCTCGGTCTCGCGACGCAGCCGTGCGAGTTGCAAATTGCCCGCCACGCGCGCGAGCAGTTCGCGGGCGGAAAACGGCTTGGTCAGATAGTCGTCGGCACCGTGTTCGATACCGCCCACGCGAGCCTCTTCGCCCGCGCGCGCGGACAGCATCAGGAACGGCGTGTCGCGCAATTCGGGATCGGCGCGCAGTTCACGCAGCAGGCCGAAACCGTCGAGGCGCGGCATCATCACGTCGGACAGGATCAGATCGGGCGGTGCGGCGCGGGCCGCTTCGAGCGCCGCCACGCCGTCGGTGGCGAGTTGGACGTCGTGGCCCGCCGCGCGCAGGATGCGGCTCATGTATTCGCGCAAGTCGGCGTTGTCGTCGACGACCAGCAAGCGCGCGGCCGCGATTGGCGTGGCATCGGGGGCCACGTCCCCGGCCGGCGCCATGGCGGACGGCGCATCGGTGAGGATTTCGTTCTCCGGACTCCAGCGCAATGCGGCATCGACATAGGTGCGCGCGTGCTTGCTCATGGCGGCGCGCACCCCTTGGTCCGCGGCTTCGTTTGCGGCATGAGACAACGCCGCGCCGCGTGGCAGCGCGACCGTAAAGCACGCGCCCTCGCCCAGACGGCTTTCGACTTGCACGGTGCCGCCGTGCAGCTTCACGAGCTCCTGCACCATCGCCAGACCGATACCGCTGCCTTCGACCGAACGCCCAGGCGCACCCACCACCCGGTGAAAGCGTTCGAACAGGCGCGGTATTTCGTCTTCGGCGATACCGATACCGGAGTCGCTCACGCTGACCTCGACACCGCCGCTCGCGATAGCACGAACCGCGACCCGGATCGTGCCGAAGAACGTGAACTTATACGCGTTCGACAGCAGATTCATCACGACCTTTTCCCACATCTCGCGGTCGAGTTGCACGACGACCGGCGTGGGCGGAATCTCCACCTCGAGCCGCAGGCCGGCTGCCTCGATCGCGGACTGGAACAGCGACGCGAGTTCGGCCGTGAAGGCGGCGACGTCGGTCGGTTCGGTGTGAATCTGAATGCGGCCCGCCTCGATCCGCGAAAAGTCGAGCAGCGCGTTGACGAGTTTCAGCAGACGCAAGCCGTTGCGATGCGTGATCTCGATCAGCGCGCGGTCGTCGGCGTCGTTGCCGGGACGAGGCGTATCCATGCTCGCGCCAAGCCGCGGCTTGGCCAGCAATTCTTCGAGCGGGCCGAGCATCAGCGTGAGCGGCGTGCGGAACTCGTGGCTGATGTTCGAGAAGAAGGTGGTTTTCGCGCGGTCGATTTCGGCCAGCGCCTCCGCGCGCCGCCGCTCTTCCTGGTAGGCCTGCGCGTAGCCGATCGCCGCGCCGATCTGGCCGGCGGTCAGATTCAGGAAACTGCGATAGGCGTCGTCGAAAAGACGGCAAGGATTCAGACCGACGATCAACAACACTGCCGGCGCCGTCTCGCTACCCGCCGAGACCGGCAGGATGACCGCTTGCTCAGGCGCGAGGTGCCACGGGCCGCCTGGCAAGGCCATGCCGAAACGTTCCGTCAAGCCGCGCACCATCTGCGGCACCTGAATCTTCAGCACGTCCGCGAACGGCCACACTGGCGCGCTGGCCAGGCTCATCGATTCAGGCGCCGCCGGATGACCCGGTTCGATGCCGCACGAGCCGACTAGCGCGACCGTGCTGCTGCCCGGCTCCCCCGCATACAGCAACGCGAACGGAATATCTTGCGGATTGGACTGCAAGGCACGCGCGCTCAGCTCGCACGCCTCACGCCAGTCGCGGCCGTCCGGACTGGCTGCCGCCAGTTCCTTCAACAGCGCCAGTTGCCGTTCACCGACCACCTGCATGGTGTCGTCGCTATTGGCGCAGATGATGCCGCCGGCCTCGCCGTCGTCGCCGGGAATCGGACTGTAAGAGAAGGTGTAATAGGTTTCCTCGGGGAAGCCGTTGCGCTCCATGATGAGCAGCTTCTGTTCGACGAAGGTGCCCTCCGCGCCTTTGAGCGCAGTATCCAGGAGCGGCTCGATATCGGCCCAGATTTCGCGCCACACGACCCGAGTGGGCTGACCGAGCATGGCCGGATGCTTGCCGCCGATGATCGATTTGTACGCGTCGTTGTAAAAATAGAGAAGCTCGTCGCCCCAGCCGATCCAGATCGGTTGACGCGAAGTCAGCATGATACGAATCGCGATCTTCAGCCCTTGCGGCCAGTTCTCAGGCGCGCCGAGCGCTGACTGCGTCCAGTCGTAGGCGCGGATCAGCGCACCCAGCTCGCCGCCGCCGGCAAGGAATGACGGCGTGACGAGGTTCGCGGGCGTGCCCTCCTCCGACATGAAGCTGTCCGGCTTTTTCAACGCCATCTCCTCAACGCTGCTGTTTCGAATTCGTGCGGACCGGAATAGCAAAAACGAGGCCAGACACGTCGGACGGCTGCCCGGAGGCAGCAATCGACGTAGCGCGATTCTCGCACGGAGCGGCGTTTTGGAGGAAGGCAGGGCGACGCGCGAACGACCTGAAACGAAAGGGTTTTTAGAGCAACCCCATGCAGAGAGCCGCGACGATCGATCCCGTCACCAGCATGGCGCCGATGGTTTTGCGTTTGTTCAGCTCCGTCCACAGCAGGACGCCTGTCAGCGACAGCAAAATGATGCTGCCCGCCAGCGTATCGATCAGCAGCACCCAGCCGACGCTCAAGCCGACGCCCTTGTGCAGATTCGTCAGTGTCGCGAGAAACGAGTTTTCGCTGCGCTTGACCGTCACGTAACCATTGCCGACCCAATACTCAGCGGCCGTGTTTTCATGCGGCGACGCGAAGTTGAGCTGCCAGTGCTCCGGTTGAACCATGGTGCGCTCGCCCCACGCGACCGGATGCGCGGGCTCTTTCTGCGCGCGGCCCGGGTTGCCGGCGAGTTGGAATTCCTGCTTGAGCCAGTTGGCGAGTTCGCGCGGCGTCTCCGGCGCCGGTTGCGGCAACGGTACCTGCACGACCGACACCTGCGGCTCGCCGGTCGACACTTTGAGCGGGCCGCCACGATGATTCAGCAGAAAGCCCGTGGTGCCGAACAGCAGCCCCAGCGCCGCGCCCCACAAACCGATCCAGCCATGCACCTTGCGCAGCCATTTGACGAAGGTCGCGCGGCGCGAACGCTGCTGCCGCGCTTTCAGTTCCTCCTCGCCGAACCGCTGAGGTTCGCTCGCCGCGGCGTCGATTGCCGCGGCCGGTTGAAATTCAATCGCCTCGGGTGCGCTCACGTTTCGCTCCAGGTACGCAACAGATTGTGATAACAGCCGACCAGGCTGCGGCGCGCCGCGTCGTCGGCATGCGTGGCGTTCAGACGTTGAATCGCCGTATCCAGATCGAATAGCAACGCGCGCTGGGTATCGCTGCGCACGAGACTTTGCACCCAGAAGAAGCTGGCGAGGCGCGCGCCGCGTGTGACCGGCGTGACCTGATGCAAACTGGTGGCGGGGTAGACGATCATGTCGCCCGCCGGCAGCTTGACTTGCTGCACGCCGTAGGTGTCTTCGATCACGAGTTCGCCGCCGTCGTATTCGGCGGGTTCGGAAATGAACAGCGTCACCGACACGTCCGTGCGCAGCTTGATGCCGTTGGGCAGCACCCGTACGGCGCCGTCGACGTGACTGCCGAATTCCATGCCGCCTTCGTAACGATTGAAGAGCGGCGGGTACACCTGGTTCGGCAACACCGCGCTGATGAACAACGGATTGCGCTCGATCGACGCGAGAATCACGTCGCCGATCTCGCGCGCGAGCGGCGAATGCTCGGCGATCTGCTGATTGCGTTTGACCGGCGCGCCCTGGTAGCCGGCGGTCGCACGGCCGTCAACCCATGCATCGCCGGCGCCATCGAGCCGTTCGCGCACGAAGCGCAACTGCTCGGCGTTCAGTACATTCGGAATGTGCAGCAGCATGTTGAGTTTCCTTTGCCTCGTTACGTCGGCTTGCCGTAGGGAAAAGGCAAGCCTACCGTATCAATGAGGCACGCTTCAGAACCGGTAGTCGAACGTTGCCAGCAGCGTACGTCCGATACCCGGCACGGAACGGCCACCGTCCGACGGAATCAGCGCGTCGTAGTACATCTTGTTGGTCAGGTTCAACAGATTCAGGCGGATGTCGTATTTCTTCGCGTGATACGCAGCGGTTGCGTCCCAGCGCGTGTAGCCCGGCACCTGCACGTAGTTCGTGTTCGACGCGTAACGCGGCGACATATAGGTCGGCCCGCCGCCGATTTCCCAATGCGGCGTGATTGCATAGGTACTCCAGAGCGTCAGCGTATTGCGCGGCGTGTTGGCCGGCACGTGGCCTTGCGTGCCGTCGAGCGCCTTCAGGATGATGGCGTCCATGTAGGTGTAGCCGCCAAAAATCTGCCACTTGTCGGTGATATGACCGGTCACGCCGGCCTGGAAACCGTCGACGCGAATGTCGCCGTCAAGCTCGTATTCAGTCGGCGAAACCTGCGTGCGGGCGTTGTTCATTTCCTCGCGGAAGAATGCGGACGTCACCGAGATATTGCCGCCCAGCAGATCCCACTTGCCGCCGATTTCGTACGACTTGGTCGACTCCGGCGCGAGGTTCTGCGTCAGGTTGGTGACCGTCAACGCCTCGAGCGAAGGATCGAACGAGGTGCCGTACGAGATGTAGTACGACTGCCAGTCGGTCGGCTGGTAAATCACGCCGGCGCGCACGCTGGTGAAGTAGTTGGTTTGTGTCGCGTAACCCGGCAGGCTGATCGAGTTGTGGATCTGCGCCTGGAAGCGGTCCCAACGCAACCCGCCGATAAACTTCCAGTTCTGGCCCAGCGAGACGGTGTCGTTGACGTACGCGCCAATCTCGTTCGAACCCGAGTCCGCGTAATTGCCGACCGTCGTCGTCACGCCCGCGGGATTCGCCAGGTACTGCGGATTCACCATCGAAACGATCGGCAGGTTGTTACGCGTGTACGCCTGGTTGGAATAGCTGTCGTGCCCGAGATCGATACCGGTGATCAGGTCGTGCTTGATCGGACCGGTGTCGAATTTGTATTCGAGCATCGTGTCGTTGTACAGCGAGTGGTTCTCGATGACACGGTCGTGGCTTTGCAGCTTGATGAACAGTTGCGACGGCGGCAGCGTCGTGAAATTGCCGTTCGTCAGTGCGGTGCTGGTGGCGAGCGGGCCCGTCAACACGGCTTGCGGCGCGGTTTCACGCGCGTCGGTCATCGAGTGCGAAAACTGCGTCTGGTTCGTCAGGATCAGGTTATCCGAGAACTTGTGCTTCACGCCCGCCGTGAAAGTCTGGATGTCCTGAATCGTGCGGTCGGTGGTCAGGCCGTAGAAGGTGTTCTTCGGCACCGGCGACGGGTGGCCGTTCAACGCCTGTACGCCGTAGTCGGGCATGTCGTAGTTGTGCTGGATCAGGGCGGAGATCGTGACTTCAGTCGGCGTGCCGATGCCGAAGCGCACTTCGGGCGCCACGCCGTAGTCCTTGTTCTTCATCTCGTCACGCGTCGAGCCCAGGCTTTGGCCGAATGCGTTCAGGCGGATCGCCGAGGTGTCGGTCAGCTTATGGTTGACGTCGACGGTGCTGCGATATTTATCGTCGGTGCCGATCATGGCCGAGACTTCCGCCGAGTCCGTCAGGTTCGCTTTCTTGCTGACCTGGTTGATCACGCCACCGGTCGAGCCGCGGCCGAACAGCATCGACGACGGACCGTACAGCACCTCGAGTTCTTCGAGGTCGAAGGTGTCGCGATAGTACTGGTTGCGATCGCGGAAGCCGTCTAGATAGATGTCGTTCTGCGCGGTAAAACCACGCAAGTTGATGTTGTTGCCGATCTGGCCGCCTTCGGCCGCGCCGATCGTCACGCCCGGCGCATTGCGCAGCGCGTCCTGGAACGACGTGGCGCCTTGTGAGGCCAGCACCGATTTGTTGATGACGGTGACGGTCTGCGGAATATCGCGCAACGCGGTGGGCGTCTTTGCGCCCACCGTCGCACGTTCTGCCTGGAAGTCCTGTTGTTCGACCTGTGCTGCGACGCCGATGGTCGGCAAGGTGCCGTTGTCGGCTGCTGCGGTTGTCGGCGCGTTTTGAACCGAAGGCTGCGATGCGGATTGCGGAGCGTTTTGAGCCGAAGGCTGCGGAGCCGTCTGGGCGACGGCGGGCGTGGCAAACGGAACGGCAAAAGCTAGCGCTAACGCGGCCACCAGCGGCGTGTGATTGAACATGGGACATCCCGTCAGAAGTGCGCTTGCCAGATCCGCATGACTCGGCACGGGATCAATGACAAAACCGCAATTGGCTGGCTGCCGGTCTTCTGCTTGAAGCAGAGGCGACGGGATGGCTGGCTGGTTTGTTAAATGAGAATTGCTATCATTCCACATGCATAAACCAGCATCAACCGCGCGGGACATTACCGGGTGTAATTGAAATGTTTCTTTTTTTTACAAACGTAGGTGATTCGTAATTTTTAAGGCGTCAATGCTCGGGGAATATTACGCGCATGTAATGTACGGCGGCAAACCGTGAAAGGATTTTGAATGTTCATAGATGAATACGCACAGGCGTCTATATCTGAGATAACCAAGTCAACTCCTTCAAACTCACGGCAGATTCCGCGACGTGATCCGAGCGATGTGCTCTGACCATGCAAGCGCCTTTCATTCCCCCATATGAATCGCACAGCGTTGAAAACTTTCTAAATGCTAACGGCCGGAAACGTCCTTACGCTTCGCTGACCAAACGCAAAATCGCGACACCGTTTATCCTTTTTGCAACACTGCACATCGCAACTGTCCGTTGCGCCTCGGAGATGACTATGCAATACCGCAAATTCGGCCACACCGGCCTCACCGTTTCACGCCTGTGTCTTGGGACGATGACCTTTGGTCTGCAGACCGAAGAAGACGCTTCCCATCGGATTCTCGACACGGCGGCGGACGCCGGCGTGAACTTTATCGACACCGCGAACGTTTATCCGCTTGGCGGCAGCGAGGATGTGGCCGGACGCACGGAGGAAATCGTCGGCCGCTGGCTGAAGGGCAAACGCGACCGTTTCGTTCTGGCGACCAAGGCGGTCGGCAAGATGGGGCCGTCGGCGTGGGATCAAGGCGCGTCGCGCAAACATCTGCTGGATGCCATCGACGCTTCGCTGCGGCGGCTCGGCACGGACTACGTGGACCTTTACCAGCTCCATTCCGACGACGCGAATACCCCGCTTGACGAAACCCTGGAGGCGCTCGACGTGATCGTGCGCTCCGGCAAGGCGCGCTATATCGGCGTGTCGAATTTCCTCGCGTATCGGCTGGCACGGGCGTTGGGGCGCGCGGATGTGTTGCGCGTCGCGCGGTTCGTATCGGTGCAGCCCCGCTATAACCTGCTGTTCAGGCAGATCGAAAGGGAATTGTTGCCTTTGGCGGCTGAAGAGCAATTAGCCGTCATGCCCTACAACCCGCTGGCGGGTGGTTTGCTGACGGGTAAGCATCGGGTGGATGCGGCGCCTACATCCGGGCGCTTCACCGAAACTGTCGGCAAGGCTGGGGCGATGTATCAGCAACGGTACTGGCATCAGCGCGAGTTCGAAACGATCGAGAAGTTGAAGGCAATCGCTGCGCCGACCGGCGAGTCTTTGACTCGGGTGTCGCTTGCCTGGGTCCTGGCTAATCCGCTGATTACCTCGGCAATCATCGGCGCCAGTCGCGCTGAGCAGTTGACCGATACGCTGGCGGCTTCGGAATTTGTGCTCGACACAGAGGTCAAGTCGCAGCTTGACGAGGCGAGTCACGAATATCGCTGGGGTGATGCGGCCAGGTAGTGACGTGGCTTTGCCGGCGGCCCCCGTCACCCGGCCGCCGCGCAGGCAAAACCAAAGGCAAAAATCACCGCCCGTACCGAAGCACAGTACTGGTCGCGGCAAGCACATGATCCTTGATAGCCGCGTGTAACGGGTCGCGCGTCAGACCTGCCTGCAATGCGTCGGGCGGCAAATCAAGTGCATAAATCTGCACGACATAGTGATGCGGAACATCCCCGATCGGCGGGCACGGCCCGTAATAACCCGAGCCGCCCGTCCGATTCGTTCCGCCCATACTGCCGGCCGGCGGCATAGCGCCGGCGCCCAGACCGGTCGTCGACGGCGCGACGCCGTATAACACCCAGTGCACAATCCCCAAGCCCTTCGCGCCGTCCGGATCGAAAATCGTGATCGCGTAGCTCTTGGTGCCCGTCGGCGCATTGCGCCATTGCAGCGCGGGCGACGCATTCCCGCCACCGCAATTATTCGTGCTCGCCGCATGGCCCATCCCATATCACTTGAAGCGGCCGCTCCGCTCATTGGCCTCCGGCAATTGCCGCGTCTCACGTAGCGACTTCGGATGCCATAGGCGCGCGCCGCCTTCAATGCCCGCATCGTTCGAAACAGTCGCGACGTTGGCGGGCAAGCTGATCGTCAAGCGCGCCGCGTTGCCGCCGCCAAGCCACAGCTTGTCGTAGTTCACCAGCGAACTCAAAATCCCGATCACCTTCTCGACCCGGCGATTCCAGCGCTTATTGCCCACCTTCTCACGCGCTGCGTCGCCAATGTATTCGTCGTACGCCACGCCCTTCTTGCTGACCGGATGATGCGCAAGCTCGAGGTGAGGCATCAACTCGCCGTCGCGGAACAGTGCCGTGCCCGCGCCCGTGCCGAGCGTCAACACGAACTCGAGCCCATGACCTTCGATCGCGGCGAAGCCCTGCATCTCCGCGTCGTTGATCATGCGCACCGGCAAGCCGCCCAGGCGCTGCGCCAGTGAATCCGCCAGCGGAATGTCGTGCCAGCCTTCAACACCAAGGTGCGGCGCCGTCAAAATGCGGTTGTTGCGCACCACGCCAGGAAAGCCGATCGACATCAGCGAGGGCGGCTCCTTTTCGACGAGCGGCGCGACCAGCGCAGCCAACGCATCCACCAGTTGCTCCGGCGTACAGGGATGCGGCGTGGCCACGCGCAGACGCTCGGTTTTCATCTGCCCGTCCGCGTCGATGATCGCAGCCTTCAGACCAGTGCCGCCAACGTCGATCGCCAGAATCCGCTCGGTGCTGCTGGCTGCTTTTGTCGTGGCCGTCGTCTTGCCTGGCTTCGTCGTCTTGCCTGGCTTACTCGTCTTACGTGTGGTCATGGTGTCCCCCGATTGTGTTGATCCGTCCCAGTGGAGTTACTTCTTTTGGATTGCATTCTTTTGCAAAGGCCGCCACGCGTGGCCGTTGCGTGCCAGCAGTGCGTCCGCTTCCGCCGGGCCTTCGCTACCCGCGGCGTAGCCGCGCACCGGCATCGCGCCGCCGGTCTTCGGATGCAGCACGTCTTCCACGGCGCACCAGCTCGTTTCGATGCTGTCGGCACGCTGGAACAGTGTCTCGTCGCCGAGCATGCAGTCGTACAGCAAAGTCTCGTAGCCGACGTTGGCCTGTTCGGCGAAGAAGTCCGCATAGTCGAACGACGATTGCACCGCGCCGATCTGCATCACCGGCCCCGGCGTTTTCACATTGAAGTCGAAGCTCGTGCCGTGCGCGGGATCGATCCGCAAGGTCAGCACGTTCGGCGTCAGCGCGTCGACCGGCGTGTCGCGAAACAGGCGGAACGGCACCGGCTTCAGTTGCACCGAGATCTCCGTGCGGCGCGCGGCGAGGCGCTTGCCCGTGCGCAGATAAAACGGCACGCCGGCCCAGCGCCAATTCTCGACGTACACGCGCGCGGCGGCATAGGTTTCCGTGGTGCTGTCCGGCGCGACGTCCGGTTCCTCGCGATAGCCGACGCCCGCCGGACCCTTTTCGTATTGGCCGAAGACGACGTCGTCGGCGGTCAGCGGCTGGATCGCGTCGAAGATTTCCGCCTTCTTGTCGCGCACGGCTTCGGCATCGAACGAATTGGGCGGCTCCATCGCGACCATGCCGAGCAACTGGAACAGGTGATTCGGCAACATGTCGCGGAACGCACCGGTCTGCTCGTAGAATTTACCGCGCCCCTCCACGCCGATCGTTTCGGCCGCGGTGATCTGCACACTGTCGATGTATTCGCGCCGCCAGATCGGTTCGAACAGCGCGTTCGCAAAGCGCACTGCGAGAATGCTCTGCACAGTGTCCTTGCCGAGGAAGTGATCAATGCGATACACCTGCGACTCGTCCGCGTAAGACAGGATATGCGCGTTCAGATCGCGCGCCGACGCGAGATCGGTGCCGAACGGCTTCTCGATCACGAGGCGGCGAAATCCGCCGCTGCCGCTCTCGCCTTCTTTCAGCAAGCTCGCTTTACCGAGATGTTCGACAATCGGTTTGAAAAAGCGCGAGCTGACGGCCAGGTAAAAAATCACGTTGCCGCCCGGCGCCTGATCGAGCTTTTGCTTGAGCGTCGCGAAGGTGTCGTCGGTCTCGAATTCGCCGGCCATGTATTCGAGCCGTTGCGCGACCCAGTCCCACGCTTTGTCGTCGAGCTTGCCGGCGTGGAAGGTGCTGGCTTTGTCGGCGGCGAACTGTTGCAGCGACGTGTGCAAGTCTTCGCGCCATTCGCCCGTTTCGCGCGCGCCGTGATTCACGCCGATGATCTTCATGCCGCCGTCGAGCAGGCCGTCCACCGCAAGGTTGTACAGCGCGGGCATCAGCAAGCGTTTGGTCAGGTCGCCGCCCGCGCCGAAGATCACCAGCGTACAAGGCGGCGCAGGCCGCTTGCCCGCCGGCGACGGCGGCGCATCGTGCGGACTCGCGCTGACTTTGCAACTGGGTTCGCGGCTGGCGTCGGGACGGGGGGAGGTTTGGGCATTCGGAGTGGTCGACATGGGATTCGCTTAAGGAAGCCAATGGAACGGACGTGGCGGTACATGAAAGACCACGCTTGAACCCGCACAGTTCAAAAACAAGTGCCAAAGCTGCTCACGCCGCGCCCTGGAGGGCCGATGCAACCTCGCGCGCGGCTGCGTCGCCGCGAGCTATTTGGCCACCGCGGTTGTCAGCGCGGGCGCGGGCTCGCACGCGGGTGCAGGCGCCGTGGTCGAGATTGGAATGGGCGCCTGGTCCGACTCGCCGGCCTGCGGCACATTGCCGGACGCGGCCATTACCCGCGGTTGCAGGAGCAATGCCACCAGCCCACTCCAGCCGGTCTGATGCGAAGCGCCCACGCCACGGCCGTTGTCGCCGTGAAAATACTCATGGAACAGCACGAGATCGCGCGAACGCGGGTCGGCCTGCAAGAGCGGATACGCGCCCATCACCGGACGCTCACCGTTTTTGTCCTTCAGGAACAGCGTAGTCGCCCGGCGCGCCAGTTTGTCGCCGATTTCGCAGAGCGAGAACTTCTGCCCGGAACCGGTTGGATATTCAACGCGGAAATCGTCGCCGTAGTAGCGATGAAATTCGTACAGCGATTCAATCAGCAGATAGTTCACCGGCATCCACACAGGTCCGCGCCAGTTCGAATTGCCGCCGAACACGCGCGTGTCGGATTCGGCCGGCAGATATTTGACGGTGACGCTGGTGTCGTTGTGCTTGAACACGAACGGGTTGTCGCGATGAAAACGCGACAACGCCCGCACGCCGTGATCGGAGAGAAATTCGCTTTCGTCGAGCGCACGGCGCAGCAACGCTTTCATCCGATGCCCGCGCAACAGCGAGAGCAGCAACGCATTCCCCTTGCCGGGCTCGTTCCAGCGCGAGACCAGCTTTGCCAGATCGGGACGATGTTCGAGGAACCAGACAAGCCGCTCGCGCAGACCCGGCAGGTGGCCATGCAAACGCTCTTCGAGCACGTGCACGGCGAACAGCGGAATCAGGCCGACGATCGAACGCAGGCGCATCGGCACGCTGGTGCCGTCCGGCAGGCGCAGTTTGTCGTAGAAGAACTCGTCTTCGTTATCCCATAGACCGGTATCGCAATTGTCATCGCAACTCACGGCCTCGGCGATATACAGGAAGTGCTCAAAAAACTTCACGCCGATATCGACGAACACATGGTTCGCGTACGCCAGTTCGAGCGCGATACGCATCAGGTCGAGCGCATACGCGGCCATCCACGCGGTACCGTCCGACTGATCGATATAGCCGCCGGTGGGCAGCGGCGACGAGCGGTCGAAAATGCCCACGTTGTCCAGGCCAAGAAAGCCACCCTGAAAAACATTCCGGCCGTCCGCGTCCTTGCGGTTCACCCACCACGAAAAATTCAGCAGCAGCTTGTGAAAAACAAGCTCCAGAAAATCGCGGTCCGCCTTGCCGGTCAACGCGCGGTCGATTTCATAGACGCGCCACGCAGCCCAGGCATGCACCGGCGGATTCGCGTCGCCGAACGCCCATTCGTAGGCCGGCAATTGACCGTTCGGATGCTGATAGCGGTCCTTCACCAGCAACAGCAATTGACGCTTGGCAAACGCCGGATCGATCAGCGCGAACGCGGCCGCGTGAAACGCCAGGTCCCATGACGCGTACCACGGGTATTCCCACTTGTCGGGCATCGACACGATGTCGGCGTTGCACAGATGCTGCCACTCCGAATTGCGACCGCGTTTGCGATTTTCGGACGGTTTAGGCTGCAACGGATCGCCTTCGAGCCAGCGATGCACGTCGAACTGGTAGTACTGCTTGGACCACAGCATGCCGGCCAGCGCCTGACGCTGCACGAGGCGCGCATCGGGGTCGTCCATCTCGTGTTGCAGCGCGCCATAGAATTCATCGGCCTCGGCAATGCGGTGCGCGAACACGGCGTCGGCATCCAGTTGCGTGTCGTCGGGACACGACTGCGGACGCCAGCGCATGTACACGACAGCGCGGCCATACGGCGCGAGTTCAATCGACGCATGCGCGCCCGCCTTGGTGCCGGCGTCGCGACGGATTGCCTGTTCGTCGCCGTGCACGAGGTAATCGTTGAAGCCGTCCTTGAACGGCCCGGCGCCCTCCATATTGAACAGGCGCTTGACGTTGGTGTCGTTCTCGCAGAACAGCCACGCCATCTGCGGTGCATCTTTCGACCACGCCGACACGACGATCGGCTCATGGCCATGCTGCCGGCCGACCACCTGGGTTTCACCGTTGTGATCCTGACCTGCGACGAGCGACGGCTTCTCCTTGCTCTCCTTCCATGACCAGGAATTGCGCGCCCAGATCTGCGGCAACACATCGAGCGAGGCCGCCTGGTCCGCGCGATTCTCGATCGTCACGCGCATCAGGATGTCGTCGGGCGCGTGTTTCGCGTATTCGACCTGCACGTCGAAGTAACGCAGATCGTCGAATACGCCGGTATCGAGAATCTCGTATTCCGGCATGTCGCCGCCGCGCCGCGCGTTTTCCCGAACCAGGTCGTCGTAGGGAAAGGCGGCATGCGGGTACTTGTAGAGCATCCGCATATACGAATGCGTCGGCGTGCCGTCGACGTAGAAGTACAGCTCCTTCACGTCCTCGCCGTGATTGCCTTGCGCGTTGGTGAGTCCGAACAGACGTTCCTTGAGGATCGGATCCTTGCGGTTCCACAATGCGAGCGACACACACCAGCTGAGTTTGTCGTCGCCGAAACCGGCAATGCCGTCTTCGCCCCAACGGTAAGCGCGGCTGCGCGCGTGGTCGTGCGGGAAGTAGTCCCAGGCGGTGCCGTCCGCGCTGTAATCCTCGCGCACCGTGCCCCACTGACGCTCGCTGAGATACGGTCCCCAGCGTTGCCAATGGGCGCAGTCGGCTGAATGCAGCCGTGAACCTTCGATGGTGTCCAGCAGATTGGCAGCGCGCAGCGGTGGCATGACTACGTCCTTGCGTCGGGCTTGGCTGTGGGACTCACATCCTAGCGCGCTTTAGGCGGCGACGGGCGCGAGGCCGGCAAGCAGGGTTTCGATACGTAGCAATTCGCCCAGCGACCACGCCTGAAACGGCGTGCCGGCGGGCGTGTGGGGCGCATCGCCGTCGGCGATTTCGGACAGATGGTCGAGTCCCGCGTGATCGAGATGGGCGTACAGCGGGTCGAGAAAGCGCACTTTGGCTTGTGCTTCGGCATCCGGCTCGGCGCCGTGAACTCGCAGCCATGCTTCGACGAACGGACCCAGCAGCCATGGCCAGACGGTTCCTTGATGATAGGCGCCATCGCGCTCCAGCGGCGAGCCGCCGTAGTGGCCGCGGTAGGCTGGATCGGACGGCGCAAGCGTTCTGAGGCCAAGCGGCGTGAGCAACTGCGCTTCGACCTGGTCGAGCACCGCGCGCGCCTGCGCGTCGTCGAGTAATGGAAACGGCAGACCGCCCACAGCGAGTATCTGGTTCGGGCGGATTGAGCGATCCACGGTGCCTTTCACGAAATCCACGTCGACATTGTCGAACAGCGCTTGTGTCGACGGATCGGTGAAGCGTTCACGAAACGCTTGCAACGCCCGTTCCGCGGAGGGCTGCCAGCCCCGATTCCAGGTTGCTGCAATGCGCAATGCGTTGATCCAGAGCGCTTGCACTTCGACGGGTTTGCCGATGCGTGGCGTGACAACCCAGTCGCCGACCTTTGCGTCCATCCATGTGAGTTGCACGCCGGGGACGCCGGCGTCCAGAAGGCCGTCATCGGCGGATGCCTTGATGTTGAAGCGCGTGCCGTTCGTGTAGCCCTTGAGGATGGTTTCCACTGCCTGCTGGAGGCGTGTTCGGGTGTCGGCTTTTGCGTGGTTCGTTGACAGATAGTCGTGGACGGCGATGACGAACCATAACGATGCATCGACGGAGTTGTATTCAGGCGTGTCGCCATAGTCGGGGAAACGATTCGGCAGCATGCCTTCCGACAGTGTGCCCGACCATTCGAGCAGGATCGCCGCGGCTTCGTCGAGGCGGCCCGTTGCGATCAGCAGGCCGCGCATGGCGATGAAGGTGTCGCGGCCCCAATCCGTGAACCATGGAAAGCCGGCGAGGATGGTGCGGCCTTCGTTACGCGCGACGACGTAGGCGTCGGCGGAGCGTTCCAGGCGGGAGCCGAGTGCGCTGCGGCGTTGGTGTTCGGTGTTGGCGAGTTGGGTTGCGTGGGCGGCGGCCGGGTTTGTGGTTGGGGCGTCTGCTGTGTCGGCGGCGGCTGCCTGCATGCTAGCCGGCTCTGCTGACGACGCCGATGTCGACGCAGACGCAGACGCATTCGACGCATTCGACGCGCTCAGGACCATCACCGCTTCGCCGTCGCCGAGGTTGAAGCTGAATACGCCTGGCGTGGCAAGGTCCTCACTGAAATCAAGGCCGCGCTCGCGCTCGCGCACGTAGCAAAAGTTTCGGTACCAATCCGGCGCGTGCGTGTAGATGCCGTTAGTCGCCGCATGAATGACCGGCAGGTCACCGTACGGTTGCCAACTCACGCACGCCGCGTCGCCGCTGGTCTGGGCGTTGAAGTTGAACGCGGAGTTTTCGTGGTGCAGCGCGTGGTAATCGCGGCCGGAAAGCAAGGGCCTGATTTTCAGGTTGAACGCCTTCGCCGGACTAGCCGCTTCGTCCCTCTGCAACCGCCAACGCAAAACCGTTTCGCGCGTTGCCTTGCTCACGAACACTTCCGCTATCAGCGTGCTGCGCGGATCGAGTTGCAAACGCCATGTCGGCCACGGGTCGGTGTCGAACGCGAGAAGACTCGCCGTCAGGTCCGGATAGATCAGATCCGGCAGATATCGCTGCATGCTCAATGGATAACGCTGGCCGTCCGCTTCGATCCAGGCTTCCACACCATTGACGAGCACTACGCGCCCGCCGGGCGCGCGCGTGGCCGTGAGCAGCAACGCGTGATAGCGGCGGGTGCGCAGCGTGCCGACGGTTCCCGACGCGAAGCCGCCGAAACCGTCTGCCTCGAGCCATTCGTCTTCGAGACGCGTGATGTCGAAGGGGTGTTCGATGCGTGTCATGAACTTGCCGGGATATGCAAAGCCGTTAATCGTTCTGTGTGCCTGGGCTTTAGCCGTATGGCGCTGACGTGACCATTCCCCTGCTTACTGCTTTCCAATTCCTTTCGAAAAACCGACATTACTACGCAATTTCTCCCATTCGCAAACGTTTCACAATTATTTCTTGAAAGGATTAGAGACTGCATCCGCCATCACCAAGTTGGATGCAGACATGCGAAGACACACTCTCCTGGTTACTACCATTTTTGTTGCGGTTGCAACTTCCACGCTAAGCGGCTGTGGAGCGGACGATGCCGCGCCTTCGTCGTCGACGACCGCGGCCAGCAGCGATGCCGCGCAAAGCGCCGCGATGACGCCTTCATCGCCGGGCGTTGCCAGCAACGACGCCGCTCAAAGTTCAGCAATCAATTCCGCGAATTCCGCGGCCGACATGCTCAATGCATCGGCACCACCACTCGCAGCCGGACCCAATGCCGCGTCCGACCCGATCACAGAAAACATTCAAGCCAGCCTGGCTGCCGACAGCCAGCAAGTCGCGCCCGTGATGCATTACGCACCGGGCGACAACGCCAGCAGCAATTGACCCGGTTCCACCGGCGCGCGAGCCGCGCTATTCTTCCCCCCGCAGAAGGTAGATATTCGATGACATCAACTAGCCGTCGCCGTTTCCTGCAGACCGTGGCTTCATCCGCCGGCGCTGCCGCCGCGCTGACCGCGCTGCCCGAGTCGATTCGCAATGCACTTGCCGTGCCCGCATTTTCGCGCACCGGCACGATCCACGATGTCGAGCACATCGTGGTCTTCATGCAGGAGAATCGTTCGTTCGACCACTACTTCGGTCATATCCGCGGTGTGCGTGGTTATAACGACCGCTTCCCGATTCCGCTGCCGGGCGGGCAGCCGGTGTGGTACCAACCGTCGAAGGAAGACCCGACCAAACCGGTGCTGCCGTTCCATCTGAACACGGCGACCACCAGCGCGCAATGCCTCGGCGATCTCGACCACAACTGGTATCCCACCCATGCCGCGATTAACAACGGGCGCTACGATCAGTGGCCGGCGAACAAGACCGACATGACGATGGGCTATCACCTGCGCAGCGACATTCCGTTCCACTACGCGCTGGCCGATGCGTTCACCGTCTGCGACGCTTACTTCTGCTCGCTGCCGGGACCGACGCACCCGAACCGTGCGTATCTGATGAGCGGCATGGTCGACCCGACCGGCACGCAGGGCGGCCCGCTGCTCGACAACAACGATTTCGTCGACGGTGACGGTCCGCCGAAATATCAATTGCTTTCGTGGACGACGTACCCGGAACGTCTGCAAGCAGCGGGGATTTCGTGGCAGGTGTATCAGCAGGGTTTGACCGGCGCCGATCCGTTGAACGGCAACTACGGCACCAACATCCTGCAGAACTTCACGAACTTCATCAACGCGCAGCCGGGTTCGCCGTTGTATGAGCGCGCGCAAACCGTGCGCACGATCGACGATCTGAAGGCCGACGTGCTGGCGAACAAGCTGCCGCAAGTGTCGTGGTTGTGCCCGCCGGCTGCGTACTCCGAGCACCCGAGCTACACGCCCGCGTACGGCGCGGAATACACGTCGCAGATTCTCGATGCGTTGACGTCGAATCCCGAGGTGTGGAGCAAGACCGTGCTGTTCATCATGTACGACGAGAACGACGGCTTCTTCGATCACCTCGTGCCGCCGCAACCGGCAACGACGCCGGCGCAAGGGCAGTCGACGGTCAGCACCGACGGCGAAATTCACAACGTGGTGAATCCGGGACGCGGCGGCAGTTATACCGCCGATGGCCTGCCCTACGGCCTCGGACCGCGCGTGCCGATGACGATCGTGTCGCCTTGGACCAAGGGCGGTTTTGTGTGCTCACAGGTGTTCGATCATACGTCGGTGATTCGCTTCATCGAAACGCGCTTTGGCGTGCATGAGCCGAACATCACGCAATGGCGCCGCGCGGTGTGCGGCGACCTGACGACGGCGTTCGACTTTCGCACACCGGATTCAAAAGTGCCGCCGCTGCCGGACACGAGCAACTACAAGAGCATCGCCGACAACCAGTGCGCGACGCAGCCGAAGCCGACCGTTCCCGCGACGCCGGGCGCGATCGATCCGCAGGAAAGCGGCATTCGTTTCGCGCGCGCGTTGCCGTATGAGTTGCATGTGAACGGTCAGGCGGACGCGAAGAGGAACACGTTCGAAATCGTGTTGGCCAATACCGGCGATCAGGGTGCGCATTTCTATGTGTACTCGACGAACCGCACGGATGGTCCGTGGCGTTATACCGTCGAGGCCGGCAAGTCGCTCAACGAGACCTTCGATCTGACGACGACGAACGGTGTGTATGCGTTCGAGGTGTATGGGCCGAATGGTTTTGTGCGCAAGTTCGCGGGGAATACGCAGCAGGCGACGGCGCAGACAGCGCAGGCTGCGGGTTGGCATGGGCACGATAAGCCCGCGCTGCCGGAGATCAAGGTGCAATACGATGTTGCGAACGGCAATGTGTTTTTGAAGTTCAGCAATGGCGGCGGAGGGATTGCGCGGTTGACGGTGAGTGATAACGCGTATGGGGCGCGGACGCGTCCGGTGCTGGTGCCGGCTGGGGTGAGTATTGAAGAGGCCTGGGTGCTGGCGTCGAGCCATCACTGGTATGACTTGACGGTGACGAGTAATGACGACGCTAGTTTCTCGCGTCGTGTGGCTGGACACATTGAGAATGGGCGGCCGAGTATTAGTGATCCGGCGGCTGTGGCGCCGGTGTTGGTGGTGAATTAAGGGCGGGTGAAGGGGCTAAGCTTCGGTTGGGTGGCTGGTTTGTCTGGGGTACTCGATCGAAGCTCAGAGGTTTGATTTCGTTGCGCTGACAGAGCGTTGCATCCGTCTTAGGCCGGTTGGCCAAAGTTAGATAGTTAGGGTAACAAAGTGAATTTTAAGAAGAGAGCGCACTTATAATTTTGGCTGCTGTTGAAGCAATTCGACGGCCGGGTTTGACAGCCTGAACGCTGGTTCCCGCACGACCTGTTTCGCAGGCAGTGCGTGAGCTTCTGCACGCCCTTTCAACGGGCGGGCCGTGGCGAGGGAGCCGCAAGGCTCGCCGGTTTGAGCTAGCGCCGGCCTGTCAACCTCGTTACGTGCCCGCCCACCCGTTTGCAGCGAGTGTCGGGCGATTTCGAGAATCAACCGGAAATCGCGCCATGAGCAAACCCGCTGAAGCTTCGTTTATGAACCCTCGCCTGTCAGTGAAGCCCGCTGAATATAAGCGGCTTGCCGGAGAGATGTTGGAGGTAACTCGTACGTATCTGGAACGGCTTTCATCGCTGGCGATGCTTGCCAGAACACTGCGTAAAGGTATCGCGATGAACCACTGCGACCGTCGCGATCAGATGTTACTTGCGGAGTTGTTGGAGCGCACGGCGCATCAGTATGAAACCGAGGCGAATATCGAACGAGGAAGGATCTCGGTCGTGATGGCCGATGCGGAGGAAGTGGAAGCGAACGCTGCGCGCCGCAGGAAAGGGATGGGCGAATCAGTGGCGCCAAGCACGAGGACGCGCCGGAAGGTCGACGCTGGCGTAGCAGCATCGGCATAACATAAGGCTGCGCTCGGCATGAATTGGCGGATAGCGTTACATTGAGTCTCCCCTGCTGCTTGACGATGGAGACACCATGGACCGCGAAGCATTCACTGAAAGCCTGACGAAAGACGGCTTCCCTGAGGCCGTTGTTGTGACGCGGGAGGCGAACACTGCAATGGATGTACATGAACATCCATTCGAAGCGAAGGCGTTAATTCTGGAAGGCGAATTGCACATACGCATGGGCGACACCGAGCAGGCATACAAAGTCGGCGACGTCTTCCATTTACCGGCGAACAAACCGCATGCAGAGCGTTACGGTCCGAATGGTGTGACGTATCTGGTGGGAAGGAAGTAAAGAACGCGGAGCGGCCGCATCGACGTTTCTGATCGGCATGAGGCGCGTCTTCCTGAGCGGGCCATCCCGTGAGATCGCCGGCTCGAATCAATTGTGTATTGGCAGACTGCCCGCCGAGGCGCACGGGATTGCTCGCGCAGTGCCTTCGCACTGGCGCATCCCCAAAGGACTTCCTGCTCGGTGTCGAGAACAACATTGACTGGGTGCTCGAGGCGTTTGGCGAAGACCAGTTCCCGCATGAGGATCGAGAATGCCACGCAGAACTTCGCGAGCCTGCGCTGTATCGCCATGAATCTGATCAAGCGCGATACAAACACAAAAACGGGGCTGAAGATGCGCCGCCTCAAAAGGCGGCGCCAACGACCAATATCGCGCCAGCCTGCTCGGCTTGTGAACTTTAGGCGATTGCCGTGCAGGTGGTCTGCGCTCAATGCATTTTTCGGATTTGTCCGATAGATGTGTCGCTGATCCCAAATAAAATCGACAAATCAAAAAAAAGGGGAGCAACCAAACCGATCTATGCAAAAGGGGATTCTGGCGATTTCCAAGCAAATCCTTGCCCGCCGATCTTCTTAATCCTATCTAATCCGTTGATTATTCGCTTTAAAGCCCAGATTGCGTTTCAGGACGCAAGAGGATAAGAATCAACAACCTCGGTCAGGCTCAAGACATCTGTCCATGAATAAAAGATCAGCTTATGCGAGCAATGCGTGCAGGCGTTTGGTTTATAAGAAACAGAATGAACGCTTGGTTTCGAGAGGAATCGAATGAAAAAGAATTGGACACTTCCTGAATTTCGCGGCGCCAGGTCGCCAATGCAGATGTTCCGGGAAATTGTTCTGCCAGTGGCATTCTGTTTGGCTTCCGTAGCATCTGACGGAAAAGAAGCCCCACGTGTGCTGGAGCATTTTAAAGACTGTGACGTCTGCTCGGAGATGGTTGTTATTCCTGGCGGCGAATACATGATGGGCGCAAGGAGAGAGGACTTCGACGGTGAAAATAATTACACGTCGATGTATGAAAACGAGACTCCACGGCATTCGGTATCCGTCAAGTCGTTTGGTATAGCAAAGTTCGACGTGACAAGGAAACAGTTTTCGATTTTTGCAGAAGAGACCAAATTTAATGGCCAGGGATGCTCTGTTTATAACGGCGAGGGATGGCGGCCAAACTCCCGTGCGGACTGGAAAAATCCAGGTTT
>NZ_JAXDPY010000246.1:0-4872 GCF_034668105.1 Paraburkholderia sp. | reverse complement strand
CCGCAATGGTTGCGGTCGCCACGCCGTGCTGGCCCGCGCCGGTTTCCGCGATCACGCGCGGCTTGCCCATGCGCCTGGCGAGCAGCGCCTGGCCGATCACGTTATTGATCTTGTGGGCGCCGGTGTGGTTCAGGTCTTCACGCTTGAAGAAAACCTGCGCCCCGCCGAGCATTTCGCTCCAACGCTGCGCGTGATAAATCGGGGACGGTCGGCCGACGAAATGCTTCAATTCGCGCTCGTATTCAGCGACGAATTCCGGGTCTTTCTGGTATTTCTCGTACGCGGCACGCAACTCGTCGAGCGCATGAACCAGCGTTTCGGCGACGAACACGCCGCCATATTGGCCGAAATGGCCTCTTTCGTCAGGTAAGTTATACATGATGATCACTCTTCTCAGTGTGGCGCACGGTTTTGGTATGAGAAAACCGCGCCGCCTGAATCATTCGGCGTCTGCCGCGCGCACTGCGCGTACGAACGCCGCCATCCGGGCGTGATCTTTCACGCCCTTGGCGCCCGGCGCTTCGATGCCGCTCGAGACATCGACCGCGTACGGGCGCACGCGATGGATCGCATCACTGACGTTTTGCGCGTTCAACCCACCACTCAAAACGGCCCGACGCGCGAGCTCTGCTGGAATAAGTGACCAATCGAAAACCTTCCCGCCGCCGCCATAGCCTTCGACATGGGTGTCGAACAGGAGGCCGCTGGCTGCTGCATAGTTAAGCGCTGATTTTACCAAATCAGCCGGTTGAGTATCCGCCGCGATTCGCAACGCGCGCAACCAAGGCAAACCCGCAACGCCAGCAAGGGATTCGCACTGCGCAGCGGTTTCGTCGCCATGGAATTGCAGCAGGTTAAGCCCAACATTGCTGACGACTTCGCGAATCCAGTCGGGCGTTGCGTTCACGAACAGGCCGACTACCGACACGAACGGCGGCACGTCGTGCACCAGCTCGACTGCCTGGGCGACGCTGACCGAACGCGGGCTCGGCGGATAGAACACCAGGCCGATCGCGTCTGCGCCGAGGTCGATCGCGTGGGCGACGTCTTCCGGCTTCGACAGGCCGCACAGCTTGATACGGGTGCGATGCGGTGCGGCTTGTTGCGGCATGCCGGCGTTAGCGTCGGCCGCCAGATTTTCGGTTGATTTCATGTTTGCGCTTGCTCGGTCCATACGGTGCTCCACGGCACGCTGCCGGTCTGCGGCGCGGGCACGGCGAATTGCTCAGGATAGCCCACCTGCGCCAGATACAGGCCGTCAGGCATGAAGGTCGGCGCGGCACAATCGCGATCGCGGCTGGCGAGCACTTCGGCCATCCATTCAGCCGGATGGCGTCCCCGGCCGATATCGACCAGACAGCCCATCAGATTGCGCACCATATGGTGCAGGAACGCGTTCGCCCGAAAGCGGAAATGAACGAAGTCGCCCTGTTGGCGCATGTCGATCTGATAGAGCTGCTTGACCGGCGTTTTCGCCTGGCATTGCGACGAACGGAACGCCGAAAAATCGTGCTCGCCGATCAGGTGGGCGGCGGCGGCCCGCATGGCGTCGACGTCGAGCGGCGTATGCACCCAGCCGGCTCGCGTAGCCTGCATTGGCGAGCGGAACGGATGGACGTACAGGACGTAGTAATAGGTCCGCTCGAATGCCGAAAAACGGGCGTGGAACGCGTCGGGCATCGGCTTGGCCCACTGCACGGCGATCGTCTTCGGCAGAAAGGCGTTGGTGCCGCGAACCCACGAAAAATCCGTGCGATCGAGTTCAGTGTCGAAGTGCACGACCTGGCCGAGGCCGTGCACGCCGGTATCCGTGCGGCCCGCCACCACCGTCTGCACAGGCACTTGCGCGAACTCGCGCAATGCCCGTTCGAGCTCGTCCTGCACGGTCTTGCCATGCGGCTGCGACTGCCAGCCGCAGAATGCCGAGCCGTCGTACTGGACGCCTAGCGCAATACGCTTCACGACAACGGGGCGAGCGTCGAGAGCAGCGCGCGGGCCTCGGTGCGCGTGGCCGGATCGTTCGCTTCGATCACTTCGTTGATGAGCAAGCGCGCGCCGGACAGATCGCCGAGGTCGATATATTCTGCCGCCAGATCGAGCTTGTTGCGGGCGATGCGGCTGAGATCGGCTTGGGTAAAGGCGGGCAACGGCTGAGCCGGACTCGGCGGCAACTCGAGATCGAAGTCGAGCTTCAACGCGCCGAAACCGATCGCGCCTAGGCCGGCCGCGCCCAGACCGGTCGCGCCGAGGCCCGCGCCGGCTGCGCGGCCTGCGGTGCCGGCGGAGATTTCGTCGGCGATATGCGGGGCGTCGTCCGGATCGTGAGGCGTTACGGCTTGCTGTGCGGTGGTTTCGGGGGAGGCCACCGGCTGTGTCGCCAGCGATTCAGGTGCGCTCACCGCTGTATCGGTCGATTCGACGCGCGGCGGCAATGGCATGTTCAGACTGGTGAAGGCATCGACGGCGTCGCGCGGGAACTCAGTCGGAATGAATCGCGCGGGTTGCGTTTGCGCGACGGGGGCCGGGTCGAGATTCGATGCGCCGTCAGGTGATGCGGTTTCGGCTTGCTGGTGTGGTTGCTGGTGTGGTTGCGACTCATGCGACGGCTGATATGCCGGGTCGACGTGGGCCGTGTCCTCTTGGACCGTGGGCACTGCCGGTACAGATGTGCCGGGCATCGAATGGGCCGACGTGTCGATGTACGGCTGACCGAACGGTGACGTCGTGTGCGGCTCGGCTTCACGCGGCGTGAAGTCGATGACCGGCGCGGGAGCGTCCAGATGGTTCTGCGGCACATTCGTCGACGCTGCCGGCGGCGCGGCCGACGCGCTCAATGCGGGTTCGTCGTCCCATTGCAGGCGGTGCGCAGGCGCCTCTCGCTCGAAAGTCTCGCCGACCGGCTCAAGCGACGTCAACGGCAAGGCTTCAGCACCCAGTTCCGCGGCGGCCGCAAGACTCGCCGCCGTGGTCGCGCCGTCGAGGTTTTCGTGATGAGCGGCGGGTAGCGGCTCGGATAGGGAGCCGCTGTGGGCAGCCTGGTCGACGTCTGCGCGCGGTTGCGCAGATTCAAACGGCGCGGGTGTGGCGGGGCTTTCGGGCGATGCGTGCCGGGATGCGTTGAGGTCTTGCGTGGGGGAGCTTGGGTGCGATTCGCTGGCCTCAGCTTCGCGTGCTGCTGCTGTTTGCTCTCGTGTTGCTGCCTGCTCTCCCGCTGCGGCTTCGTGTTCTGCTGCGGCGTCGTGTTCTGCTGCGTCTTTCGCTACTACATGTTCTGCTGCGGCACGCTCTTGCGCCGCTTGGTCTGCCGCCGCCCGGTCAGCTTCAGCATGCTCTGCAGTCTCACGCTCCGCCGCCGCGCGAATTTCCGCTTCGCGCGCCGCAGCCACGCGTGCCGCCACTTCACGCGCCGCTGCTTCACGCTCCGCGTCCTCACGGCCGGCCGCAGACAGTGCGACCCCATACCCTGCCACGTCGTCGCTCGTATCCGACGCTTCCCGCACAGGCATTTGTTCCCGCGTCGAGACGACATCTTCCTGCTCGGCCGTACGCGCGGAAGCCGCCGCGGCATCCTGCGCCAACGAGCCTTCGGTCGCGGCGACAGCGGCACGCTTACGCCGCCGCCCCAGAGCCGCCAGCAGCACCACCAATGCAGCGCCAATCGCCGCTGCCACGCTCAAATTCGTCTGCGAGATACCAGCGTCGTTTGACGTGGAAATCGCCGCGCTACCATGCCCCGAAACGGCCGCCGCCGATGAAGCGCTCGCGGCCGGCTGCGCACTGTTCGTCGAAGGCGCCGGCGTAGGCGGGCGCGTGCCCGTCACGGCCGCTGAGCCACCGATACCGTGTTTCTGCAGTTCCATCAGCACGCGGTTTTTCAGCGCAAGCAATTGCTGCAAGCTGGACACCTGAGTACGTGCTTGCGATGCCGGCTGCGCAGTGGCCGTAGCCGCCGCTTGCGCAGCCGCTGTGGCGGCGGCTGACGCAGCTTCCGCGGCCTCGCTGGGCGAGGGCTGGACGGCTCCCGACCAGACATGCGCGCCGCTAGCCGGCACCCCGCTTGCGGCCTGTGAACCCGCGACAGGCGCCGTCGGGACCGGTGCGGCTGTCGTCGAGCTGCCCGGCGTGGCCGGACTTGCTTCAGCCGCCGAACTGGCCGTCCCTGAAACCGCAGGCGCGGACGGCGCTATAGCGTGCGCCGCAGCACTTGCCGCGCTTGCCGCGGCCGCATTGACCTGCGCCACGCCGCTCGCCACGCCAACCGCCGCACCGGTCGTCGCCGCGCTCGGTGCGGTGGGTGCGCTCGGCGCGGCAGCAGCCGCAGCCGTGGCGGTAGATGGCGCAGCAGACGCGGACCCCGCAACCGGCGCGGAAGCCACCAGAGCCCCCGACGCATCCAGCGCCGGAATCGTCAACACCGCGCCTACGCGCATCCGGCTCGGATCATTTTTCATGAAGCCGCCCGGATTCGCATCGAACAGCGCGCGCGAAGCGCGTGCGAGCGTCGCCCGATCGCGCGACTGCGTGACGGCAATCGCGACGTCGTTCAACGATTGACCAGGCTTCACCGTATATTGACTGCCGGCGGCATAGGAAACGGAGGAGCCCTCCGGTGTGCTTGCGGCGTCGTCCGGCGCTGCCACTGCGTTGCCTGCGCCGACACCGACGCCAGCCAGCGCAAAAGTCAGCGCGGCCGCGACCGTCAAGTGGACCGTACCTCGATACATAGACATAGCCCGAAGGGAAGAGAGTCGAAGGTTCATCGGGACTCCTGGCGCGTCAGCGCGCAGCCCTTTTTTGCGGTTGAGAAGAGACAAGATAATCGGAGCACACAATGAAAAAAGCGCCGCGCAAGCGCGACGCTTCTTGAGTTTT
>NZ_JAXDPY010000245.1:0-18121 GCF_034668105.1 Paraburkholderia sp. | reverse complement strand
CGCCCACTTCGCTCAAAGCCTTGCCACTGCTGGCTCTCCCGCCTCCCGCGCCCCGCTGTCCGGAGCACGAAAGAGCGAGATTCTAGCGAGCCCAACCCCGCCTTGCAAGCGTTATTTTGATACGCGTATTAACGATGCTTGAAAACCGGTTTGCGCTTCTCAACGAACGCGGCCATGCCCTCCTTCTGATCCTCCGTAGCGAACAGGGAATGGAAGAGGCGACGCTCGAAATGCACGCCTTCCGCGAGCGTTGTTTCGTAGGCACGATTAACCGATTCCTTGACCATCATCACTGCAGGCAACGGGAATTCAGCGATGGTCGCGGCAGCAGCTACAGCCTCGTCAAGGAGGGAAGCGGCCGGGATCACTCGCGAGACCAGTCCAGCGCGCTCTGCCTCCGCAGCGTCCATGAAACGGGCGGTCAGGCAAAGATCCATTGCTTTCGCCTTTGAAACGGCACGCGGCAGTCGCTGCGTGCCGCCTGCGCCCGGCATAACGCCGAGCTTGATCTCTGGCTGACCGAACTTCGCCGTGTCGGCGGCGAAGATGATGTCGCACATCATCGCCAGCTCGCAACCACCGCCAAGCGCGAAGCCCGCCACTGCCGCAATGATCGGTTTGCGGATGGAGCGCACCGTTTCCCAGTTGCGAGTGATGTAGTCGCCTTTGTAGACATCCATATAGGTATAGGTCGCCATCATGCCGATGTCGGCGCCAGCGGCGAACGCCTTCTCACTGCCCGTCACCACGATCGCGCCGATAGCGTCATCGGCATCGAACTCGCGCAGCGCCGCGCCCAGTTCGTCCATCAAGGCGTCGTTCAACGCATTCAACGCCTTCGGGCGATTCAACGTGATCAAACCGACCCGCCCTCGCGTCTCAACCAGAATGTTCTCGTAAGCCATGCCGCCTCCTAGTGGTTAATGCCACGCGAAAACGCTTCGCGCGACCGTCTTAATAATGCTACCATTCACCAACCAACCGGTCGGTCAATTATTCGACAGGCTTTTCCCAATGTTTAGCCAAGCCCCTCTGCCATGACACATCCGCTATTCACCAAGCATGAAGACACGCTGCAAAAGGCACTTACCGCGGTTGAAACACGCGGCTACTGGAGTCCGTTCGTCGAGATGCCCAGTCCGAAAGTGTACGGGGAAACAGCTAACGCGGACGGCGAAGCCGCATTCAAAGCGCATCTGAACAAGACTTTCGAGCTGGACCAGCCGTCGACCGGAGAAACCGTCGGCGCTGAAGTCTCACCGTTCGGGTTTCCGCTCGGCGTGCGCTATCCGAAAGCCGATCCTGACGCGCTGATCGCCGCAGCGGCCGGCGCACAACGCAACTGGCGCGCGGCCGGCCCGCAGGCATGGATCGGCGTATGCCTCGAGATCCTCGCGCGCGTGAATCGCGCCAGCTTCGAAATCGGCTACAGCGTGATGCACACGACCGGCCAGGCATTCATGATGGCTTTCCAGGCCGGCGGCCCGCATGCTCAAGACCGTGCACTCGAAGCGGTCGTGTATGCATGGGACCAACTGCGCCGCATTCCCGCCGATGCCCACTGGGAAAAGCCGCAAGGCAAAAATCCGCCGCTCGCGATGCAAAAGCGCTACACCGTCGTGCCGCGCGGAACCGGCCTCCTGCTCGGCTGCTGCACCTTCCCGACGTGGAACGGCTATCCGGGCCTCTTCGCCGATCTGGCGACAGGCAACACGGTCATCGTCAAGCCGCATCCCGGCGCAATTCTGCCGCTCGCGCTGACCGTCCGAATCGCGCGTGACGTGCTGCGCGAAGCCGGCTTCGACCCAAATATCGTCATGCTGCTAGCGACCGAACCGAACGACGGCCCGCTCGTGCAGGATCTGGCACTGCGGCCGGAAATCAAATTGATCGACTTCACGGGTAGTACACAAAACGGCACCTGGCTCGAGCGCAATGCGCACCAGGCTCAGGTCTACACCGAGAAAGCCGGCGTCAACCAGATCGTGATCGACTCGGTGGACGACATCAAGGCCGCCGCTCGCAATATCGCCTTCTCGCTCGCGCTGTACTCGGGCCAGATGTGCACCGCGCCGCAAAACATCTACGTACCGCGCGGCGGTATCCGCACCGCTGAAGGCACGCTCGGTTTCGACGAAGTCGCCCAGGCTATCGCGGGTGCCGTGCAAAAACTGGTTGCTGACCCAGCACGCGCCGTCGAGCTGCTCGGCGCGATCCAGAACGAAGGCGTAGCTCAACGTATCGACGAGGCTGCCAAGCTCGGCCACGTTCTCGTAGAAAGCCAAACTCTGGAACATCCGGCCTTTGCCGGTGCCCGCGTGCGCACACCGCTCGTGCTCCGACTAGACGCCGCCAACGACCACGCGCAATTCACCAAAGAATGGTTCGGTCCGATCTCGTTCGTGATAGCAACGGACTCGACGGCTCAGTCGCTCGACCTTGCTGGCGCAATCGCTGCCGAGCACGGCGCGCTGACGCTGTCTGTCTACAGTACGGATGAAGCCGTGCTCGAAGAAGCGCACGAAGCATCGATCCGCGGTGGTGTAGCACTGTCGATCAATTTGACGGGCGGCGTTTTCGTCAATCAGTCGGCGGCCTTCTCTGACTTCCACGGCACGGGAGCAAACCCGGCAGCAAATGCCGCGCTGGCCGACGCGGCCTTTGTCGCGAATCGCTTCCGCGTGGTTCAAAGTCGCGTTCATGTTGAACCGAAAGCGGTGCCGGCGGTAGCTGGCTGAATGGCATAAGACAAAAGCACGGCTTTCGTCCTATGCCGTTTGGCCGAATGGACCGAGCCGTGCGCCCCAACTAACATGAGACATCGGTCCGGCATGTCCCGCCGGCCCATCCCAGCAGGAACCCACATGAACGACGCCTTTATTTGCGACGCGATTCGCACCCCAATCGGCCGCTACGGCGGCGCCCTGAAGGAGGTCCGTGCCGACGACCTCGGCGCCGTTCCGATCAAGGCGCTGATCGACCGTAACCCCGGCGTCGACTGGCGAGTCCTCGACGACGTGATCTATGGCTGCGCGAATCAGGCCGGTGAAGACAATCGCAACGTCGCCCGCATGTCGGCATTGCTCGCCGGTTTGCCTACCGATGCGCCCGGTGCAACCATCAACCGACTGTGTGGTTCCGGCATGGACGCGGTCGGCACTGCTGCTCGCGCCATCAAGGCCGGCGAAGCGCGGTTGATGATCGCTGGCGGCGTCGAAAGCATGACGCGCGCGCCGTTCGTGATGGGCAAAGCCACCAGCGCGTTTTCGCGGCAAGCCGACATTTACGACACGACCATTGGCTGGCGCTTCATCAATCCGCTGATGAAACGCCAATATGGCGTCGATTCGATGCCGGAGACCGCGGAAAATGTCGCCGTCGAATTCGGCATAAGCCGTGCGGATCAGGACGCGTTTGCGCTGTCGAGCCAGCAAAAAGCAGCGCGCGCGCAGCGCGACGGCACGTTGGCTCAGGAAATCGTCGGCGTTGAAATTGCACAGAAGAAAGGTGACCCAATCCACGTGACGCTCGACGAGCATCCGCGCGAAACGTCGCTCGAAAGTCTCAGCAAGCTCAAAGGCGTGGTTCGCCCCGACGGCAGCGTAACCGCCGGCAATGCGTCGGGCGTCAACGACGGCGCATGTGCATTGCTGCTCGCGAATCAGCACGCTGCCGACCAATACGGATTGCGTCGCCGCGCACGTGTGGTCGGCATGGCGACGGCAGGCGTGGAGCCGCGCATCATGGGTATTGGCCCGGCGCCGGCCACGCAAAAGCTGTTGAAGCAACTGAACATGACACTCGAGCAATTCGACGTGATCGAGTTGAACGAAGCCTTCGCCTCGCAGGGGCTCGCCGTGCTGCGCACCCTCGGTCTGCGTGACGACGATCCGCGCGTCAACCCGAATGGCGGAGCGATTGCGCTCGGCCATCCGCTCGGCGCGTCCGGCGCGCGTCTGATCACCACGGCGCTTTATCAGCTGGAGCGGACCAACGGCCGTTTTGCGCTTTGCACGATGTGTATTGGTGTGGGTCAAGGCATCGCACTGGTAATCGAGCGGCTCTGATCCCAACGCTGCTTCGCCCACCGTCCCCACGGTGAAAGAGACTTAGAGACTTTGAGGAGACACCCAATGTCATATGAATCGATCCGCGTCGACATCGATATACCTAGCCGCGTAGCGACCATCACGCTGAATCGCCCGGACAAGCTCAACAGCTTTACGCGCGCCATGCACGAAGAATTGAGCGCGGCGCTCGGCGAGGTCGAAGCATCCGGCGCCCGGGCGCTCGTGCTCACCGGTGCGGGCCGTGGCTTCTGCGCGGGACAGGATCTCGCCGATCTCGACTTCACGCCGGGCGCGATGACCGATCTGGGCGAACTGATCGACACATATTTCAATCCGCTGATTCGCCGCCTGCAAGCGCTGCCGTTGCCCGTGATTGCCGCAGTAAACGGCACGGCCGCCGGCGCCGGCGCCAATCTCGCGCTAGCTTGCGATCTCGTGCTTGCCGCTCGTTCGGCCAGCTTCATCCAGGCATTCGTGAAGATCGGTCTCGTACCGGATTCGGGCGGTACCTGGTTCCTGCCGCAACGCGTCGGCATGGCGCGCGCCTTGGGACTTGCCATCACCGGCGACAAACTGGGCGCGGAGAAAGCCGAAAGCTGGGGCCTGATCTGGCAAACGGTCGATGACGCCGAGCTCGCCACCACGGCAAGTAAGCTCGCGGCACAACTGGCGCAGCAACCCACACGCGCCATCGCCGCAATCAAGCAGGCAATGCGCGCGGGCACGACGCAAACCCTGGATCAGCAGCTCGATCTCGAGCGTGATTTGCAACGCGAACTCGGCGCTTCCCACGACTATGCGGAAGGCGTGCAAGCGTTCGTGGAAAAACGCGCGCCGCGCTTTGAGGGTCGCTGACATGTCGACGCAATCGAATCACCCCGCCCACATGACGCCGGACGAACTCGCTCGCGCAACCGCGGCGGCCATGTACGAAAACGACGCGTGCAGTCGGGCGCTCGGACTCGAAATTTTAGAAGTACGCCCAGGGTACGCGCGTCTGCGTATGGCCGTTCGTGACGACTTTCTGAACGGCCATCAGATTTGCCACGGCGGCCTGATTTTCACACTCGCTGATTCGACGTTCGCTTTCGCCTGCAACACATACAACATCAATACAGTCGCAGCCGGCTGTTCGATCGAGTTCCTGCGGCCGGTACACGGCGGCGACGTGTTGACGGCCGAAGCGGTCGAGCAAACGCTGAGTGGCCGCACGGGCATCTACGATATTCGCGTCAAGAACCGCGCAGACGAGACCGTGGCGATGTTTCGCGGCAAATCCGCGCAGATCAAAGGCAACCTGATTCCCACGGGCGATTGAACAACCGACTGAACAGCAGAGTCGCGCCAGATTCGCAGCAGAATCGCGCGGCGCGTCCGCGACACATTGGCAGCGCATCCATAGATAGCAACGCGTTCCCGATTTTTGCGCGCAAGCGCACCGCACCCCGACCCAAGCATTGAGGCAGCAAGGAGACATTCGATGACCACCGCCCTTCCGCTCGATCCCATCGAGACAGCCAGCCGCGACGAACTCGCCGCGCTCCAACTCGAACGGCTCAAATGGTCGCTGAACCATGCTTATGAGAATTCGCCGGTCTATCAGCGCAAATTCGATGAAGCCGGCGTCCACCCGAGCGAAGTGAAAACCCTCGCGGACCTGGCGCGCTTCCCCTTCACCACCAAAAAGGATCTGCGCGACAGCTACCCGTTCGGCATGTTCGCGGTGCCGCAGGAACAGGTGTCACGGATTCACGCGTCGTCCGGCACGACGGGCAAGCCGACGGTCGTCGGCTATACGGCGCGCGATATCGACACGTGGGCCAATCTCGTCGCACGTTCGATCCGTGCAGCAGGTGCGAAGCGCGGCGACAAGGTGCACGTGAGCTACGGCTACGGCTTGTTCACAGGCGGCCTGGGCGCGCACTACGGCGCCGAGCGCGCGGGGCTGACGGTGATCCCGTTCGGCGGTGGTCAGACCGAGAAACAGGTGCAGCTGATTCAGGACTTCCGGCCCGACATCATCATGGTTACGCCGAGTTATATGTTGTCGATCGCCGACGAACTCGAACGGCAAGGCATCGACCCGGCGAATTGCTCGCTGCGCATCGGCATCTTCGGCGCGGAGCCGTGGACCAACGACATGCGTCAGGCGATCGAAAAGCGCATGGGCATCGACGCTGTCGACATCTATGGTCTGTCTGAGGTGATGGGACCCGGCGTCGCTTCGGAGTGCGTTGAGACCAAAGACGGCCCGACCATTTGGGAAGACCATTTCTATCCCGAGATCATCGACCCCGAAACCGGCGAGGTTCTGCCGGACGGCGAACTCGGCGAACTGGTATTCACGTCGCTGACGAAGGAAGCGCTGCCGATCGTCCGCTACCGGACACGCGATCTGACGCGTCTCCTGCCAGGCAGCGCGCGCACCATGCGTCGGATGGAAAAGATCACGGGCCGTTCGGACGATATGATGATCGTGCGCGGCGTCAACGTATTCCCCACGCAGATCGAAGAATTGCTGCTCAAGCAGCACGCTCTCGCGCCTCACTATCAGATCGTCCTGACCAGGGAAGGCCCGCTCGATGTACTGACGTTGAACGTCGAACCCTGTCCGGAATCAGCACCGGATATCGCCGCGCTTACCACGGCCAAACAGGCATTGACCTACGACATCAAGGCACTGATCGGTGTAAGCGCAATCGTGAATGTGCTGGGCGTGAACGGTATCGAGCGTTCGGTAGGCAAAGCGCGCCGAGTGGTGGACAAACGGAAATCCGGACTTTAAGCGAAGCGTCGAAGTTGATGTTGATGCTTGTGCTTGATAAGGGAACTGACCGGCGCCCGCGCCATTATCAATTGGCGCGGGCCCTGAACGGCGAATACGGCGCGGACTAAAAAACCCGTCACCGCGCCGCCGCCGAAACCCTCACGAATTCGGCAGCAACAACCACATCCGGCCGCCCTGCTTCATCTTGCCGGCCAGATCGCCAGCGTCGTCGCCGAGACCCCAGAAGTAGTCGGCGCGCACCCCGCCCTTGATAGCCGACCCCGTGTCCTGTGCAAAGACGAGGCGGTTCATCGGCGAGTTCGTCAACGGACGCGTGGTCTGCAAAAACACCGGCGTACCCAACGGAATCGAAGTTGGATCGACCGCGATCGACCGCTCCGGCGTCAACGGCACGCCCAACGCGCCGATCGGACCATCCGCACCGCCGCTCGGCGCACTCTCGCCGGACGGCATTTCGCGGAAGAACACAAAGCGCGGATTGGTATCGAGCAGCCCGTCGACCCGCGCGGGGTTCGCACGCGCCCACGCCTTGATGCCCTGCATGGTCGCTTGCGCCGGTGTCAGTTCGCCGCGATCGAGCAGCCACCGCCCGATCGACTTGTACGGCTGGTTGTTGGTGCCGCCAAAGCCGAGCCGCATCACACTGCCGTCTTCCATCACGATGCGTCCCGACCCCTGCACTTGCAGGAAGAAGGCTTCGATCGGATCGTCGACCCACACGAGTTCATTGCCGTTGAGCACACCCGCGCGCTCGAGTTGCGCACGCGCCGGCAGCGGAGCACCGGCGCGATAACCGGATGGCCAGCGGTACAACGCCGTCTGGTACACACCATGCCGGGTGCGCGAACCGCGCAGCAATGGCTCGTAGTAGCCGGTGACGAGACCGTCGAGCGTGCCATCGTTATTGGCCAGCTGGAAAGGCGTGAAGTACGCCTCAAAAAACGCCCGCGCGCTGGTCACATCCAGATCGTCGATCTGCGCGGCCGCCGCGCATGCGCGGGCCCAGTTCGGTTGACGCGCAAGCCTCGTGCAGTTTTGCCGCAACGCAGCCGTGGCGCCGATCAGCGAATCGTCCTGCCACCCCGGCACCTGCTGCCAGGCTACCGCCGTAAGCCGCGTTGCGGCGATCTGCCCGGGTATGATCGCGGCACCCGTGGGCGGCGAAACCGAAGGCCGCACCGCGCCGCCGCCGCCACAGGAAGCCAGTAGCACTGCAACCGAAAGCGCCCCGAGCCATGCTCCGGCCGTGCGGACAAACCGCATACAATGTTCGTTCTTGATGGAAACCGCCATGTCTGATCTGTTCGACGAATACCCAATGCTCATCTTCGCGCTGGAATCGCTCCTCGCGCTCTTCCTGCTCGTCTTTATCGTTGTATGGACGTCGTCCGGCAAGAAAAAGGCCGCGCGCGCCGCCAGCAATGAACAGCAAACGCAGCGAAAATCTCAGTGAAGCTGCGCCGTAAGGCTTTTTAGAGACCGCGTGCCGCGCGCTCGGTTCAATGCAACGTACGCGGCATGCGCAGAATGAATTCAGGCACGGGTGCGTCGAAACGCTCGCCGTCCTCCGCCACGCAGAAATACTCACCGCGCATGGTGCCAACGGGCGTGGCGATCACGGCCCAACTCGTATATTCGAAGTGTTCGCCCGGCTTGAGCAGCGGCTGATGCCCGACCACGCCGAGGCCTTTTACCTCCTGCACGTTGTTGTCGCTGTCGGTGATCACCCAATGACGCGCAATCAACTGCGCCGGCACCTGGCCGCTGTTACGGATAGTCAGCGTGTATGCAAACGCATACTGGCGGCGCTCCGGGTCCGACTCTTCGGGCAGATACTGCACCTGCGCCGAGACGCTGAATTCGTACTGGCTCATCCTGATTCCGGTCTGGTCAAACGCGTGTAAAAAAACGTGGGAAGCCCCGAACGCCAATGGTTTGCGGGCACATTGACGAAGCGGCGCGTATGGTTTGGCATTCTGCTTGATGCGCGGCACGCCCGCAACCGGACAAATCCCTTTGGCCAAGGGCTGCTAAGGCGTTTTGTCACTTTTGCCCCGCGCTTTCGGAGCCGGTCTCGAACCGCCCGCGCGCCGGTTCAGAAGCGCACAAACCGGTAAAATGGCGTTTTCCCCGCTTGCATCCGCCCCCGCCATGACGCAATTCCGCATAGCCCCCAGCATTCTGTCCGCCGATTTCGCCCGTCTCGGCGAAGAAGTCCGCAACGTGGTCGCCGCTGGCGCCGACTGGATCCACTTCGACGTGATGGACAACCATTACGTGCCGAACCTGACAATCGGCCCGCTCGTTTGCGAAGCGATCCGCCCGCACGTGGACGTGCCGATCGACGTGCACCTGATGGTGCGCCCGGTCGACCGGATCGTGCCGGACTTCGCCAAGGCCGGCGCGAATCTGATCAGTTTTCATCCGGAAGGCTCGGACCATATCGACCGTACGCTGTCGCTGATTCGCGACCACGGTTGCAAGGCCGGTCTCGTGTTCAACCCGGCCACTTCGCTGAGCTATCTGGACTACGTGATGGACAAGGTCGATCTGGTGCTGATCATGTCGGTGAATCCGGGCTTCGGCGGCCAGTCGTTCATTCCTGAGGCGCTCATCAAGCTGCGCGAAGCGCGCAAGCGGATCAACGCCTACAAGGAAAAGACCGGCCGCGAGATTCATCTTGAAGTGGACGGCGGCGTGAAGGTCGATAACATCGCTGAAATTGCAGCGGCTGGCGCGGACACGTTCGTGGCAGGCTCAGCGATCTTCGGCGCGCCGGATCACAAGGCGGTGATCGACAAGATGCGCGCCGCACTCGCCAACATCGAACACTGATCGAACACCGGAATCACCGACAAAGATGAAAACTCAGTACCCCGCTCCGACCCTCACCGGCCCGCGCCTGCAAGCCGCGATCATCGACCTGGACGGGACGATGATCGACACCGCCGACGATTTCACCGCCGGCCTGAACGGCATGCTCGCGCAACTCGACGCGACGGAAACCTCCCGCGAGGAAGTGATCGGCTACATCGGCAAAGGCTCGGAGAATCTGATTCGCAGCGTGCTGGCTCAGCGCTTCGAAACGGATCATGCACAAGATCGTTTCGACGAGGCGCTCGCGATCTATCAGGCGGAATACGCCAAGATCAACGGCGTGCACACGCGGCTGTATCCGGAGGTCGAAGCCGGCCTCCGCGCCATGCGCGACGCCGGCCTCAAACTAGCCTGCGTCACCAACAAACCGTACCGTTTCGCGCTCGAACTACTGGAGCAGTACGGTCTCAGCCAGTATTTCAGCGTCGTACTCGGCGGCGACAGCCTGGAGAAAAAGAAGCCCGACCCGCTGCCCATGCTCACCGCCGCGGCGCGTCTGGGCGTCGCCCCGCAAGCCACGGTCGCCATCGGCGATTCGGAAAATGATGCGCTGGCAGGCCGCGCGGCGGGCATGGCAACGCTGACGCTGCCGTACGGCTACAACCACGGCCGAGCTATACAAGAAATAAAATCCGATGGTATAGTTGCCTCGCTGCTCGATGCCGCCAAGGCTATCGCAGCACACCATTCCACGACTTGAAAAGTCCCTCATCCTCATGTTTCTGAATAAAAAACGGAGTCTGATTAGCATCGACCGGGGAGCCTGGCCCTGGCGTCGCTGGTCGCGCTAACCTCGCCTGAGGTACGCTGAAGCTCGTCTTCGGCAACCGTTTTTTACTTCGCTGCGCTCACGCGTTTTTTCCATCACATTGTTTCGCTGCATCGGTTGATTCGGCCGACGTGTACCCGCAAAGTACATGTGTGCGCTGAAATCCCTTGCATGCGTCGATGGAAAACTCGCGCCGGTCGGTATCATCGTATCGAAACGTCGAACGAACGCCTGACCGGCGGCGCCGCGCCCCGCTTTGTCCGACGCATAGTGCCGTCTGACGTACGTACAGGATCGGAACATGACCGAACTCGAATTCCAGTCCCTCGCCAACGAGGGCTTCAACCGCATTCCGTTGATCGCCGAAGCGCTCGCCGACCTCGAAACGCCACTCTCGCTGTACCTGAAACTCGCTCAGCCTGAGCGCAACGGCGCCAACTCGTTCCTGCTGGAATCGGTGGTCGGCGGCGAACGCTTCGGCCGCTATTCGTTCATCGGCTTGCCGGCGCGCACCCTGCTGCGCACCCGCAACGGCGTGTCGGAAGTGGTGCGGGACGGCAAAGTCGTCGAAACGCACGAGGGCGATCCGCTCGAGTTCATCCAGCAATTCCAGGGGCGCTTCAAAGTGGCGCAGCGTCCCGGTCTGCCGCGCTTCGCGGGCGGCTTGGCCGGCTACTTCGGCTACGACGCGGTGCGCTACATCGAGAAAAAGCTCGCTCACACCGCGCCGAAAGACGATCTGAATCTGCCCGACATCCAGTTGCTGCTCACCGAAGAAGTGGCGGTGATCGACAATCTCGCGGGCAAGCTCTACCTGGTGGTGTACGCGGATTCGACGCAGCCTGAGGCGTACACGAAAGCCAAACAGCGTCTGCGTGAATTGCGTCAGCGTTTGCGCACGACCGTGCAGCCGCCGGTCACCTCGGCCAGCGTGCGCACCGAGACGTATCGCGAATTCGCGAAAGACGATTATCTGGCCGCCGTGCGCAAGGCGAAGGAATACATCGCCGCCGGCGAATTGATGCAGGTGCAGGTCGGCCAGCGTCTGATCAAGCCTTACCGCGACAATCCGCTGTCGCTGTACCGGGCGCTGCGCTCGTTGAATCCGTCGCCGTATATGTATTACTACAACTTCGGCGACTTCCACGTGGTCGGCGCGTCGCCCGAAATTCTGGTGCGCCAGGAAAAGCGCGGCGAGGATCGCATCGTGACGATCCGGCCGCTCGCCGGCACGCGTCCGCGCGGCAACACGCCGGAACGCGACGCCGAACTCGCCACCGAACTGCTGAACGATCCGAAGGAAATCGCCGAACACGTGATGCTGATCGACCTCGCGCGTAACGACGTGGGCCGCATCGCCCAGATCGGCTCGGTGGTCGTCACCGACAAGATGGTGATCGAGAAGTACTCGCACGTGCAGCACATCGTGAGTTCCGTCGAAGGCAAGCTGAAACCGGGCACCACCAATTTCGACGTGCTGCGTGCCACCTTCCCGGCCGGCACGCTGTCCGGCGCGCCGAAAGTCCGCGCGATGGAATTGATCGACGAACTCGAGCCAGTCAAGCGCGGCCTCTACGGCGGCGCTGTCGGCTACCTATCGTTCACCGGCGAAATGGATCTGGCCATCACGATCCGCACCGGCGTGATCGCAAACGGCAATCTGTATGTGCAGGCGGCAGCGGGGGTAGTCGCGGATTCGGTGCCGGAATCCGAATGGCAAGAGACCGAGAACAAGGCGCGCGCGGTACTGCGCGCCGCCGAGCAGGTTCAAGACGGCCTCGATAGCGACTTCTGACCGGAGACACACCATGCTGCTAATGATCGACAACTACGACTCGTTCACCTACAACCTGGTGCAGTACTTCGGCGAACTCGGCGAAGACGTGCGCACCTATCGGAACGACGAAATCACCCTGGACGAGATTGCCAAGCTCAACCCGGAGCGCATTTGTCTGTCGCCCGGCCCGAGCAACCCGCAACATGCGGGGATCACGCTCGACGTGTTGCGCGAATTCAGCGGCAAGATGCCGATTCTCGGCGTCTGCCTCGGCCATCAGGCAATCGGCGAAGCATTCGGGGGCCGCGTGGTGCGCGCGCAAACCATCATGCACGGCAAGGTCAGCACGATCGAAACCGACTGCAAAGGCGTATTCGCCGACCTGCCGAAGCATTTCGTCGTCACCCGCTACCACTCGCTCGCGATCGAACGCGAATCGCTGCCCGACTGTCTCGAGGTGTCCGCATGGACCGAGGACGGCGAAATCATGGGCGTGCGTCACAAGGAACTGGCGGTGGAAGGCGTGCAGTTTCATCCGGAATCGATCCTGTCCGAACACGGCCACGCGTTACTCGAAAACTTCGTGAAACAGTCGAAGACCGCTCACCGCACCGCTTGATGAAGAGAGACGAAATCATGTCGATTACGCCCCAGGAAGCGCTGCAACGCACGATCGAGCACCGCGAAATTTTCCACGACGAAATGCTGCATCTGATGCGTCTGATCATGCGCGGCGAACTGTCGCCCGTGATGTCAGCGGCGATCATCACAGGCCTGCGCGTCAAAAAAGAGACCATCGGCGAAATCACCGCCGCCGCCACGGTGATGCGTGAATTTGCCCGGCACGTCGAGGTGCCGGACAACTCGAACTTCGTCGATATCGTCGGCACCGGCGGCGACGGCGCGCACACCTTCAACATTTCCACGGCCACGATGTTCGTCTCGGCTGCCGCGGGTGCGAAAGTCGCGAAGCATGGCGGGCGCAGTGTATCGAGCAAGTCGGGCAGCGCGGACGTGCTCGAGGCGCTCGGCGTGAATATCGATCTGCAACCGGAACAGGTGGCGGCCTCGATTGCGGAAACCGGCATGGGCTTTATGTTCGCGCCGAACCATCATCCGGCGATGAAGAACATCGCGCCGGTGCGCCGCGAACTCGGCGTGCGCACGCTCTTCAATATTCTCGGACCGCTGACCAATCCGGCCGGCGCACCGAATCAGCTGATGGGCGTGTTCCACGGCGATCTGGTCGGCATTCAGGTGCGCGTGATGCAGCGGCTCGGCGCCAAGCACGTGCTGGTGGTGTACGGTATGGACGGCATGGACGAGGTCTCGCTCGGTGCGGCGACGCAAGTCGGCGAGTTGCGCGACGGCCAGATCCACGAGTATGAGATCCATCCGGAAGACTTCGGCATGCAGATGGTGTCGAACCGCACGCTGAAAGTGGCCGACGCCGCCGAATCCCGACTGATGCTGCTCGAAGCGCTCGACAACAAGCCAGGCGTGGCCCGCGAGATCGTTACGCTGAACGCGGGCACTGCCCTGTATGCGGCGAACGTGGCGGCGTCGATTGCGGACGGCATTCAGTTGGCACGGGAAACGATCGCGAGCGGCAAGGCGCGCGCGAAGGTCGACGAGCTGGTCCGCTTCACCCAGCAATTCAAGCAGTAACTAAGTAGCGAGACACTTATGAGCGACATCCTCGACCGCATCATCGCGGTCAAACGCGAAGAAGTCCGCGCGGCCGAACAGAGCGCGCCGCTTGAAGAGCTGCGCCTCGAAGCCTCGGCGCGCGACATTCGCGATTTCGTCGGCGCATTGCGCGCGAAGCACGCGGCCGGTCTGGCCGCGGTGATTTCCGAAGTGAAGAAGGCGAGCCCGTCGAAAGGGGTGCTGCGCGAAAACTTCGTCCCGGCGGAGATCGCGCGTTCGTATGAAAAACACGGTGCAGCCTGCTTGTCTGTCCTCACCGACGTGCAGTTCTTCCAGGGCAGCGTGGCGTATCTGGAAGAAGCGCGCGCCGCCTGCAATCTGCCGGTGCTGCGCAAAGACTTCATCGTCGATCCGTACCAGATCGTCGAAGCCCGCGCGATGGGCGCCGACGCGATCCTGCTGATTGCCGCCGCTTTGGAGACCTCGCAGATGCAGGACCTCGAAGCGCTTGCGCATTCGCTTGGCCTCGCGGTGCTGGTCGAAGTGCATGACAGCAATGAGTTGATGGAAGCGCTCACGCTGAAAACGCCGCTGATCGGAGTCAACAACCGCAATCTGCGTACGTTCGAAACGTCGATCGAGACGACCATCGGCATGCTCGAGTCGATTCCGGACGACCGCATCGTCGTCACGGAGTCGGGCATTCTGTCGCGCGTGGATGTGGAACGTCTGCGGGCGATGGACGTGCACACGTTCCTCGTCGGCGAGGCGTTCATGCGCGCGGACGAGCCGGGTGTGGAACTTGCGCGGATGTTTTTCTGAGCACAGGGTCGATCTTCGGCCGACGTAGCGGAGCCCACAATGGCGATGGAACGTGAAATCAAGCTGGCACTGCCGGTGAGCCAGGTGAAAGCGGCAACGCAGTGGTTCGTCGCGCGCACCGGCAACGAAGGGCGCCCGATCGAGCTGGCGAATATTTACTTCGACACCCCAAAACTGGCATTAGCAAGTTCAAAGAGCGCACTGCGGTTGCGGCATACGCCGGACGGCTGGCTGCAAACGTTCAAGACGGTGGGCAACGCAAAGGACGGTCTGCACAGCCGGCACGAATGGGAAATGCCGGTGGCGGGCGAAAAGCTGGAGATCGAAGCCTTGCTGCGCCAGTGTGACGAACCCGGCGCCGCGCAAGCCCTGCGCCAGGCAGCGCCGGAACTGATCGAACTCTTTCGGACGAATTTCACGCGCACGCTGTGGAATGTCGATCTGGACGGCGCCGAAGTCGAAGCCGCGATCGATCAGGGCAACGTTATCGCGGAAGTGAATGGCGAAACGCGCCGCGCGCCGATCTCTGAAGTCGAGCTGGAACTGAAGTCCGGCGACGAAGCGGTACTGGATACGCTGGCAACGGCGCTCGGCAAAGAAGTCGCCGGTCTTGCCCCGGACAACGTCAGCAAAGCACAGCGCGGCTATCAGTTGCGCGCGGGTTAAGCGCAGGCCACGTGGTGCACCGCGCCGTGCGCCGGCGCAATGCGCGGTCTTCACACGGCACAAACTTGAGCTAGCCCGCGTTTGCTGCGACACTTCCCCGCCATGACCTCAGCTTCCCGTACCCGCTCCAATCCGTCGCAAGCCTCGTTGTTCTGCGACGCCTCGGCCACGCCGTCCAGCGCAATAGCGCAGCAGCGGACATCCGCTGCCGGCCACTCCGCTCCGCCGACCCTCGAAGCCCAATTCGCCGCCCTGCCCCCGGCTTGGCGTGCACACCTCAAACCGTTCATCGAAAGCGACGCCTACGCGCCGTTGTGCCGTTTCGTCGACGGTGAGCGCGCGGCCGGCAAAACCGTCTATCCCGCCGACGTCTTCCGTGCCCTGCGCCTCACCAGCCCCGACGAAGTCAAAGTCGTGATCCTCGGCCAGGATCCGTACCACGGCGAAGACCGCGGCACGCCGCAAGCGCACGGACTCGCGTTCTCCGTGGCGCCGAACGTGCGCACGCCGCCGTCATTGCGCAACATCTTCAAGGAAATCGCCGCCAGCCTCGGCCACGCGCCGCCTCTCCATGGCTGCCTCGACACGTGGGCCAAACAGGGCGTACTGCTGTTGAACACGGTGCTGACCGTCGAGCGCGATGCGGCTGCGAGTCACGCTAAACGTGGCTGGGAAAAATGCACGGATACGCTGATCCACGAACTGGCCATGCGTCACGACGGCCTCGTATTCATGCTGTGGGGTGCGCATGCGCAAGCCAAACGCGCGCTGCTCGGCGGCAAGTCGCATTACGTGCTGGAAGCGCCGCATCCGTCGCCTTTGTCGGCGCATCGCGGATTCCTCGGCTGTGGGCATTTTGCGAAGGCCAACGAATATCTCGCGCAGCATGGCCGTGAACCGATCGACTGGCGCTTGCCCGACGAGGCACAGATGCTCGCGTAGTGTAGAGGCGTAGAGGACAGCAAAAAACAAAAACGCCACGGAATCGCACCCCGTGGCGTTTTTTCATTCCACCGCGCCGCAATTGCCCGGCGCGGGACACACCTCACATCTTACGCAGCAGCGATCGCTTCACGCGCGCCAGCCAATGCGGCAGTCGCGGCGTCCGGGCCCATGTTCAGGCCTTCAGCGTAGATGAAGTTCACGTCGGTCATGCCGAGGAAGCCCAGGAAGCTCTTCAGGTACGGCGTTTGGCTGTCGTTCGGGGTGCCCAGATACTTGCCGCCGCGAGCCGACACCACGAATACCTTCTTACCCTTCACGAGACCTTCCGGACCATTTGCCGTGTACTGGAACGTAATGCCGGCGCGTGCGATGAAGTCGAAGTACGTCTTCAGTTGCGACGAGATGCCGAAGTTGTACATCGGTGCGCCGATCACGACGATGTCGGCGGCTTGCAGTTCGGCGATCAGCGCTTCGCTGCGCGCAGCGATCGCGACTTGTTCCGGCGTGCGCTGGTCAGCCGGCGTGAAGAACGCGCCGAGGACGGCGTCGTCCAGGTGCGGCAACGGTTCAGCTTGCAGGTTACGGACGACGACGTGCGCGCCCGGATTCGATTGTTGCAGCTTTGCGGTCAGCTCGTTGACGAGAAGCGTCGAGTTCGCGCCTTGTGAGCGGGCTGCCGAGTTGATTTGCAGGATCGTGGTCATGATTGACTCCAGTAGGGGCGCGCAGTTTTGCGCGAGTGGAGCCATTGTGATTTTTTACCGGCCCGGGAAAAAGCCGTCCGGCAGCGAAGGATTGTTGCACTGGTAGAACAATCCCGCGCTTTGAAGGGTCGATTATCGCCGACCCGGATTACGATCAGCTTTCCAGCCAGCGCTCGCGCGCCTTGCGCGCCGCCGGCCGGCTGTCGTTCACGGTGAGCTTGTAGCGCGCCACCTCAGGCCCGTCCAGCTTGACTTGCGCGGTGCGGAGCTCGTCGCGGCGGAAGGCGTGAACCTCGACTTTTGCACCCGGCAAATAGCGCGACAACAGGGAATCAAGATTCGAGCCGGTCACTCGCAGCCCGTCGAGCGCGATCAGCACATCGCCGGCCGAAAGGCCAGCTTTCTGCGCCGCGCTGCCTTCGTGAACCGCCGCGAGCGCGCAATCCGCGCCACCGCGCACGCGCGCACCGAGCGACGGTTTGCCGTTCTTGTCCAGTTCCGGGGCGAGCGTGACCCCAAACGGCGCGAGCAGCGTGTCGAGGGGTAGATCGTGCGTGCTGTGCACGGCTTCGGCGAACAACTCACCCAGTTGCGCACCGGTCGCTTCGGCAAAAATCGCCTCGATCTCGCTTTCTTCGACGCCGACGGGCTTGCCGCGATAGAAGTCGCGGCCAAAGCGCTGCCACAAGAGACGCATCACGTCGTCGAGCGATTTGCGGTTGTTGGTCTGCGCGCGGATCGTCAGATCGAAGGCGAGCGCGACGAGCGAACCCTTGGTGTAGTAGCTGACGATCGCGTTCGGGGCATTTTCGTCCTGCCGATAGTATTTGACCCACGCGTCGAACGAGCTTTCGGCCACCGTCTGTTTCAGCCGGCCGCTGCCGCGCAACACGCCGCCGATCACTTTGCCGAGCATGCCGAGATAATCGTCTTGCGAGATCAGGCCTGTGCGCACGAGGATCAGATCGTCGTAGTAAGAGGTAAAGCCTTCGAACAACCACAGCAGCGGCGTGTAGTTTTCGACACTCAAGTTGTACGGCGCAAACACGGCCG
>NZ_JAXDPY010000244.1:0-18970 GCF_034668105.1 Paraburkholderia sp. | reverse complement strand
GCAGCGTGCATTTCTGGGCCGGCACTCTCGTGCTGGGATTGGCGGTCCTGCGCCTGCTATGGCGGCTGTGGGCCGGCGCGCCCGCGGAAATCGAAGGCAATCGCGTGCTCGCGTTTCTGGCGCGGGTCGCGCATCTCGCGTTGTACGTCTTTATCTTCGCGCAGCCGCTGCTCGGCATCCTGATGACCAATGCCGGCGGACATCCGGTGACGCTGGCCTGGATCAATTTCAATTACACGCTGCTCGGCGCGGATCCGATTGCGCGGCCGTTGCTCAAGACCGCACATGTGTGGCTTGGCAATGCGTTTTACTGGGTGATCGGATTGCATGCGCTGGCGGCGATCGCGCATCATGTGGTGTTCAAGGACCGGACACTGCGGCGGATGGTTTGATCCGCTCCCGGTCTTGTGCCGCGGCACCTGGAACACACCGCCGCGCGGAGTAGCAAAACTCGACTCACGCGGCGCGGCTTCGCTCAGTTGCGCCAGTTCGCTTCATAGAAACGCACGTAGCCGCTCCTCAGCACCAGACATTGCGCCCGCGTTTCCGATAGCAAACGCCGCGTCGCGGCTTCGATCCGCGCGCGGTGCGCGTCGAACGCGCCGACCATGTCCTCCAGACGCGGCGAGGCGGCGCCGAAGTGATCTTCCAGCGCTTCAGCCGTGATCATGCACTCCACCCTTTGCCCATCCACCATCGCCGGGAACGCCAAGGTAAGTTCGCGACCTGAATATTCAGGAGTTTCGTTCGGGAATAGGATCTGCATGGGCGTTCACCTGATGGGTTGGGTGCTGCGCATGGGTTGATTGGTACTGCGCACGCTGGTTGAGTCTGGTCGCACCTGCAGCGCTTTTTTCTCCCTGTCGAATGCCGGTGGCGCGGGTCCGTCACCCCGCCGTGCGAGCCGTTGTACTTCGCGCCCCGCGGAGGTGATTTGATCCACTGTAGACGAGTTCGGGCGCGGCGCAAGTTTTCCTTGTTGTTTGCTCGATTTTGGTGCCGGGCGTGGTCTTTTGCGGCGTCGTTCCTCCCCAGTGCGACGCGGCTCGTCCCCACCGCGCGGCTTTCGCCAGGGTCCTGTTTCGTCCTGTAATATCGGTGTTCGGCCGCATTCGCGTATGTTGCATTGCGCAACGCAACGGCGGGCAACGCCCCCGCCGGGTCCGCTAACCGGAGACATGTCTTGAGCCATCGTCCTGCCACGCCGCCCACTATCGGCCGGCCAGATGTCATCGCGCAAGCTCATGCACGCTCGCTCGAAGTCGGCTTGCGGGCGTCGGAAACACCGGACTTTCATCCGCTGCGCCGCCCCGCGCTGCGCGAGCTCGTCGATCGCAACCAGTCGCTCTATACCCATGCGCTTCCCGTGATGGAGACGCTGCATGCGCAGATCGTCGACACGCAAAGCATGGTGCTGCTCACCGACAATCATGGCGTGATTCTTCACAGTCTCGGTGACAGCGACTTCGTCGAAAAAGCCAACCGCGTCGCGTTGTGTCCGGGCGTGTCATGGGCCGAAGCGGATCGCGGCACGAACGCGATCGGCACCGCGCTCGTCGACGGCCAGCCGACTGTCGTGCACGCCGGCGAGCACTTTCTGCACGCGAATCGCATCCTCACCTGTTCGTGCGCGCCCATCGCGGATCCGTTCGGGCGCACCATCGGTGCGCTCGACGTCAGCGGCGACACACGCGGCTTTCACAAGCACACGCTCGCGCTGGTGCGGATGTCGGCGCAGATGATCGAAAATCATCTGTTCTCCAATCAATTCGTCGACGCCATTCGCATCCACTTTCACGCGCGCGCGGAATTCATCGGCACGCTGTACGAAGGGCTCGCCGCGTTCGCGCCGGACGGCACGTTCCTGTCGGCGAATCGCAGCGCGCTGTTTCAATTCGGGCAGCCGCTCGCCGAGCTGACCCGGCAGCCGTTCGACGCACTGTTCGGCGTGGCGTTATCCCGGCTGTTGCAGCAGATCGCGCGCGTGCCCGGCGAAAATAGTCTGCTGACGCTGCCGAGCGGTGTGCGCGTGGTCGCGCGCGGCGAATTCGCGGCGCCGCGCTATGTGGGTTCGGTTGCCTCGGCAGAAAGCTTTTCCGACGCGGCACGTACGGCCACGTCCCGCGGCACGCGTGCCGCGACCCGGTCCTGCGAACCCGCGCCTCTCGCCACGCTCGAAACGCTCGATACCGGCGACGCGCAAGTTTCCGCCATCCTGCGGCGCGTCGCCAAACTGCGCGGGCGCGATATTCCGATTCTCGTCCTCGGCAAAACCGGCACCGGCAAGGAGTGGCTTGCCCGCGCGATCCATCACGATTCGCCGCGGCGGGCCGCGCCCTTCGTCGCGCTGAATTGCGCGTCGCTGCCCGAAACGCTGATCGAGGCCGAGTTGTTCGGTTACGAGGACGGCGCCTTCACCGGCGCAAAAAAACGCGGCAGCGTCGGCAAGATCGTGCAGGCCGATGGCGGCACCCTGTTCCTCGACGAAATCGGCGATATGCCGCTCGCCCAGCAAGTGCGCCTGATGCGCGTGCTGCAGGAGCGTACCGTCGTGCCGCTCGGCGGCACGCGTGCGATTCCGGTCGATCTGCGCATCGTCTGCGCGACCCACCGCAATCTGCGCACGATGATCGAGGCCGGCTCCTTCCGCGAAGACCTGTATTACCGGATCAACGGCCTGGCGGTGACCCTGCCGCCGCTGCGCGAGCGCAGCGATCTGGCGGCGCTCGTCGAGCGCATGCTGGCGTTGCAGCCGGATGGCGAGCGTTTGCCGCGCCGGGTGTCCGATGAGGTGCTGGAACGGTTTGCGCAATGCCGCTGGCCAGGCAATCTACGGCAATTGGCTAACGTGCTGCGCACCGCGAGCATCATGGCCGAAGGCACGGAACAGATCGAACTCGAGGATTTGCCGGAGGATTTTCTGCAGGATTGCGTCAGTCACGGCGGCACGAGCGCCGCATCTGAAGCAGGTGGCAGTGTTTCGCGGTTCGATCTGGCACGCGCAAATGGCGCGGCGCCGCGCGCGCTCGACACGCCCGCAACGCCCGCCCGTATGGATGAATGGCAATCCACGCTGATCGCCCAAACGCTCGCAAGGCATAGCGGCAATGTCTCGGCGGCGGCACGCGAATTGGGACTGGCGCGCAACACGGTGTACAAGTACTTGCGGCGTAGCGGCACGCATTGAATGGGTCTGCACGCGCGTACTGCGTGGGTGGCTGGATCGGCCTGCGAGCCTGGGAGCGCCGCAGCGCACGACTGCGCGCCACCGTGTACAGTCGAAGTCCGACTTTTTGCGCATTCGCCTCGAATCCACTCATGACTGACAGCCCACGCGCTTTTTCAGTTCGCGTCGAGCCCCTCGGCCAAAGCTTCGAAGCGCCCGACTCGCTCACAATCCTCGAAGCCGCCGGCTTCGCCAACCTGCGTCTGCCGCGCTCGTGCCGCAATGGCACGTGCCGCACCTGCCTCTGCAAAATGACCGCGGGTCGTGTGCGCTACACGATCGAGTGGCCGGGGTTGAGTCGCGAAGAAAAAGCGGAAGGCTATATCCTGCCGTGCGTGGCGATCGCTGAAACCGACGTGGTGATCGAAGCGCCGGACGCGGTTGAATTACAGCCGCGCGGCGAGGCGCATCGCATTCAGCCTTAGCGGCCGTTGCCCATTGCCCGGGCGATTTTCTTGTCGGTGTTGTACTGGCTCAGTGCGTACACCGACCAGATCGCGGCCGGAATCCAGCCGATCAGTGTGATCTGCAGGATCAGGCAGATGATGCCGGCGAACGGCCGGCCAATCGTGAAGAACTGAAACCACGGCAGAATGATGGCAAGCAATAGACGCATTCAGATTTCCTGTTTGTATTGACCTGACGGTGCGCGTTTTTCGGATCCGATCGCCCTTGCAAAAACGCTCGAACGGGCCGGCCTGATTGATGGGTGCAAAACGCGGCACCTTGACGCCTTCCACTTCGACCAGCTCGAAAAACACCGAAGCCGGACGCGTCCAGATCGTATCATTGCTCGCCTTGCAGACGATCATCGTGACCGTCGGATCGGACTCCAGCGTGGCTTCGCAATCAGTTCATAGATGCCACCTTGTAGTATCGATAACGCACCATTTAGCTACTCCTGTCCCGCTTGACGGAATTTCTTGAACGGACCGACGTCCTCTGAGATAGAGCACGTGGTTTTGTTGGGGCCGTCATTTTAAACCCGTGCCGGCCCGAGAAAGATAAGCGCGCGCTCGACGTCGATTTCAGTCGTTCCGGTTCGTCGTAGCAGTAAGGGCCGCTATGATCCTGATTCGATTCGGGTCCGAGCGGCTCCCACAACTCACTCAAGGAGAAAGGACAATGCGCGTCATGGTGATCGTGAAGGCTACAAGCGAATCAGAGGCCGGCAAAATGCCCACCACGGAATTGCTTGCGGCAATGGGCCAATTCAATGAGGAACTCGTCAAGGCCGGCGTGATGCTCGCGGGCGAAGGTTTGCACCCCAGTGCCAAAGGCAAGCGGGTGCGCTTTTCAGGCAGCCGGCGGAGCGTGATCGACGGACCGTTCGCGGAGACCAAGGAACTCGTCGCCGGGTTCTGGCTGTGGCAGGTCAAGTCGATGGAAGAAGCCGTCGATTGGGTCAGGCGCTGCCCCAATCCAATGGAAGGCGAAAGCGAGATCGAGATCCGGCCGGTGTTCGATGCCGATGATTTCGGCGCGGAACTGACGCCGGAGTTGCGTGCCCAGGAAGAGCGTCTGCGCGCTCAGACCGAAGGCGGGGCGAAGCAGCCGCGATAGTGCACGGGGCAATGGATGGCCCCTTGTCATCGCGATTCGAGGGCCCTCAGCCGCCCTCTTTCATCTGCTTCAGAATCTTGTAGACGGTGGCACGCCCCATTGTCAGCACGGCGGCCACATAGTTGGCGGAACTGCGGCCGCGAAACGCGCCTTGTCCGTGCAGCGCCTCGACGATTTCACGCTTGTGTTCGCGCGTGAGCGCATTGATGCCGATTTGCCGCTCGCGCAGCCACGTATGCAGGAAGGTGTTGATCCGGTCTTGCCAGTCGTCGCGAAACAGTTCCTCCGCGGGCGCGTCCGTCAGATTGCCGCCCTTGATGAACAGATCGAGCGTGGAGCGCACATCCTCGAACACCGCAATGTTGAAGTTGATGCACAACATGCCGGCTGGCTTGCCGTCGTCGTCGAACAGGATGTTGCTCACGCAGCGCATGCGGCGGCCGTCCCAATTGAGCTTCTCATACGGCCCGATGGTCCGGCCGCGCGCCGCGTAGTGGACTTCATCCAGCACCGAGGGACCGCCGACTTCGAGCTTCGACAGGTTGTTCACGAGATACGCGATGGTCTGATCGCGCAGGTCGTGAATCACGACTTCGGCGCACGGATAGAACAGCGCCGCGATGCCATCCGCAATGGGTGCGTAGCGGTCCAGCAGCAGATCTTTCACAGGAGGGACAGTTGTCTTGCGCATTGAGAAATCGCAGTGTTCGAGGATGCGGCGCTGGCTTTGCCCTATGAGCCGAAAGCAACTCGGGGCAGTCCAAACGGCGCGCCGAAGTCATGGCCGGCAAGCGGGGCAAGCACAAGGGACAGGCATAACGATGCCGGGCGGCCAAGCGCGGCAACTCGCCATTGTAACGACCCCAACCGGCGGCAGCGACCACGATGGCCTGCTGACACGCGCAGCGGCTATTTTATTGCGGGGCCGCATCGCGCGCGGGGCTTTGATGGCTGCTCGATGACATCCTGCTCACCCGTTCCGCTTGTTGCGTCCGCACCCGGCGATTTTTGTCCGCTTGGCGAGCGATTTTTTTTCGTGCGATAAAGAACCCACTATTCCACGGAGCAAAAGATGGCCACGCTCGAAGCGTTTCGCGCCGTGCTCGATGACAAAGGCACGCCGGAAATCATCCGCAATCACATCATCGATTCGTTGCAATACACGCTGCGCAATCACGGGCAGATTTTTACGTCGAAGGAAGTCGAGTGGCTGGCCGGCTGGGACGATGCGCGCATTCCGCTCGCCGCTTCACGCGAATTGCAAAAGCGCGTTGCCGAAACCGCCCGCTGAAGGCCGCCTGCGCGCTTGCCTCCGCCTGCGCCTGCGCGTTCGCCTCCGCCTTCGCCTTCCCAGTTCAGGGTCCATCAGCACGTCAGCGTCCGTGCTGGCGCTGAATTCGTGCCTCGCGTTCGCGTTGCATTCACGGCGCGACCGCCCACGCGGCGTGACAGTCCTCTCCCGGGATGCCGCGCGCGGCGCCCGTTTCTTGCCCAAAGCCCGCCGGCTGGGCGATTTGCCCGCGCGCAGAACTTTTTGCTATCCAATTAGCCCTATTTAGTGCATCATATTGGAATAGCTGTATTGCGCATCCGTACTATCAGCACTACGCGGGCAATACAAGCGGCAGTACCAAGCACAGTATCAATCGGCGTCTCCGCACCACCCCCGACTGTTCGACCGCTGCCTGTCAGCGATCCCGTCACTCCGGCAATGCGCCGCCTGCATTCGCCGTCGCGAGTTGTGCAGCTGAGTTGTTCAGCTTTTACGCGCCCGATGTCTGCGCGACATCAGCGTGTTTCTTCTCCATCGAATCCGCGACTTTGCGCGGCCGCGCTCATGCCCTTGCCATCGGGCCTGTGCCAACCTTTTTCCATGGCGGCGCGCCCCAGGGTGCTGCGCCGCCGGGCCCGTCGTGCCACGCGTAACACACGTGACACGAGGGCCACGTAATACAGGACACGTGCTTCATGAATTCAGTGGTCAAAACGTACAAGGGTTATGAAATCCACCCGCTCGTCTATCCGCGCCGCCCGGCGGACGGCCAGACGAGCCGCAATCCGGACGCCGGTTACGACGCTTCGGTGCGCATCTGCCGCGTAGGCGCCAATCCGGCGGCCGACGGGCGTGTGTTCCGTCTGCAGTACCTGTTTCCGTTCGACGGCACGGGCAAGGCGCGCATCGCGTGCATGGCCCACGCCGAACAATTGATCGACGGCCGTGTAGACGGCCAGTCCGTTGCCGATCTTTGAGCGGTAATATCAGCGAATCGGCTGTTACCGCAACGCAGCTGGCCTGAAAACCAACTGTCCACCGTATCAGATGTTGTGCCGGGCGGCCTCGCCAAACGACTCAACACCCCTTATCCCATCGACCAGGAGTTATGCATGGCGAAAGAAGAACTGCTTGAACTTGACGGTATCGTCGACGAAGTACTTCCGGATAGCCGTTACCGCGTGACGCTCGACAACGGCGTCGTGGTTGGCGCTTACGCGTCCGGACGCATGCGCAAGAACCATATCCGTATTCTCGCGGGCGACCGCGTGACGCTGGAACTGTCGGTTTACGATCTGACCAAAGGCCGGATCAATTTCCGTCACAAAGACGAGCGCGCCACCGGTGGCGGCGGCGCACGCAATACGCAATTCCGTCGCCGTTAAGGCTGGCGGCACGCTGCCCGCTCATTCAGCTGCTCACTTAGCTGATTTCTGATCGGTGATTGCGTGACCCATCATGGGTTTGTTGTTCGCGAAACGTTTCGCGCGCCTCCTCCGGCTGGACTCGTTGACTCGAGCCTGAGCGGCGCGCCGCGGCGTCGCACGAGCTGCGCACCCTCGCGCACCGCGCTGCGTCCCATCTACCGCGCCCCATCTACTGCGCCCGCTGCGTCTCTTCGCTGCGCCCTTCTTTACACCCCGAGCACCGCGCCGAGATCCTCTTCGGCGGCACGCTTGCGTACCTGCGCGACCACGCGCGCCTCCAACTCCGACAGGTGTTCATGCATCGCCACCAGTGCCGCATGCAGATCGCCGGCGTCGAGCGCTTCGATGATTCGCATGTGCTCGTCCGCGGAGCAGGTCGAAGGGTCGGGGTTGCCGGCGCCGGGCTTGGCGGAACTTTCTCCCTGACACTCGTGACGGCCATGGACCATTCGGCGTACCACGGCGTGGCCGGAAAACTCGTCGCGTTGACGCAAGGGGTCGGCTTTGTTGTTGCGGCCATCGCGCCCGTTTTTGCCGGCATGGTCCGCAGCTGGACGGGCGGGTTCGGAGCCGCCTGGGTCATGCTGGCCGTTAGCATTGCCGCCATGATCATGGTGAGTCTCTTCTTTTCGCCACGCAGTGACGCGAAATGGCATTGAGCGGGGCGGACTTGCTTTGATGCTCGCTTGCTGGCGCGGCAGCCAGCAAGCCTTCGTTTAGCCCCACCGCCGCAACGCGCACCACCCGGTGCGCAATACGCGCAATTCCACGCAACTGCACGCGACTCCCTCGGCCATTCTGGCCATTCCCCTTTCCACCTTGGTCGCCAGACCGATTTGATCCGTTGGCCGGTGCGCGCACACATCAATAGTCTTACGCGACGGGTAAGTTATCTGACGGACAAATAGAAACTCCTGATTGTTTATATCAATCAGGATATTTATGATCTCATTCAAGCTATCCAGCACCCATCCAAACACAAGAACCTGACTGGCTGACAAACAAGCCGCAGAGGGTCACGTACCACCCAGTCGTCACCACCGGTCATTAGTTAGGAATCTTAATCCCGTCTAGAAACAGTCCGCGCCGTCTGATCAGATGATGGCCCCGGGCTGTGACACCACTGATGACCGCAGTACGGCTACTTCATCAAACAGGGGCAATCATTTCTGTATGTCGTACCAGGAATAAAACGTGAAACACAAGAGAGATGAGGGCGTGCGGAACGGCTCTCGTAGAACAACGGCCTACATGGGCGTGCTGTGGTCCAAAGCAGCCGCGCGCAGTGTATTAGCGAGCGCAGCCGGTATTTCGCTTTCGCTCGCACTCGCGGCGTGCGGCGCAAGCAGCGCCAGCGATACGGCTCCCGCAGCTCAAGAGCCGGTCGCGGCGGCGGCAAGCAGTGCAAGCAGCGTCAGTTCGGACACCCTTCCACTGGAAACGGCGCTGAAGATGAATATGACCAGCCTTTCGCCCGACGCGTCCAGCGACCGCTTTATCGTCAAGTACAAAGCCGGCACCGCCGAGCGCGGAGCGGCGTCGGCGGTCCAGTCAAAGCTTGATCGGCTGGCAAACGCTTTCCCGTCGAAGGCGCGCCACATGCGCCGCATGGGCACCGGCGCCGACGTGTTGACAACGGAACGCAAGCTGACGGCGAAAGAGACCAGGGCATTCATGCGCGCTATCGCATCGGATCCTGACGTCGACTATGTCGAACCCGACACGGAGATGTCGACAACCATGGTTCCGACCGATCCGGAGTATTTCAGGCAATGGAGTCTGGCCTCGAACCTGAAACCTGCCACGCCCTATCCGGGCATCCGCGCTGAGAGTGCGTGGGATATGGCTAACGGTTCCGGGTCCGTGATCGCGTTAGTGGATAACGGCGTAACGAGTCATGCCGACCTGGATGCCAACATCCTGCCCGGCTACGATTTCACCGCTAACAACCGCGGCGGCAACGGCAGCAATCCGGGCATCACGACAGAGACGTGTTCGGTCCAGTGGCACGGCACACATGTCGCGGGCATCATGGCCGCGCAGGCCAACAATGGCCTGGGTATCGCCGGCATTGCTTCCGCGGCGAAGGTCGTGCCGGTCCGGGTGATGAACGGGTGCGGGAAAGGCTATACGTCCGATATCGCCGACGGCATCGTCTGGGCCGCGGGCGGCAGTATTCCGGGCGTGCCCGCCAACGCCCACCCGGCCAGGGTCATCAATGTGAGCCTGGGTGGTAACGGAATCTGCGAAACGACATTCCAGAACGCGATCGACTATGCAGTCAGTCAGGGTGCCGTGGTGACCGCGGCAGCGGGCAACGATCAGACCAGCGCGACGAATTTCGAACCCGCGAATTGCCGCAACGTCATCAATGTCGGCGGTAGTAATCGCTATGGCGCAAGGTGGATCGGTTCGAACTTCGGCGCGAGTGTCGATCTCGCGGCGCCGGCCGACTCGATCTGGTCCACTTACAACAGCGGGACCATGGCGCCGCGGGCTGAAGCCTATGCGTTCATGAACGGCACGTCGATGGCGACGCCCATGGTCAGCGCCGTTATCGCGCTCGCCCAGTCTGTGGCGCCCACGCCTCTGAGCGCCGCGGAAATGCGAACCCTGCTCGCACAGAATGCGCAGCCCTTTCCCACCGGTCAACCGGATCAGGCGCTCGGGCGCGGCATTCTGGATGCGAACGCAACTGTCGTTGCCGCGAGATCCGGAAAGATTCCCGCCGCGGCGGACTTCAAGTGCACGGAAAGTCCGACGCTGATGCAAGTGTCATGTACCGACCTCTCTACCGCGCGGGGTGTGCCCATCAAGTCATGGTCGTGGAATTTCGGCGCGGGTGGCGCCGATCTGACGCGTGCGCAATCGGTCAATCCAACCGTGAACTACGACTATCCCGGCATTTACGAAATCACCCTCACCGTGACGGATAACACCGGGGCCGTTAGCCGCCTGACGCGCCCGTTCCGGGTCATCCCACCGGCCATTACCGACATCAGCCCCAATGTTCCGACAACGTTCTCGGCATCCTCAGGCGATATGCGGTATTTCGCACTGGACGTTCCTGCCGGCGTAAAGAGCCTCACTTTCAGCCTTGCACCCGGCGCCAACGGCGAAACCGGAACGCTGTATCTGAGAGCGGGCACGCCTTCCGTGCTTCACCCTGAGTGCGGGACCGTCTGGACCAAGGGTGCGAATGCGACCTGCACGCTCTCCAAGCCGGCGTCAGGGACTTACTACGGCATCGTGAGTGCCACTAACGCAACCGTGCGCGGCGCTTCCGTTCTGGCGTCTTATACACAATAAGACGGCGACCACGGAATGACATCCCCGCCCCTGCCGCGGACCGCAGGGGCGACCCGCCGCGCACGACAAGCCTGTATCAGGACCTCCTTTTGATTTTCAGAATTCCCCGTTTCAAGAACGATGACAGAGACGTCGAGGCGCTCGTCACGCGCGCGGACGCGCATTTTTCCGCCCGGCGTATGACAGAGGCGATCGTCGCTTACCGGAAGGTGCTCAGCGTGCGCCCACGCGACGCTCACGCGTTGCATCGCCTGGGACTCGCGTGCGTTCATACCAACGACATGGAGCAGGCTCGCGGCTACCTGGAGCAGGCACTGCAGGTCGCCCCGGAGCGGGCTGACATAGGGGAGCATGCGGGCCTGCTTGCTGCGTCGATGGGCGATCACACATCGGCTGAAGCGTTCTATCGGCGCGCCATCCGCCTTGCAGGGAGTACGGCCAGTCTTCACAGGAACCTCGCAGATTGTCTGCGGCAAGGCGGCCACCTCACGGAGGCGATCACCCACTATGAGAAGTCGATTGATATCGAACCGGGGTTGCACCATGCGCTGCGGGCTCTCGCCCGCATCCATGCGCAACTCGGGCAGCCCGAGCGCGCCGTGCACTATTGGCACCGCGCATGGACGCTCGATCCGGGCAGCCTGGATGATGGACTCGGGTTGATTACCGTACTCGCAAAGGCCGCCCATACGCACCAGCTTGCCGATGCGATCACACGGATACGAACCCGCTTTGCCGGCGACGCCACCGCACTGAAAGCGCTAGCCGTCGTACTGAACACAAGCGATCGTTTCGACGACGCGCTCAGTGTCGCAAGGCAAGGTCTCGCTATCGATCCGCACCACGCGCTCCTGCATCACAACGCGGCGCGCGCACTCAGCATAAGCGGCAGGGTCGCAGAGAGCCGGCCGCACAGCATGGAAGCGGCACGGCTTCTGCCCGATAACCCACACATGCAATTTCATCTTGCGGGCGTGCTGCTCGCTCTGGGCGAATTCGAAGAAGGCTGGAAGCGATACAAATGGTTCCATGACCTGCCGGACAGGCAGACGGAGCGAGTCCGGCCCGTCTTTCGCGAATGGAAAGGGGAAGCCGTTGGGGGTTGCCGGTTTCTGCTCGTGGGCGAACAAGGGCTCGGCGATCAGATCCAGTTCATCCGATTCGCCGAATGGCTGCATCGGCAACACGCCACCGTCGATGTACTCGTCAGCGAGCCGGTCGCGGCACTGGCCAGCCGTATGACGGGCGTGCGAGCCGCATTCACCACCATGCCGGCCGGACCGTACGACTACTGGTGCACGATGCTAAGGATGCCGGAACATATGAAACTCGCCGTGCCGATGCTCCCCGTCGCCATGCGGTATCTGACAGCGGCGCCGGAAAAGCGGCGCCAATGGCAGGCTCGTCTCGAAACGATTTCGTCGGACGGGACGCACGCCGAAAATAAACGCGTCGGCGTGGTATGGGCGGGCAGTCCAAACCATGCACTCGACCGTTACCGGTCTATTCGGCTAGCTGCACTACGGCCGCTGTTTGGACTTAGCGGGATCACGTGGTATTCCGTGCAAAAAGGCGACCGCGAGCGTGAAAGCGAAGGCCTGGCACATGAGTACGAGTTGCACACGCTGGGCCCCGCAATCAACGACTTCACCGACACGCTGGCAATCCTGCAGACCCTCGATCTGCTGATTACCGTCGACACGTCGGTGGCTCATCTCGCCGGTGCGGCCGGACTTCCCGTTTGGGTGCTAGTCCCCGCCTATTCGGAGTGGCGATGGCTGACCGGCAGAACGGATAGCCCATGGTATCCGTCAATGCGCCTGTTCCGGCAGCGGGAACTCGGTGAGTGGGATCCCGTTGTCAAAGACGTGCGGGCCGCGCTGCAACTGTGGCGTGACGCACCGGCAGCCAGGCCTTGCGTTCATTGAATTTTGTCTCGCCGCCGGTAGCGCCTGGCTGACGGTGCCGGCGCGCGTAGCGCTGCGCCGATGTCGCCCCGCTCGTGCTGCGTGAGCCGCTCACGCTAACGTCACGCTGAGTTGCACCTGCTCGGTGCTTAGCTTTTCATGCGCCGCTTCGGTGCATGTCTTACTCATGCCCCGCGCGGGTGCGACCCCTCGTGCCGTCTGTTTGCCAGTCCCATGCGCAAGCCCCTGATTGCGTTGCCCTCGATGCAATCACTCAGCACTGGCATACAGGTTGCTTTATCGATAGTCAGCCGTCGATAAACCCACCCCCATGCTGCGCGTTCTCCTCGTAACCGATACCGACAAGCCGATAGGCGATCTGCGCGACGCCCTTGCACGACTTGGCTACGAGATGCTGGCCGGCACGGCGACGCCGCAAGCGCTGCACCGCGTGGTTCAAAGCGAACGGCCGGACGTCATCATCATCGATACGGAATCGCCGTCGCGTGACACGCTCGAACAACTCGCGGTCATGAATGCCACCGCGCCACGTCCGGTCCTGATGTTCAGTCACGACGCGAACCAGCAGCTAATCCGCGACGCGGTGGGCGCCGGCGTCACGGCCTACCTCGTCGAAGGCCTCGCCACCGAACGGCTCGCGCCGATTCTCGAAGTTGCGCTCGCACGCTTTGCGCAGGAGTCGCAGTTGCGAGAACGCCTCGCGCAAGTCGAGAACGAACTCACTGAGCGCAAGCTGATCGATCGCGCCAAACGCCTGCTGATGGATCAACAGAAGCTCACCGAACCCGCCGCGTACGCCAATCTGCGCAAGCGCGCAATGAACCAGGGCGTCAAGCTCGCCGAAGTCGCGCGTGCCGTCATCGCGTCGGCGGATTCGCTCAAATGAAGCGCCGCCTATGAACTCTGCCGCCTCCCACCCCCTATGGTCCGCGTCCGCGGGCCTCGAGAAAACCCATCTGCGGCTCGGCTTTGTCGCACTGTCCGATGCCGCGCCGCTCGTCGCCGCGAAGCTGCTCGAGTTCGGCCACGCCCATGGATTGACGCTGGAGTTGTGCCGGCAGCCGTCATGGGCCGCCGTGCGCGACAAACTGCTGTCGGGCGATCTCGATGCGGCGCATGCGCTCTACGGTCTTGTCTACGGCGTGCAACTCGGCCTCGGCGGTCCGCAAACGGATATGGCCGTGCTGATGGTGCTCAATCGGAACGGCCAGGCGATCACGCTCTCGAATCGCCTCGCCGATGCATGGGCCGAACACGGCACCTTGCCCCAGGCGTTGGCGACGCTCGGCCGCAAGCCGGTCTTCGCGCAGACCTTTCCCACCGGCACTCACGCGATGTGGCTGTACTACTGGCTCGCGTCGCAACGCGTGCATCCGTTGCGCGATATCGAGAGCGTCGTGATTCCACCGCCGCAAATGGTCGCCGCGCTCGCTGAGGACAAACTCGATGGCCTGTGCGTCGGCGAACCGTGGAACGCGATGGCTGAGGCGCGGGGCGTCGGCAGGACGGTCGCCTATACGAGCGAAGTGTGGCCGGATCATCCCGAGAAAGTGCTGGCGTGCCGGCGCGATTTTGTCGGCGCGAATCCCAATGCGGCGCGAGCGCTGGTGCGGACCATGCTCGAAGCGTGCCGCTGGCTGGACGGTGCGGGACATCGCGAGGAGATTGCGCGCTGGCTCGCGCGCCCCGAGTTCATCGGTATCGATGAAGCGCTGATCGCGGCGCGGCTCGGCAACGACATCGCCGGCTCAGCGCGGCAGGGGCAGCCCGTGCGGTTCTTCGACGACGGCGCGGTGAACTACCCGCGCGCCGCCGACGGTGCGTGGTTCCTCACGCAGTTCGATCGCTGGGGCATGATCGACGCCCGCGCGGATTATGCGCAAATCGCGGCGCAAATCAATCAGACGCAGTTGTATCGCGATGCCGCGGCGCAAGTCGGAGTGGCGGTGCCAGACGACGAGCATTCTCATATACTGATGGACGGCAAGGTGTGGGGCAACGACACGGTATCCATGGCTTACGCGCAAAACTTCGCGATCCGCGCATAGCGTTGTGGTTGCGATCGCGGGTGCGCTTTCACGCTGGGTCGATTGCGTATCACGCAGCCCACATCACTAGCCTGCGTCACTAGCCCGCATCACGAGCCGACGGTGAGGAACGCCATGCCACAAACAAGCAGTGAGTCCAGCAAGACGTTTCGCCAACGCCTGCTATGGTTCGTTGGATTATGGGTGCTCGGTGTCGCCGGGACGGCACTCCTCGTGCTCCCGTTTCATCTTCTGATTTCCGCCGCCATGCATCACTAGCGTCAACACACCGTCCTGACGCCTGCGCGTGCGCGCATGACATGTCGTGCTCAGTGCTGCTCAAGTGTGGTGGGTAACTGTCCAAGTTGCCGGAACACAGACAGCCAGTCTTCGAGGTGCCATGTTTTCGCAATCAGGTTTCCGCGCATCTGGTGAAAAGAGTGAATCGCGAAATGAATGTGTTTGGAACTTGCGGCAATGCCGAGCAGTTTCCCCGTTTGAGTGCCATTGATCTCCGCGCGAACACCCACCCGGTCCCCATGAATCAGCAGGTCGAGAATGGTGACCTTCATATCGGGAAGTGCGGCAGCGATGTCGGCGAACATCGGCACCATCGGGCGGGTCCCAGCGCCACTCCGGGGGGCTCCGGAATATATTCCCAATCCGGCGTGACGACCTTTCGTAACGACTCAACGCTTCTCTGCTCGATGGCGCGATAGAACGCGTCGATCGCCTGACGAGTGATATCTTCGCTGGCAGTGCTGGTCATGTTCGGTTACTCCTGAAGAACGCTCACGGCAAAGTCTGGCCCGAACCATTCTGCACGCGTGCCGGCGTCCGCGTTGCTAGCGGACGTCCGCGGCGGTACGCATCTGGTTTGTTTCAAAGTCTACATCGACGAGCATGCGCACGCTTCGCGCTCGTGATCACGCAAGCGGTTTGCGAAAAACGCTCCTACCATAACCGAGCACGATATTGTCGACTTCAAACGGTGACGCCTCCTGCGCCTCGAGAATGAACGCAACGTGGCCGGCGGTCAGTTTGCTGGATATCGACGCGACCAGTTCGCCGTCAAGCGTGTCCTTGATCGCATGCTCAGCCAGTCCACCGCTCGCCCCGATCGTGAAGCCGACTCCTTGTCTCTCCGACTCTATCCATCAAAGATAGTGACTTTCGCAAGGCGCGCCAATTTTTCAGTCCCGGGAACCGCAGGGGTGCCGCGTTGCGAATGGTTGGGACTCGTATGGCTTCGACTACGCTATGCGAACTGATCCACAGCCTTGGCGCGGTTTCCATAAAGTGGCCGGCCGGTATAACATCTGCTGACGTAGCGAGCGCCAACCCTGTCACAGGGTTTTGCGCTCCTCTTGATGGCCAAGCATCACTGCGCGAGTGCCTGTGGCAAGCGCGGCTGCAAATGTGCTTCATGTCATTCGCTCAAAATATTTACGCCCGCCTCGGGCCGGCGATCACGAAGGCGCTAAGACATTCGTTCCATTCCGCCGAATCAGTAACCCCGTTCGCCGCAGCCGATCGAGCTGATGATGGAGAACATGTTCGTCGGGCGGCCCCCGGGCAACTACGACCGGCTGTTGGACTATAGCCGCGCGGTCACGGGCAGTCTGTTCTTCGTGCCGTCGGCCACCCTGCTCGAGGCGCTCCCGGATCGCGATCCGCAAGCCGCGCCCGCAGCAGAGCAAGCACCCGAACCGCCTTCATCCACCGAGCCGGGTCACGACGGCTCGCTGAATATTGGCTCTCTCAAGGGAATCTCCCAACATGAATAACCTGCATCGCTGCATCCTGGCGAAGAGTTGTCGATTGGTTACACGAGCCATACCGACACGGTAGTGCGCCTTTCTCTGCGCGAGACGCTGACCTTCCCGATGCTGTCGAGCGAAGCATCGGTATCGTTGACGCAAGCGGAATAGAGCGCGGGCAGCGCCTTAATCTCAGTGGTAGCCGGCGTCCCCTTCTCGCACCTTGCCGCGGAACACGCGATACTGCATGAAGTTGTAGACGAGGATGACCGGCAGCACGATCACGGTGCCGACCAGTGTAAACAGCTGGCTCGAGTGGCTCGACGACGCTTCCCAGATCGTCAGTGAAGGGGGCACGATGTTCGGCCAGATGCTGATCAGCAGGCCACTGTAGCCAAGAAAGCTCAGCGCGAGCGTGAGAAGGAACGGGGTCGCTTCGTGCTGCAGGCGTAAAGTGCGAAAGATGCCCCACACGCATGCAATGACCAGGATCGGCACCGGCAGAAACCAGCCGAGATTGCCGCTGCCAAACCAGCGGTGGGCAACCGCGGGTAAGCCGATCACGGTCCACAGACTCACCACGGCGATCACGCCAAGCAGAACGCTCACGAGCGGGCGCATCACCTCGCGCATCTTGTGCTGCAACTCGCCGTCCGTCTTCAGGATGAGCCAGCCGCAGCCGAGCGTCGCATAGGTGAAGAGCACGCCGATTCCACAGAACAGGCTGAACGGCGAGAGCCAATCGAACGGGCCACCGGCGAACCGGCCATCCACGATCTTGATGCCCTGCAGCAGCGACCCCAGCACGATGCCCTGGCAGAACCCCGCGAGCGCGGAACCGCCAATGAAAGCGAGGTCCCATGCATGTTGGGTTCTCACGGCCTTCGCACGCAGTTCGAACGCCGCCCCGCGAAAGATCAGGCCGACCACCATCAAGATCAGCGGGAGATAGTTCGCGGGCAGCAGCGTTGAATAGACCCCTGGGAACGCGCCATAAAGGCCGGCGCCGCCGAGCACAAGGAATGTTTCGTTACCGTCCCAGACCGGCGCGATGGTGTTGACCATCACTTGCCGATCGCCCTTCCCCTCGAAGAACGGAAACAGCAGGCCGATGCCGAGATCGAAACCGTCCAGCATCACGTAGATGAAAACGCCGAGTCCGATGATCGCGGCCCACACAACGGGAAGATCGATTTGCATGGCGTCACTCTCCTTTCGGCGTGGCCGGTGCGTCTAGCGCATCCAGCGGGCGATTGCGCAACACCGGATGCTGGCGGGACCCGCGCCGTTCGCTTTGCTCCTCGGGCCCGCGCTTCATCATCTTCAACATGTAGTAGACACCCATGCCGAACACCAGGAAATACACCAGCACAAAGATCAGCAATGAAACGCCCGCTTGCTGCGCACTGATCGGTGACAGGGAGTCGGCGGTACGCAGGACACCGTAGACCGTCCAGGGTTGGCGGCCGACCTCCGTCGTGACCCACCCGGCCAATAGCGCCACGATTCCAGAAGGCCCCATGCACAGCACGAAACGCTGATACCAGCGTGTTTCGTAGAGGCGCCCACGTACTCTGAGCAGCAGCCCAAGCAACGCGGTCAACAGCATCAACATGCCAAGCCCTGCCATGATCCGGAAGGTCCAGAACACGATCGGCGAATACGGGCGATCTTCCGGCGGAAAATCTTTCAGGCCGCGAATCTCGCCGTCCCAACTGTGCGTCAGGATCAGGCTGCCCAGATGCGGTATCTGGATCGTATAGCGCGTCACCTCGGCGTCCATGTCAGGCAAACCGACCAGATTGAGCGCGGTGCCACCCTTCTCGGTTTCCCAGAGCCCTTCAATCGCAGCGATCTTGGCCGGCTGATATTTGCGGGTGTTGAGGCCGTGCGCGTCGCCGACGAAAATCTGTACCGGCGTCAGAACAAGCAGGATCCACAGCGCCATCGAAAAGCTACGCGTGACCGGTTTGTCGCGCCGGCCCTGCAACAGATGCCACGCGCCACACGCGGCCACCATGAAGCCCGCGACAATGAATGCGGCGATCGTCATATGCGCGAGGCGATACGGAAACGACGGATTGAAAATCACCTTCATCCAGTCGACCGGTACGATACGGCCATTCTCGATAGCGAATCCTTGCGGCGTCTGCATGAAGCTATTCGACGCGAGAATCCAGAAGGTTGAAATGAGCGTGCCCGCCGCGACCATCAGCGTGGCGAAGAAATGCGCGCGAGGACTGACACGTTGCCAGCCAAACAACATGACCCCGAGAAAACCGGCCTCGAGAAAGAACGCTGTCAGCACTTCATAAGTCAGAAGCGGACCCGTGATGTTGCCGGCAATGCTGGAAAACGCACTCCAGTTGGTGCCGAATTCGTAGGCCATCACCACACCCGAGATCACCCCCATGCCGAAGCCGACCGCGAAGATCTTCGACCAGAACAGGAACATGT